>CAIMSN010000135.1 GCA_903844135.1 uncultured Rhodospirillales bacterium | reverse complement strand
GGCGAGCAGCGCGGCAGGGCCGTGGACCTTGCCGCCGAGCAGATGCAGCGCCTTGGCGCGCAGTACGGCACCGGCGCCCGGATGCAGCGCGTCGGCGCGATCGAACACGGCCAGCGCGTAGTCGCCGCCCGGGTCGGTGACGGGGGTGGCGGTGACGAGGCGCAGCGCGGGCGAGAGCAGGCGCTGCAGCAGCGTGTCCGGCGCGAGGCCGAGGGCGCGCGAGGAGAGAATGCACATCCGGTTGCGCGCGAAGGCGACCACGCGGCCGCGGTCGTTGCGGGTGACGGCGAGCGGCTGGGCGAGATCGGCGGACGCGAACAGGTCGGCGTGTTCGCCGGCCTGCAGGCGATGGGCGAGCGCGCCGGCGGGGCCGAACACCGGCGGCGCGACCGTGCCGGGCGGGAGGCCGGAAGCGGCGACGAGAGCAGGAAGCACGGTCGAGAGGGAGCCGGCGGCGTAGACGCCGATCGGGGTGGCGGCGTCGGCAGGGAAGCCGGCGAGCAGGAGCGACACGCAGGCCAGGGCGGGCGCGGCGCCCCGGCGAAGGCGACGTGCGCGGGTGGGGCGGCGATCGGGCAGGCAGCGCGGGGACGAAGGCATCCGGGATACTGTTCCTTTGCTGGACGCTGTCGAGGCGGATCGCACTTTATTCTAGATCGACGGTCTCAGGAACCGATCGGGAGAGTCCGCTGCCGCATCGGACGCTTGCGCGATCGTTGCCGGAGCGATGTAATGTCGCAGGGCGGGTCTGATCGCGGCCAGAATCCTCAACGCGGGATCGAAACGGGATGACGCATGTTCGCGAAGCGCCTTGCTCTCCTGGTCGTCGTGGTCACGCTCGCCGGGCGGGAGGTCGCCATGGCTGAGCAGCCGGGTCACGTCACCGGCGTGGGTGGCGTGTTCGTCAAAAGCAAGGATCCCAAGGCTCTCGCACAGTGGTATCGCGACGTTCTCGGTCTCGAGATCGCGCCGTGGGGTGGAGCGGTATTTGCGTTCGATGCGCCGGGCCATCCTCCCAAGGTGTCCTGGAACGCCTTTCCGGACTCCAGCGACTCCATGAGCCCCTCGACGCGGGCATTCATGATCAATTTCGCGGTGGACGACATGGACGCGATCATCGCCCGCGTGACCAAGAAGGGCGTTCCCGTGCTGAAGCGCGACGACGATGACCCCTTCGGCCGATTCGCCTGGATCCAGGACCCCGACGGCACCAAGATCGAGCTCTGGCAGCCGAAGAAACGCTGAGCTGCGGTCTCCGGACTTGCAGGAAGATTTCGGCGCGGAGGCGTCAGGGGGTCGTGGGGACGCGGGACCTCGGACGCAGCGCGTCGTGTCACGCGACACGTCAAGAGGTAAGTGCGTCCCTGAGCCTGTCACGCAGAGCTTCGGCAACATGACGCCGGTCAGCTTGCGGCAAGCATCCGATCTTCTCGGCGTCGCTTGCTTCGATCGTTGCGATCTTTGCGGGCCGAACGACCGATGGCGCGGGGAGGCCTGCTTGGGCGAGATCGGAGACGACGACATCTCCCGTCCAACCGCGATTGGTCGCACTCGTGACCATCAGCACCCAGAGCAGGTTCGGGCCGCCAGGTGCCTCCGGAACGGCCACGACCAGAGCCGGGCGACGCTGCTGCACAGGGCGGTTGGTGTAAGGGAACGGGACCTTGATCAGATCCCACACCTCATAAACCGGCATAGGCCTCGGCGTCGGCCGGACTGTCCCACTCAGCGAAGGTTCTGAACGGATCATCCGACGCGATATCCGGCCTGGCGCGCGTCAGCACCACGCGCCCGGCCTCGATGACGTAGGCGATCTCGTCGCCCTCGCGCAGGTTCAGGGCCGCCCGGATCGGCTGCGGGATGGTCGTCTGCGCCTTGCTGCTGAGCCTGCTGGTGATCATCCCCTCTTGGTAAGGGAATTCCTTACACGTGGCAAGCGTTACCGTAACAGGAACGGCCGGGGGTCTGGGGCCCCCGGCCCCAGCGGGTCCAGGGCAGCGCCCTGGCCTTCCTACGCCGGCAGGCGTTCGTGCGGATCGGTCGCCCGGACGTCGAGGGGTGCGAAATGCCGGACGTTGCGGGTGAGGACAATGTAGTCGTGCGTGGCGGCGGTCGCGGCGATCGCCAGGTCGGCGAGGCCGGGATCTTGACCCTGTCCGCGGGCGCGGTCGGTCAGGATGCCGATCTGGCGGGCGATCGCGCGGTCGATCGGCAGGATTCGATCGGCGTAGAGATGCAGCAGCGTGTCCAGCCATTCCGCGAGCCGCGCCGCCTTGGCGCGCGCCCCGGTGCGGCGGCTGCGACAGATGCCATCCTCGATCTCGGCCACGGTAATGACCGACAGGAAGAGGGCGTGACTGTTCCTGTCCATCCAGTCGCGGAGGGCAGGCTGCGGAACGGCCTTGGTTGGAGCCGAGGCCGACAGGATGTTGGTGTCGACCAGATACACGGCGTCAGAGGTCGGTGGAGCGGAGACCGCTCTTGCGTTCCGGCAGGTCCTCGTCGCGCAAGGGGGCTTCCATGAGCAGGCGGCCGAACGAGGGCACCCGGGAAAGGCGCTGCCATTCCTCGAAGCTCAGCACCACGGCTTGCGGGCGGCCGTGACGGGTGATCACCGACGGTTCGCCCTGGAGGGCCTGATCGACCACCGCGGACAGGGTCGCCTTGGCGTCCCGCAACTGGATCTGGTGCATGCGCGACTCCCTGTGACTACAGTGGTTCTATATGATGTGGGGGCTGGTTCGCAACGCCAAGGTGAGCGTCGTCGGCAGCGTTGCCGTTTTCGGCGACCAGTTTGCCGACGGCCGAGCGACTCACGCGTGTGCGCTATCGTCTGGCACCGTCTATCGCGGCGACGCGCCTCCAAGCTGCAAAGCGGTGAGCGCCTGCCTCACGCTGTTGGCGCGCCAACAGGGCGGCTCCGATGACCAGCATGGCATAGGAACGTCACCGATCAGAGGATACTGGTGATCGGGCCAGGGCTGGCCTCGCTGTACCGGCATGCGAAATTTGGTGACTGACCCACGTCGCACCACCGCAACAATTTTCTTGGCGCTTGTCTTGAAAAGCCGCTAGGGTTCATATCTTGGCTTCAAGAAGCGCGGTCCATGGCAAGCCGTGCGATTGTCGAACAGGAAAGAACCCATGACCACGAAGTTGCGCATCGACCTCTCCCAAGGTCTCATAGACATTGAGGGCGATCCCGAGCTGGTCCGCGAAATCTACGCCGACTTCAAGGCCCAAATCTTGCCAAGAGTGAAGTTAGCTCAGCCCGTGCCTCCTAGTCCGCAAGGCGTGTCTCCAAGGGCAAACACTGATGAGCAGATCGCACCTGCACCCAAGTCGAGGGGGAAGCGTCGTCCCGCTGCGAAGAAGAAGACCAACGGCGACGAGACCGGCAGCGGTGTGGTCACAGACTCACCCAAGCTCGATAAGAATTTGGACACGTCTCGCCTCGGCGCTTTCTACGGCCAGTTCATGCCGAAGAATAACGCGGAGAAGATTCTCATCTTCCTCAAGTTCCTGACCGAGTCGCTGGAGATAGATAGTCCGAACACGGATCAGGTCTTTACCTGCTTTAAGGCCACAGGTGACAAGATACCGAAGGCGTTTGCACAGGCGTTCTACGACAGCAGCAGCAAGTTAGGATACATCGATTTTCGTTCGTCTACGGACCTCCCCATCACGATCGCGGGCGACAATCACTTTAATCATACCATGAAGCGGAAGGCTGCTGAATGAGCGATGCTGTCAATCGCTTCTACAATTCCATTGAAGGTGCGGCCAACCAGAGCCAGGGCGGGTTGGTCGAGCTGTTTGTCTATTTCCTGACAGTCGAGTTGGGAGAGGAAGTAGCCACGCCCAAGCAAATCACCAACTGCTTTAAGGCGTGTGACCTGACGGTGCCTGCGAACGTCAGTGCGCGGTTGGCCGAGGGATTGAAAGTCAAACCACCCAAGTACATCAAGGCAAATGGCGCATATAAGCTCCAACGACATGTGAGAGAAGCATTGTCGAAAAAGCTCGGCGCCGAAACCGTAACGGCTCAGACTAGCGCCACGCTCCGGGGTCTCGAACACAAATTGGCCGCTGGCGCTGACAAAGATTTCTTGAAGGAAGCAATCGACTGCTTTGAAATCGGTGCGAACCGCGCGGCCATCACAATGACTTGGATATTGGCAATTGACCACCTGTTCGCCTACATTCTCGCGCACAGGCTAAGGGAATTCAACGCGGCCCTATCGAAGGACAAAGGCGTGAAAATCACGTCGGTGTCGCAGCGTGACGATTTCACCGAAATCAAGGAAACCAAGTTCATCGAACTATGCCGAGCGGCGGGCATCGTCTCAAATGACGTGCGAAAGATTCTCGATCAGAAACTCAGCACTCGAAATTCGTGCGCGCACCCTTCCGGCGTGACCGTCAATAAGTCGAAGGTAGTCGATTTTATTGAGGACCTTGTCGACAACGTCCTCTTGAAATTTTCGGTCTAGCTTACGAGTGTCTCGTCGGATCGACGGGTCCTGATGAAATGTAACAGAGGCAATCGCTTCGCGGCCGTGCGCAGGGAATTTGTGTAATTCTCCAAGCAGGACGAATGAATGGCAGCTGTCGGGCTGTCGTCCCAGGCGCTATACGACCAATTTTGGCGCAAAGCGGCCATATCCCGATCGCCATTTCTGCAAACCAGAACAACCGGGGTCTGGGGCCTCAGGCCCCAGCGGGTCCAGGGCAGCGCCCTGGCCTTCCTTCCCTACTTCCGCCGCTGCGCCTGCTGCTGGCGCAGCACGGCTTCGATCCAACCGTCGAGCTTGGCGGTGAGCATTTTGGCTTCCTCCAGGGCCGGGTAGGCTTCCGGGAAGCGCAGCGCCAGCCAGCGCCAGGCGACGAGGCGTTTGTGGCGTTTCTCGGCGCGTTCGAGTTCGTCGCGGGAGGCGCGTTCGGGGGGTGGCAGGCGGGAGCCGCCGGGGACCGGCACGCCGCGGCCGGCGGCGTGTTCCGTGGCCCAGGCGGCGAGGCGGGGGATGCCGTTGTCGCGCTCGTCGACCGGGCACATGGCGTAGGCCCAGCGGGTGGACAGATCGAGATTGTCGATGCCTTCGAGCGCGGTGGCGATCTCGAAGGCGGCGCTCATGTCGGCGAGGCGGTAGTTGGGGTCGTCGCGGCGCAGCACGGCGCGGCGGATGCGGGCCAGCACGCCGAACAGGCTGTCGGAGCCGATCTCCTCGGCGACGGCGCGGACGATGTCGGAATCGGGCTGCACCAGCGGGCGCAGCTCGACCGGATCGACCGCCGGGGCGGCCAGCATGGCGCGGATGAAGGACGGGCTGCCGGCGCCGGCGAGCACGGCGACGATGCCGGCCTCGTGCTTGCCGTAGCGCCCTGCCCGTCCGCCGATCTGCTTGACCTCCTGGGGCAGCAGGTCGCGGCTCTGGGTGCCGTCGAACTTGCGCAGCGCGCCGAACACGATGCGGCGGATGTTGAGGTTCAGCCCCATGCCGATGGCGTCGGTGGCGATCAGGATGTCGGCGTCGCCATTGTTGAACCGGGCGGCCTCGGCGCGGCGGACCTCGGGGCTGAGCGCGCCGTAGACCACGGCGACGCGACGGCCGCGCGCCTGCAGGGCGGCGCGGAAATCCAGCACGTCGCGGCGCGAGAAGGCGATCAGCGCGTCGCCCTTGCCGAGCTCGCCGAGCGGCACCGCCTCGGTCGCGGCGTGCAGCGGTCCCTTGCGCTGCAACACGATCTCGTCGAGCGGGTCGCCGCACAGCTCGGCGATGCGGCGCACCATCGGCGCGCATTCCGGCGAGCCGAGCACGAACACCTCGCGCGCCGGCGCGCCCATGATGGCGGCGGTCCAGGCGGCGCCGCGCTCCGGGTCGTGCAGCATCTGCGCCTCGTCGATCAGCGCGACGTCGACCGGGTTGTGCAGCGGGCACATCTCGACGGTGGCGGCGAGATGGCGGCTGCCGGGCTCGTGGATGCGCTCCTCGCCGGTGGCGAGCGAGGTGCTGACGCCGCGGGCGGTCAGCGCCTCGCGGAACTCGTGCGCCAGCAGGCGCAGCGGCGCCAGCGCCAGGCCGCTCTGCGCGCCGGACAGGCGTTCGAGCGCGGTGTGCGACTTGCCGCTGTTGGTCGGGCCGGTGACCAGGGTGATGCGGCGCTTGAGCGCGCGGGCGGTGTCGAAATGCGCGGCGTAGCGGTCGAGCGCGGCGACGCGGGCGACGGCGGCGTTGGCGGCCTTGCTGCCGGTCCCGGCTAAAGTCCGGCGTTCCGGGCCGGCGCCCTCCGCCTCGCGCCAGGCGGCGACCTGGGGACGCAGCCGGGCCAATTCGGCCGGGTCGAACTCCCAGAGCTCGCCGTCGGGGCGGCCCTTCTGCGGGATCCGCCGCGCCACCGGCAATCGGTTGGCGGCGACCCAGCGCAGCGCCTCCTTGATGCTGCAGCCGAGCAGGCCGGGCACCTCGCGGAACCCGACCAGGCTGCGCTCCCAGTCGCGCAGGCGCTGCACCTCCTCGCGACGGCGGGTGCGCGACATGGTCTCGGAGGCGCGGCGTTCCTGGCGGCGCTGCGCCTCGTCGCCGAGGGCGCGGGCGACGAAGCGGTCCTCCGACGACAGGCCGAACGCGTCGGCCACCGACAAGGTCAGCGCCTCGTGCTGGTTGGCGGACAGGATGCGGCCGCCGGAATCGAACAGCTCGGCCAGGACCGCGTTCAGCGCCTGCTCCGGGGTGTCGCCGAAGCCGCGCAGCCTGGCGCGCATCACCTGGTCGAGGGCGGCATCGAGGGTGGCGTCGTCGGGCAGCGGATCGGCGATGGTGTCGGTGGCGGCGACGGCGTCCTCGCGCCGGACCCAGATCGCGCCGGCACGCTGGGTGCGGTCGATCAGGCGCGCGGTCCAGCCCTTGCGCCTGACCTCGCACAGGGCCGCGGCGACGCTGTCGGCGTCGGCCGGCAGGCGACGCGCCACCAGACGGGTCAGACGGTCCATTTCGGCGGGTTCGACGGCCACACCGGACGCCAGGATCGCGGCTTCCGCCGGTGAGGAATTCATCCGGTGCTTAGAAACTGGGCCGGTGGTCGCTGTCCAGCGCTCAAACCGCGCGGCGGTATTCCAGGATCGAGCCGTCCTTCACCGTGGCGCGCAGGGCGGTCCAGGTCGACTGCGCGTCGTACCAGTCCGACAGCGCCGCCTTGCCGGTGAAGTCGAACCGGTCGGCGCGCACCTTGCTGCCGTCGGCGCAGGCGACCGCGGACGGGCCGCAGGCGACCACCCGCTCCTGCGCGGCGACGCCGTCCTGCGGGTCGAACAGCGGCGCCCTGGTGACGGCGATGTTCCAGTGCGTGAGCGGCAGCGAACCCGCCGGCAGCAGCAGCGGCGGCGCGGCGCGGCGTCCCCGGGCGGCGAGGATCCTGACCGCGTCCGGCTGGCGCACCGCCTGGACCCAGACCGGGGTGCCGTCATCGTCGGTGCGGGTGTCGAGGGCGGCGAACCGTCCGTCCTGCCAGCGCTCGACCGCATGGTGGCGATAGCGGAACAGCTTCAGCGGCCCGACGCCGACATCCATCGCGACCTCGGTCTCGACCGTCAACTGCCCGCCGGACTGGGTGAAGCGCATGGTGTGGGTGCCGATCCGGTCGCCCTCGCGGATCACGTCGAAGGCGAGCCGGCCGCTGGCGGGAATGCCGGCGGGACCACCGGCGACCGGGTCGGCGCGCGCGATGCGGACCCGGCCGGCGACGGCGGCCGCGATCCCGCCGGCGAGCAGGGTGCGGCGCCTCATGGCGCGGCCGCCGCCTGATGGGTCAGGCGGAACAGCCCGACATCGAGCATGCCGGTGCGGAACCCGGCCTCGCAGTAGCAGAGATAGTAGCGCCAGCGGCGTCGGAAGCTCTCGTCGAAGCCCATCGCCCTGAGCTCCGGCCAGGCGCGCTCGAAGCGGTCGCGCCAGTCCTGCAGGGTCTTGGCGTAGCCGAGCCCGAAGCCGACCTGCTCGACCAGCGCCAGCCCGGCGGCGGCAATCCGTTCGGCGAGATGGGTGCGGGTCGGCAGCATGCCGCCGGGGAAGACATGCGCCTGGATGAAGTCCGGGGTGCTGGCGTAGGCCTCGAAACGGCTCTCGTCGATGGTGATGATCTGCAGCACCGCGACCCCGCCGGGCGCCAACCGGTCGCGTACCGTGTCGAAGAACAGCGGCCAGTACGCCTGGCCGACCGCCTCGAACATCTCGATCGAGACGATGCGGTCGAACGCGCCGTCGACGTCGCGGTAGTCCTGCAGCCTGGAGGCGGCGAGTCCGTCGAGGCCGGCCTTGGCGAGGCGTGCGGTGGTATAGGCGTGCTGCGACGGCGACAGGGTCAGGCCGGTAGCGTGGGCGCCGTCCTGCGCCAGGCGCTCCAGCAGGCCGCCCCAGCCGCAGCCGATCTCGAGCACGCGCTGGCCGGGGCCGGTGTCGAGCATCGCCAGGATGCGGTCCTGCTTGGCGGTCTGTGCCGCCTCCAGCGATTCGCCGGGGCCCTGCTCGAACAGGGCCGCGGAATAGCTCATGCCGGCATCGAGCCATTGCGCGTAGAACGCGTTGCCGAGATCGTAATGCGCCTGGATGTTGCGCCGGCTGCCGCTCCTGGTGTTGGCGCGGGCGAGATGGAACAGGCGCGCCAGCAGACGGAACGGCAGGGTGCCGCCGAGGCCGCCGCCCATCGCCTCCTGGTTCAGGGCGCCGAGCAGCAGCAAAGCGGCGAGGTCCGGGGTCGACCAGTCGCCATCCATGTAGGCCTCGGCCAGGCCGAGGTCGCCGCGCAGCGCCAGCCTGGCCAGGGTGCGCTCGCGATGCATCACCAGCGTCGCCTGCGGTCCGGGCAGCGGACCGGTGCGCTCGATCACCGCGCCCTCCGGCATCACCAGGGTCAGCGTGCCGTGACGCAGCCGGTCCAGCAGGCGGCCGATATGGCGATCGTGCAGCCTGGTGCGCAGGGTGCGGCGGCGGGTTCCGCTGGCGGCGTGGGTGAGTGCTGTGCTCATGAGCTCATCCATGGAAGGGGCCGGGGAAGGCGCCGGGAAAGGCTTGGGTGACGGGAGACGCGGGCGGCGCCGGGTTCGGATGGAAACGGGCACCTTTGCGCCAGAGCCTGGCAGCCTCGAGATGGATGCCGCCCAGCACCGCCAGGCCCTGCATCGGCCGGCGCAGGCCGTGGCGCAGCAGGGCGCGGTCGGTGAGCGGTTGGCGCCGTCCGGTCATCACCGCGCGGATCAAAGTGCGTTCGCCGTCGCCGCCGGCGATCGACAGGGTCAGACGCGCATCCGGCGCGTCGCCGTCCGGTCGGATCAGGTCGAAGCGATAGCCCATGCGCATCGGCATGAAGGGCGAGACGTGGAAGCGCTTCTCCGCGTCGTGGCGGAGATGCGGGCCGTCGGAATCGACGCCGACGGCATAGGCGTGGCGGCCGCCGAAGGTGTTGCGGACCTCGTAGAGCAGCGCGCCCAGCGTGCCGTCCGGCCGGTGGCAGAACCAGGTGCTGATCGGGTTGAAGGCGCCGCCGGCCAGGCGCGGCATGCAGAGCAGCGCGATGCTGCCGCCGGGCGGGGCGATGCCGGCCAGGACGAGCTGGGATTCGAGCCAGGCGCGCAGATCGCCGGGGTCGTTGGCGCCGGCGCCGTGATCCTCGGCATGGAAGCTGACCAGGTTGCGCCGGCCGACGGAGAACAGGCGCAGGCGGCGCGCGAGCAGGTCGAGCTCGTCCAGCTCCAGCCACAGCATGGTCACGCCGCGTCGCAGCCGGTGCGGCTGCGGGTGCAGCCGGTGATGCACCACCGCCATGTCGTACAGCGCGCTGCGCATCAGGCGGCCCGGCTGCGGACCAGAGGCGCGGCCAAAGGCGGGCCGGGCATGCGGCCGTTCTCGTTCTCGACCGACCAGGGCCGGCGCACCCCGCCCAGCGCCTCGGCCACCGCCAGCCCGGCCTGCAGCCCGTCCTCGTGGAAGCCGGCGCCGAGCCAGGCGCCGGCGAACCAGAGCCCGTCGATCCCCTGCACCGCCCAGACCGCGCGCTGCGCAGCCTGCGCCGTCGCGTCGAACACCGGGTGGGCGTACTGTTCGGTATGCAGAATGGTCGCCGGGTCCGGCGCGCGCACCGGGTTCAGCGAGACGAACACAGGAAGCGGCCCGGGCAGGCCCTGCAGCCGGTTCATCCAGTAGGTCACGCACGGCGCTCCGGTCTGCCGGCCGCCGTTGCCGATCAGGTTCCAGGACGACCAGGCGCGACGGCGCCCTGGCATCAGCGCGGGATCGCGATGCAGCACCGCGTGGTTGGCGGTGGTGCGGAACGCGGCCAGCGCCTCCCTGGTCCGGGCCGGCGCGTCCGGCAGCAGCGCCAGCGCATCCGGCGCGTGGCAGGCGAGCACGACGGCGTCGAACGCGGTGCGGGTGCCGGCCTGGTCGGTGAGCACGACGCCGTCCGGCGTGGGGCGGACCGCGACGACCGCATGGCCGGTCAGCACGGTTCCGGTGCGGGCGATGGCGTCGCGCAGCAGGCCGACAGTGACGCGCGATCCGCCGACGATGGTGCGCCAGACCGGGCGGCCGCTGACCTGGAGCAACCCGTGATTGACGCAGAAGCGGATGAAGGCGCGCGCCGGATAGTCGCGGACCTGGCCGGTCGGGCAGGACCAGATCGCGGCGGCCATCGGCAGCAGATGATCGTCCTGCAGCGCCGTGGAGAAGCGGTTGCGGTCGAGCCAGTCGCCGAGCGTGGTGGTCTCGTCGAGCGTATCGAGCGCCGGCGGGGCCAGGCGGTAGAAGCGCAGCAGGTCGGCCAGCATGCGCCAGAAGCGCGGCCGCAGCAGGTTGCGCCGCTGCGCGAACAGGCCGGGCAGGTCGGTGCCGGAATATTCCAGCCGGCCGCGATCCAGGGAGACCGCGAACGACATGTCGGTCGGGCGGGTCTCGACGCCGAGATGGGCCAGCAGCGCGTCGAGATTGGGATAGGCCGGGACGTTGTAGACCACGAAGCCGGTATCGACCGCGAGCGGGGCGCCGCCCGGGCCCTCGACATCGAGGGTGTTGGCATGACCGCCGAGCCGGGAATCGCGCTCGTAGAGGGTCACGTCATGGGATGGGGACAGCGCCCAGGCGCAGGACAGGCCGGCGATGCCGCTGCCGACCACGGCGATTCGCCGGCGCGGCACGGAGGCGTGCCTGGTGTCTTGCTGGAGCGGGCTCATCCCGCCTGCCGAGGACAACGCATCTCTCTCCCAAGCCCTTGCCTGACGGTGGATTACGGCCGAGGCGGCCGATCGGATGCCGGGCGAGCTGTCGTCGCGCCGTGCATCCGGTATGACCCTAGCTGCGTTGTCTGGGCTTGTGGATCGGGGCTGCCCGATCCGCCGGCGGAAAGGTCGATCGTGATCGCGTTATGGCTGGTGGTTCTCGTCGTGCTGACCCTGGTGATGGGGACGGCGTACTGGGTGCAGCGCAGGGTAGGCAATGTCGGCTGGGTCGACGTGTTCTGGACCTTCGGGACTGGCGCCGGCGGCGTGGTCTGCGCGCTGCTGGCGCCCGGCGGGGTCTGGGGCCGCAAGCTGATGCTGGCCTGCATGCTGGGATTCTGGTCGCTGCGGCTCGGCAGCTACGTGGCGCGGCGGGTCGCCGGGCTGGGCCGCGAGGATGTGCGCTATGCGCGATTCCGCAAGGAATGGGGCAGCGATTTCCAGCGCCGGATGGTGTTCTTCATCATGGTGCAGGCGCCGATCTCGGCGGTACTGAGCGGTGCGGTGCTGCTGGCCTCGCATACCGCGACACCGTTCGTCTCGGTCGCGGACGGGATCGGGCTGGCGCTGTTCGTGGCGGCGATCCTGGTCGAGACGACCGCGGATGCGCAGATGAAGCGGTTCCGGGCGGACAGGAGCACGGACTCCAAGGTCTGCGACCGCGGGCTGTGGTCGATCTCGCGCCATCCGAACTATGTCGGCGAACTGCTGGTCTGGTGCAGCCTGCCGATCATCGCGCTCGGCAACGCGCAGGGCTGGGAGATCGCCGTCAACCTGCTGTCGCTCGGCGCGCCGGCGACGATGTACTGGCTGCTGATCTATGTCTCCGGCATCCCGCCGCTGGAGCGCGAGATGCTGGCGACGCGCGGCGACGCCTATCGCGACTACCAGTACCGGGTCGCCGCCTTCCTGCCCGGCTTTCCGTCGCCGGTCGTCTCCCCTCCCCCAGGACGCTGATCCGATCATGAGCCTCGCCTCCGCCGCCATCGCCGCGTTCGAGCGCGCGCCGTTGCCCGATCTCGCGTCCCGCACCGCGATCGGCGCGCTGGTGTCGCGCACCCGGCGCAAGCTGCACCGGGCGCCGCCCGATGCCACGGCGCGTTTCGCCGCCGGCATGGACTCGTTTCCGATCGCGCTGCACACCGACCTCGCCAACCGGCAGCATTACGAACTGCCGCCGGCCTTCTTCCAGAAGATGCTCGGGCCGCAGCTCAAATATTCCTGCTGCTACTACGACCAGGCCGGGTCGAGCCTGGCGGAGGCGGAGGAGGCGGCGCTGCGCCGCACCGCCGCCAATGCGGGACTGGCCGACGGCCAGGACGTGCTGGAGCTCGGCTGCGGCTGGGGATCGCTCAGCCTGTGGATGGCGCGGCATTTTCCGGCCTCGCGGATCGTTTCGGTGTCGAACTCCGCGCCGCAGCGTCTGCATATCGAGGCGGAGGCGGCGCGTCGCGGCCTGTCCAACCTGACCGTGATCACTGCCGACATGAACGATTTCACCATCGAGCGCACGTTCGACCGCATCGTCTCGGTGGAGATGTTCGAGCACATGGCGAACTGGCGGCCGCTTCTGACCAAGGCGCGGTCCTGGCTGCGACCGGACGGGCGGCTGTTCCTGCATGTGTTCACGCATCGCAGCGCGCCATACCGGTTCGACCCGACCGATCGCACCGACTGGATCGCACAGCATTTCTTCACCGGCGGGATCATGCCGAGCCACGCGCTGATCAAGGAGTTCGGCGACCTGTTCACGCTGGAGCAGGACTGGTTCTGGAACGGCAGCCACTACGCCCGCACCGCGCGCGACTGGCTGGCGCTGCTCGATGCCGATGCGGCCGGCACCGATGCGATCCTGCGCCCGGTCTATGGGCGGGAGACCGGCCTGTGGCTGCGACGCTGGCGGCTGTTCCTGCTGGCGACGGAAGGTCTGTTCGGCCATGCCGGCGGCGAGGTATGGGGCGTGAGCCACTATC
>CAIMSN010000134.1 GCA_903844135.1 uncultured Rhodospirillales bacterium | reverse complement strand
GTCGAATCCGGCATCGCTGCGCGACGGGTCCGCGCTGTCCGCGCCGATGGCGTCCAGCAGCCGCCGCACCTCGATCGTCTTGAGGTCGTTGAAGCCGATCTGGTGGCCGGGCGCCGGACAGAACGCGCCGTATTCGCCGTGCAGCGGCCCTGCGGACAGCGTGGTGAAGCCCGACCGGCCGGGCGCCTGGTCGGGCTTGTAGAGGCGCAGCTCGTTGAACCGCTCCTGGGTGAAGCAGAGCGCGCCCCTGGTGCCGCTCAGCTCGAAGGCGAGCTGCATGTCGCGGCCACGCGCCAGCCAGCTCGCCGACAGGCTGGCGGTGAACGGATGGTCCGCGAAGCGCAGCAGCAGGCTGGCCTGGTCGTCGACGCCCACCGCGCGCCGTCCGCCTCGCCCGTCCGGACGCTCGGCATGGATCGTGTCCAGCCGCCCGGCCACGCTCTCCACCTCGCCCAGCAGATAGCGCGCCATGGCGATCGCGTGGCTGCCGATATCGGCCAGCGCGCCACCGGCCTGGTCCGGCTCGCAGCGCCAGGAGAACGGCGCCTCCGGATCGGCCATGAAATCCTCGGCATGGATGCCGCGATAGCCGGTCACGACGCCGATCTCGCCGCTCTGCACGATCTCGCGGGCGAGCTGGATCATCGGGTTCTTCAGATAGTTGAACCCCACCATGGTCACGATCCCCGCCGCCCTGGCCGCCCTGGTCATGGCGATCGCGTCGCCGAGCGTGGTGGCGAGCGGCTTTTCGCAATAGACGTGCTTGCCCGCCGCGATCGCCGCCATGGCCATCGGGGCGTGTAGCGCGTTGGGTGTGGCGATGCAGACGAGATCGACCTTGGAATCCGCGACCAGAGCCCGCCAGTCGCCGGTGGCGCGGGCGAAACCCAGCGCCGCCGCCGCGTCGCGGGCGCTCTGCTCCGGCTGGTCGGCCAGCAGCGCCAGCACCGGTTTGCGCGGCAGCGCGAACACGCCGCCGACTGCCCGGAACGCGAGCGCGTGCGCCCGTCCCATGAAGCCGCTGCCGATCAGGCCAATGCCGATATCCATGTCCGGTGTCCCCGTTTCCCCGACATCTGATAGGGCGTTCCCGAACCGCGAGAAAGCGGAACGTATGTTCCATGTGCCGGGGCTGAATCGATGATCCCGGCCGACATCGTCGTCGCCGGCGCCGGCCCGGTCGGACTCGCCTTCGCCGCCTCGCTGCGCGGCACCGGCCTGCGCATCGTGCTGGTCGACCCGCAGCCCGAGGCGGCGCTGGCCGATCCGGCCGATGACGGTCGCGAGATCGCGCTGACCGACCGCTCCGTCGCGATGCTGCAGGCGCTGCAGGCCTGGGACCGTATTCCGGACACGGAGATCGCGCCGCTGCGGCGGATGCGGGTCCTGAACGGTCCGTCGGACTATGCGATGCAGTTCGGCGAGCCCGGCGCCGACGGGCTGCTCGGCCGCTTCGCCCCCAACCACTGGCTGCGACGCGCTCTGTTCGCGGTGGCGCGCGACTTGCCGGACGTGACCATCCTGTCCGGCCGTTCGGTCGAATCCGGCCGGGCCGAGGGCGCCCGCATCGCCGCCCGACTGTCCGACGGGAGCACGCTGCGATGCCGCCTGCTGATCGCCGCCGACACCAGGCGCTCGGCGCTGCGCGCCCAGCTTGGCATCACCGCCAGCCTTCACGATTATGGCCAGACCATGCTGGTCTGTCCGGTCGCTCATACG
>CAIMSN010000133.1 GCA_903844135.1 uncultured Rhodospirillales bacterium | reverse complement strand
CTGTCCGACGGGAGCACGCTGCGATGCCGCCTGCTGATCGCCGCCGACACCAGGCGCTCGGCGCTGCGCGCCCAGCTTGGCATCACCGCCAGCCTTCACGATTATGGCCAGACCATGCTGGTCTGTCCGGTCGCTCATACGCTGCCGCACGACGCCGCCGCCACCGCCTGGTTCGAGTATGGCCGCACCCTGGTGACGCTGCCGCTGAACGGCGATCGCTCCTCGGTGGTGATGACGCTGCCGCCCGAGGATGCGGCGGCGCTGCTGGCGCTCGACGACGACGCCTTCGGCCGGGAGGTCACACGCCGCTACCGCGACCGGCTCGGCACCATGCGCCCGGTCGGCCGGCGCCATGCGGTGCCGGTGCTGACCGCCTATGCCAACCGGTTCGTCGCCACCCGCTTCGCCCTGCTCGGCGACGCCGCGGTCGGCATGCATCCGACCACCGCGCACGGACTCAATTTCGGCCTGCTCGGCCAGGCGGCCCTGGCCGGGCAGGTGCGCGCCGCGCTGCTGGCCGGCCGCGACATCGCCGATCCGGCTTCGCTGTATCGCTACCAGGCGACGCATCGCGCCGAGACCGGGCTGTTCTTCGCCGGCGCCGAGGCGATCATGCGCCTCTACGCCGCCGGCGACGCGCCGCCGGCCCGGCTGCTGCGCAACGCCGCGCTGCGGCTCGGCAACCTGCCGCCGTTCCGCCAGGCGCTGACCGCCAGGATGCGCGAGCCCGGGGCCGCCTGATTGGGGCGCTGCCCCAAGCCTCGCCAAAAAGCGGTCGCCCTTTGGAAACCCGGGTCCTACGCTCAGCGGGCGCGACCGGTTCGGACCAGCGCCCTGAAGCCGTCCAGCGCCACGGCGCGACCGGTGCGTGCGACCAGCGTCAGCCCGGCGCCGGGCGGCACCCGCATGCCAGGCTCGGCGCGCTTCTGTTCGCCGTGCGGCCCGTCCTGCAGCGACAGGATCAGGAACCCGTGCTCGGCGCGCCGCTCGATCTCGGCGATCCTGCGGCCGGCGAACGGGCTGTTCGGTTCGACCACCACCACGTGCAGCTCGAGCCCGAGCCGGCGCAGGTCGCCGGCCCCCGCCGACGGGTCCGCCGGGTCCGACGGGTCGGCCGGGTGGCGCAGCGCGTCCGACAGCGCCGGATACAGGATGATCTCGGCGATCCGCTCCGCGCCGATATGCGCCGGCAGCACCACCCGGTCGGCGCCAGCCTGCAGCAGCTTGCGCTCCGTGCTGGGCGCCTCGCCGCGGGCGATGATGGTCAGCTTCTCGTTCAGGCTGCGTGCGCTCAGCGTGATGAACACGTTGGCGGAATCGTCCGGCAGCACCGTTGCAAGAGCGCGGGCGCGGGCGATGCCGGCGCGTACCAGCGTCTCCTCGTCGGTGGCGTCGGCCTCCATCACCAGCATCCCGCCGGCCTGCGCCGCCGCCAGCCGCTCGCCGCTGCGGTCCAGCACCACCAGGCCGACGCCGCCGGCGGCGAGGTCCCGCGCCAGCATCTGGCCGATCCGACCGAAGCCGCAGATGATGACGTGGTCGCGCAACAGGTCGATCTGGCTCTTCATGCGCCGCGTTCCCAGAATGTCGTTGAGCTGACTGAAGGTGATCGCCTGCACCAGGGCGCCGGTGAGGAAGATGGTCCCGGAGCAGCCGAGCACGATCAGGCCGATGGTGATGGTCCGCAGCTCCGGTCCGGCCACCGGATGCACCTCCTCGTAGCCGACCGTGAACACCGTCAGCACCGCCATGTAGAGCGCGTCGCCGAACGACCAGCCGCAATTCACGTAGCCGGCGATCGCGGCCGCCATCACCGCCAGCACGAACAGCACGCCGCCGACCAGGTTGCGCACCGGGCCGCCCGGCCGGCTGGCCCGCGCGCCGGCCCAGGCCGGTCTCATTGCCGACCCGCCGGTTGTTGACGGGGCGCCGGGCAGCGGAAAGGATGAGCGCCCGTCTGGACCAGGACCCGATGAACCAGCCTCGCTCGATCGCTGCTCTGCATGGACGGGCTCCTCGCCGGGACCAGTATCGCCCGGAACCGCGTGGCGTCGATGCGCAATCGTATTGTCGCACCCTCGCCCCGGCATATCGGCCGTGACCGATCGTCCCGACTGGCTCGGCCAGGCGGCCGCGGCCGCGCGCGACGCCGCGCGGTCGCTGGCCGGCAGCGCGGCGGAGGCCCGCAACCACGCCCTGCACGCGGCGGCGGCGTCGCTGCGGGACCGGTCCGCCGACATCCTGGCGGCCAACGAGCGCGACCTGTCCGCCTCGACCGCCACCGCCGCGTTCCGCGACCGGCTGACCCTCACCCCGGACCGCGTCGCTTCGATGGCGCGCGGCCTCGACGAAATCGCCGATCTGCCGGACCCGCTCGGCCGCACCCTGGCGGAATGGACCAGGCCGAACGGGCTGCGCTTCCGGCGCGTCGCCACCCCGGTCGGCGTGATCGGCATGATCTATGAAAGCCGGCCGAATGTCGGTGCCGACGCCGCCGGGCTGTGCCTGAAATCCGGCAATGCGGTGCTGCTGCGCGGCGGCTCGGACAGCCTGAACAGCGCACGGGCGATCCATCGCAGCATGGTCGACGGGCTGCAGGCGGCCGGCCTGCCCGACGCCTGCGTCCAGATGCCGCCGGATGCCGATCGCGCGCATGTGGCGGCGATGCTGGGCGCGTCCGGACGCATCGACCTGCTGATCCCGCGCGGCGGCCGGTCGCTGGTCGAGCGGGTGCAGCGCGAGGCGCGGGTGCCGGTGCTCGCGCACGCCGAGGGGCTCTGCCACACCTACGTGCATCGGTCGGCCGATCCGGACATGGCGCGCGCCCTGGTCGCCAACGCCAAGATGCGCCGCACCGGGATCTGCGGCGCCACCGAGACCCTGCTGATCGACGCCGAGATCGCGCCTGCGCTGCTGCCGCTGATCGTTTCGGATCTGGCGGCGCTCGGCTGCGCATTCCGCGCCGACGCGAGCGCCCGCGCGATCCTGCCGTCCCTGGCCCCGGCCGGTGCCGGGGATTTCGACACCGAGTGGCTCGATGGCGTGCTCTCGATCGCCGTGGTCGAGGATTGCGACGCGGCGCTGGCGCATATCGCCCGCCACGGCAGCGCCCATACCGAGGCGATCGTCGCCGAGGACGAGGCGGCGGCGATGCGCTTCCTGTCCGGCACCGACAGCGCGGTGGTGATGTGGAACGCCTCGACCCAGTTCTGCGACGGCGGCGAGTTCGGCTTCGGCGCCGAGATCGGCATCGCCACCGGCCGGGTGCATGCGCGCGGACCGGTCGGGCTCGAGCAGCTCACCAGCTTCCGCTACGAGGTGATCGGGACCGGCCAGATCCGCGCTTGAGCCGACGAAGGTGAGCAGCATTTCCCCCAGGGGCGACCGTCGCAGGCTGCGGATCGGGCTGCTCGGCGGCTCGTTCAATCCCGCCCATGCCGGCCATCGCCAGGTCGCCGAGCTGGCCCGAACCAGGCTGGGGCTGGACCAGGTCTGGCTGCTGGTCTCGCCGGGCAATCCGCTGAAACCGCGCGCCGGCATGGCGCCGATCGCCCGCCGGCTCGACAGCGCGCGCGCGATCGCCGACGGCAGGCGGATCGTCGCCACCGATATCGAGCGCCCGCTCGGCACCCGCTACACGGTCGACACGCTGCGTCGCCTGAGGCGCCTGTTCCCCAACGTCCGCTTCGTCTGGCTGATGGGCGCGGACAGCCTGGACGGTTTCGCCGGCTGGCGCGGCTGGCGCGACATCGCCCGCCAGGTGCCGATCGTGGTGCTGCCGCGGCCGCCCTACACGCATCGCGCGCTGGCGGGGAAGGCCGCGCACGTGCTGGCCGGGGCCCGCCGCCCGGCCCGCGAGGCGCCGGTCCTGGCGCTCCGGCCGGCGCCGGCCTGGAGCTTCCTGCCGACCATGCAGACCGATATTTCCGCGACTGCATTGCGGCTGGCCGCAGACGGCACTTGGCCGCAGGGCCCGACCGGACGATAAAGCGGCTTCTCCGATGCGAAGGGTGGACCAGGGGGGTCGCCGTCCCGCGCCGGACGGGAGACGGACCATCGCCACCAAGCCCGCCGCACGCCCGGCAAAGACATCTTCAAAGATCGGGACGGCCAAGCTGCCCGCAACGCCGGCCAAGAAGGCCGCCGCCGCCGGGCCGCGCGCCGCCAGGAAGACCGCGCGCACCCCGATCGAGCCGTCGAAGCTGGAGACCTATCTGTCGATCATCACCACCAGCCTAGACGACGACAAGGCGGAGAACGTGATGGTGCTGGACCTGACCGGCCGCACCTCGTTCGCCGATCGTATGGTGATCGCCACCGGGCTCGCCGACCGCCAGATCAGCGCCATGGCGGCGCATCTGGAAACCAAGCTCGAGGAGGCCGGCCTCAGGCGCATCCGCATCGAGGGCGCCGGTGGCTCCGACTGGGTGCTGATGGATGCGGGCGACATCGTCGTGCACCTGTTCAAGCCGGAAGCCCGCGCGCTCTACGCGCTCGAGCGCATGTGGGGCGCCGACCTGGACGAGCCGCCCGCGTCCGCCGCGTCTGCCGAGGACGAATAGCGACCGGCCATGCGCAGCGCCGCATGCGTCTCATAGCGGTCGGCCGGATCCGGCCCGGGCCGGAGCACGACCTGCTGGAGCGCTACCGCCAGCGCCTGCTGCCCAGGCTGGAGCTGGTCGAGGTGCCAGAGGGGAAGGGGGCTCCGGTCGAGATCAAGCGCCGCGAGGCGGCCTCGCTCCTGGCCGCCCTGCCGTCCAACGCCTATCTGGTGGCGCTCGACGAGGGCGGCGAACAGCCGGACAGTCTGGGCTTTTCGGTCCGGCTGGAAGCCTGGCTCGGCGCCGGCCGGCCGCTCTGTTTCATGATCGGCGGCGCCGAGGGGCTGGATTCGACGGTGCTGGCGCGGGCCGACGCCAGCCTGTCGCTCGGCAGCCTCACCTGGCCGCACATGCTGGTGCGCGGGCTGCTGGCCGAGCAGCTCTACCGCGCCAGGGCGATCGCGACCGGTCATCCCTATCACCGCGCCGGCCGCCCCTGACGGTCTCAGTTCGGGCGGCCGTCGCCCGGACCGCGATGCTCGCCGCCGCCCGGCGGACCATGACGCTCGCCACCCGGCGGACCGCCGGGCCCGCCGCCACGACCACCATTTGGCCCGCCCGCTGGCCCGCCTCCTGGCCCGCCCCCTGGATTGCCATGCGGCGGTCCGCCCGGACCTGGTCCCTGCATCGGTCTGCCCTGGCCAGGCCCGCCCGGCCCACCGCCGGGCCCGTGGACCTCTCCCGGTCCGCCGCCACCCGGTCCGGGCCCACGATATCCGCCCTGGCCACCCGGGAAGCCGGGGTTCGGCCCGCCATGCACCGGTCCGCCCTGCCAAGGGCCCGGCCGACCTGGTCCATGGTCCGGACCGCGATCGAATCCCGGGCCCCGGTCGGGGCCACGATCGAATCCCGGGCCGCGCCCGTCATGGCCGTGCCAGCGATCCTCGCGGCTGAACCAGGGGCGGCCGCGATAATAGCTGCCCCAGTAATTGTCGAAATCGAATCCGATGAAGGGCAGCCCGATCGCCTCGCCATAGCCGGTCAGGGGCTCCGGCTGCTGGTCGTACAGCACCTGCAGCCCGACTCCGGCCACCCAGCCGCGCGCCCCGCCCACCTGGGTGTCGCACCAGGTCCAGCCCGGCAGGCAGCCATAGATCTCGACCTGAGTACCCTCGGGTAGCGACGCCACCAGCGGATAGCCGACATCCGGACCGGCGCGCATGTTGATGTTCTGGGTGACGAAACCGGGCGCGGCCTCGGCAGCGCCGGCGACCGCCCCGACGGCCGCGATCGAACATGTTCCGGCGACGATCAGCTTGGTCAGGCGATGGCGTAACGGCATGATGTCCTCGTCCGCTGGCGGGAGCAGCAGACTATCGCCGCGTTTGAGGCAGGATTCCGGCGGCCGATCGCCGGACGGCCTCGTCCTAGCGCAGATCGCGGTTCGGCGCGTCGTCGGACAGGACGGCGCCGGACAGGTCGGTGCCCTGGGTGATCACGCCATGCGCCATCGCCGGCATTTCCGCGACCTCGGTGCCGCGGCGCAGATCGGCGGGGGCGGCGCCCAGATGCGGCGCGACGATTTCGCTGCGCGCGGTGACGACGCGGCCGGTGTCGGGACGCGCATAGATGAAGCCGTAGGTCGGATAGATGCTGCCGAAGGTGCCCTGGTGGCCGAGCGCCACGCGCACCGCGGTCCAGTCGTTGTTCTCGGACACGTCCACCACCGACACGTCGCGGCTGATGCCGCGCGCATTCCAGTGCGACTGGTCGATCTGGATGGTGCGGCTGTCGATGACGTTCGACACCACGGCGACGTGGCCGAGGCGCATCCGGCCGTTGGCGCGGAAATTCAGCACGCTGCCGACTTCCGGCGCCGAGCCGCGCGCATACACGCCCTCGGCGTTCTGCCACCAGTTGGCGGCGTTGCCGGACAGGGCAATGTCGGAATTGGACTTGGCGAAGGCGACGCATTGGATCACCGCGCCGCCGCCCATGGCGATGCGCCGGCCATGATGACCGGCATGCGAAGCGTGTCCGGAATGGTGATGCGCCCGGCCGTGGGCTTCGGCGATCCCGGTGACGGTGGTGCAGGACAGGGCGACAAGGGCGGCCTGGAACAGGGTTTTCATCGTCGTCGCCTGCATCCCGGCCTCCAGCCTCACCGTCTCGTGAACGGCTGGTAACAAGCTGGATGCAACCCTGACAAGACGAGCGCGCAGACAAGACGCACGATCGCGTCATTTCGTCAGAAAACGCTCCTCGGAGCGGCAGTTTTTAGGAACTTCATCCTAAGATGACCAGAGTTTTCTGCGAGCCCGCGCTGTATCGCCTGCCGGATAGCTGTTGACCAGAGGCTTGTTGCACGGTTGCAGCAACAACCGCGCAACAGTTGCAGATTTACCACGATTATCCGGACACGGAACGAATCATTTCGTCGTGATCAGCATCACCTCGACCAGCATTCTCGGGTCCGCCATGACCGCCTGAACGCAGGCGCGCGCCGGCGCCTCGCCCGCCGGCAGCCAGGCCTGCCACAGCGCGTTGAACGAGGCGCGGTCGCCGATGTCCTTGAGCCAGATCTGCGCCTGCAGGATGCGCGTGCTGTCGGTGCCGTGGATCTCGAGCAGCGTGTCGAGCTGGTCGAGAACGTCTTTGGTCTGGGCGGTGATGTCGCCCTCCAGATCGCGGGCCACCATGCCCTGGGTGAAGACGAACCCGTGATACTCGACCGCTTTCGACAGGATCTCGTTGGGTTCGGTGCGGAGGATCTTGGCCATGGTCTGGTCCCTGTTCTGATGGTCGGTTCGAAACGCTCAGCGTGCCACCGGGTCGGTGCTGCGCATGCAATCGTCGATGTTGCGGTCGCGCCGATACAGGTCGCCGAGCCCGCTGGTGGTGTCGCCCGGAAAGCCGTGCGAGGAGTATGGGGTGCCGGTCTGGTCCTGCTCGGACAGCAGGTAGCGGTTCTGCTTTTCGTACTGCCGGTCCACCTGCGCCCGGCAGTCCGCCTGCCGGTCGAGATCGGCCGGAGACAGCGCGTGCGCGGCGCAGGCGCCGAGCGACAGCAGGACGACCAGGCGCGGCAGGATCAGGACGTGACGCGATCGCATCGGCGGCTCCTCGATGGGCGGCGCATCTCTGGCGGTCGGCGCCGGCCCGGTCAATCGCCCCGGCCGATCAGGCTCGGCCCGGACCCTGGCTCTGACCCTGGCTCCAACCCTGGTTCGCATCCCGACTCGAACCAGGCCAGCCTGGCCGGATCGTCGAAATCCTCCAGCACCCCGCGATCGCCGGTTTCGATCGCCAGCACGTCGCAGCCCGGACCCTGCAGCAGCGATCGGGCGCCGGCATCGCCGCGCAGCGCCAGCAGGGCCGGAAACATCCTGCGGTCCCAACGCACCGGATTGCCGCGTCGCCCGTCCGCCATCGGCACCACCGCGTCCGGCCGGCCGCCGTCCGGATGCAGCGCGCCGGCAAGCCGGTCGAGCGTCGCGACCGTCACCAGCGGCATGTCCGCCAGGCACACCAGCGCGCCGTCCCAGCCCAGTCCGACCGCCTCCTCGATGCCGCGGCGCAGGCTCGCCGCCATGCCCTTGCGATGATCGCCGGCGACCACCAGCGCGATTCCGGGACAGGCGAGCGCGATCCGCTCCGGCCGGTGGCCGGCCACGATCACCACCGAGTTGATCCGGCTCGCCGCCAGCGCCGCGGTGACGCGGCCGATCATGGTCCGGCCGTCCGGCCCGGCCGCCAGCAGCTTGTCGCGCGGCAGCGCCCTGGCACCGACGCCGCCGGCCAGCACCAGCGCGCCGGTCCCGCCGCTCATGCCCGGCGCGACCCCAGCGGTGCGGCGCGTTGCACCGCGACGATCTCGGCCAGGATCGACACGGCGATCTCCTGGGCGCCGATCGCGCCGATCGCCAGCCCGACCGGGCCGTGCACCCGGTCGAGCGAAGCCTCGTCCAGCCCGGCCGCGCGCAGGCGCTCCCGCCGCCCGGCCTGGGTCTTCCGCGACCCCAGCGCGCCGACATAGAAGGCCGGCCCGCTCAGCGCCGCGCGCAGCGCCGGGTCGTCCAGCTTCGGGTCGTGCGTCAGGGTGACCACGGCGCTGTGCCGGTCGAGCCGCAATCGTTCGAGCGCCTCGTCCGGCCACAGCGTCAGCAGCGCGATGCCGGGGAAGCGCTCGGGCGTGGCGAAGCTCTCGCGCGGATCGATCACCGTCACGTCCAGCCCGACCATCCTGGCCAGCGGCGCCAGCGCCTGGGCGATATGCACGGCGCCGACGATCAGCAGCCGTGGCGGCGGCGCGTGCACATGCAGGAACCAGGATTCGCCGGCGATCTCGATGGTCCGGCTGCGGCCGCCCTCGCGCTCCGCCTGCCGGATCGCGCCGTCGAGGCCGTCCGGCAGGCCCTGCGGCAGCGACCCCTCGCACACCAGATGCTGCGTGCCGTCGCCCAGCCTGGTGGCCAGCACCGCCATCGCCCGCGCACCGCGCGCCGCGCACAGGCCGTCGATCGCCGCGGGGGTCAGCACCGGCTCGACGAACACCTTGATCGTGCCGCCGCAAGCCAGGCCGACCGAGAACGCGTCCTCGTCGCTGACCCCGTACGACAGCAGACGGGGCGCGCCGTCCTGCAGCGTCTCGACCGCGGCCTGCACCACCGCGGACTCGACGCAGCCGCCGCTGACCGAGCCGGCGATCCGCCCCGATTCCGTGATCGCCATCCGGCTGCCGGCCGGACGCGGCGCGCTGCCCCAGGTCTCGGTCACCGTCGCAAGGGCGACCCGCTCGCCGCCATGATGCCAGCGCGACGCCAGAAGCAGCGGATCGGCGAGCGGGTCGTCCGGTATGATGTCGGTCATGGTCCCCGGCTGGTCTGGAATGGCGGCGTGCGAGACGCCATAAAGTGAGCAACGCGCCAGGAGATGCCAACCGTGCCGTCACCAAAGCTCGAGATCGTCGTGGTCACCCCGGTGCGGCAGAACTGCCAGATCCTCTACGATGCCGACACCATGCGCGGCGTGGTGATCGATCCCGGCGGCGATGTGCCGGAGATCCTGTCCAGGCTGGAAACGCTGGGGGTCGGCGTCGATGCGATCCTGCTCACCCACGGCCATCTCGATCATGCCGGCGGCGCCGACGAACTGCGCGCCGCGCTGCCGCCGGCGCCGGCCGGCCCGGTCCAGGTGATCGGTCCGGATCGGCGCGACCTGTTCCTGCTGGAGACGCTGGCGCAACAGGCGGCGTCCTGGGGCCTGTCCGGCATGCGCGACGTGACGCCGGACCGCTTCCTGGAGGAGGGCGAGACGCTGGAGGTCGCCGGCTGCCGCCTGGAGGTGCTGCACGTCCCCGGGCACACGCCGGGCCATCTGGTGTTCGTCGAAAGGACGCACCGGTTCGCCCTGGTCGGAGACACCCTGTTCCAGGGCTCGGTCGGCCGCACCGACTTCCCGTATTGCGACGGGCCGGCGCTGATCGACGGCATCCGGACCAAGCTGCTGGCGCTCGGCGACGATGTGCGGATCGTGCCCGGCCATGGCGGCGTCTCGACCATCGGCGAGGAACGGCGCGGCAACCCGTTCCTCACGACCTGAGTTGCCCGGTTCCACTACCGTGCCAGGCCGGAGCCGCAGCCGGCCGCTGCTGATCGGCGGCGAGATCACCCGGAACTCCTCGTTCGGGACCTGGCATCCGCTGTCCGTGCCGCGCGTCACCGTGGCGCTCGACCTGATCCGCGTGCTGGGCTGGGTTGCGCCGGACCGCTACATCGAGGCGCCGCTGGCCGAACGCGCCGACGTGCTGCGATTCCACGACCCGGGCTACCTGGACGCGTTGGCCGAGGCCGAGGCCGCCCAGAGCGTCAGCCAGGCGGTGCAGGCCCGCTACCGCATCGGTCTCGGCTCCAACCCGATCTATCCGGAAATGTATCGCCGTCCGATGACCGGCGCCGGCGGGCTGATCCTGGCCGCGCGGCTGACCGCGCAGGGCGGGGTCGTGCATTGTCCCGGCAGCGGCACCCATCACGGACGCCCCGATCATCCGTCCGGTTTCTGCTACCTGAACGACGTCGTGCTCGCCATGCTGGTCTGGCAGGAGCTCGGCCGTGCGCGCATCGCCTATGTCGATCTCGACGCGCATCACGGCGACGGCGTGCAGGACGCCTTCGCCGCCGACCCGCGCGTCCTCACCATCAGCGTCCACGAGCAGAAGCGCTGGCCGTTCACCGGCACCCGCGACGATCGCGGCGGCGGCCACGCCCGCAACCTGCCGGTCCCGGCCGGCTTCAACGACAGCGAGATGCGGGTGCTGCGCGAGGCGGCGATCCTGCCGCTGGTCCGCGCCCACCGCCCGCAGGCGATCCTGGTGCAGGGCGGCGCCGATGCGCTCGAGGACGATCCGCTGTCCCGCCTGTCCTTGTCCAACATCGCGCTTGCCGACGCGGTCGCCGCCCTGCACGCGCTCGCCCTGGAGCTGGACGTGCCGCTGATCGTCACCGGCGGCGGCGGCTACAACCCCTACACCGCCGGCCGCTGCTGGGCGCTGTACTGGGCCAGGCTCAACGCCCAGCCGGTGCCGGACCGCCTGCCGCCCGAGGCCGAGGCGGTGCTGCGGCCGCTGCGCTACCGGCGCGGCAACGGCCGCACCCCACCAGAGCACTGGTTCACCACCTTGCAAGACATGCCGCGCGAAGGTCCTGTGCGGCCCGAGATCCGGCAGCTCGCCGATCAGATTATGGAGAACGCCGTATGAGTTCGATCCTGGCGCGCGCGCTGCTCGCAGCCGGCCTCGCCTGTTCCGTGTCCGCGTCGGCCCTGGCGCAGGATTCCGAGCCGACCGCGGCGCAGCCGACGCTGAAGCAGCAGCCTCTGACCATCGCCGGTGCGGACGGCAAGACCCACTCCTTCACCGTCGAGATCGCCGCCACGCCGCGACAGCAGCAGGTCGGGCTGATGTATCGCACCGAGATTCCGGCCACGACGGGCATGCTGTTCGTCTGGCCGCAGCCGCAGGACAGCGAGATGTGGATGCAGCACTGCCCGGTCCCGGAAGACATGGTCTTCATCGGGCCGGACGATCGCATCCTGCATATCGCGGAGAATACCGTGCCTTACAGTCTCGCCAATGTTTCCAGCGGCGGGCTGGCGAAGGCGACGCTGGAGCTGCAGGGGGGGATCACCGAAAAACTGGGGATCCAGGTGGGGGATCTGGTGAGCAATGCGACGTTGGGGAAGCCTGACTGAAGGGTAAGGCCAGGGGCTTTGCCCCTGGACCCCACCAAGGGCGGGGCCCTTGGAACCCTTCTGTTTAGCGCTTGCCTTCGCCGTCGCCGTCTCGGATCTCGCCGGTGGGCTCCTGGACGTGGGCTTCGAGGAACCAGAGCTGCTTGTCGATCGCCCGGCTGACCTCGGTCAGCAGATCCGCGGTGTCGGGGTCGCCGGCCTCGTCGGTCTCGTCGATGTTCTCGCGCACCGCATTGCCATAGACCGAATAGCGGTCGATCAGCGCCGCGAGATGGTCGGCGATCTTGTAGATGTCGGTCGGATAGGGCGCCAGTTGGCTGTTGGCGGTGATGGTCTGGGTGGTGCCGAACGCGGTGCCGCCAAGCGCGGTGATCCGCTCGGCCATCTTGTCGGTCAGGTCGTCCTGCTCGGTGCGGAAGCCGTCCAGCATCTGGTGGATGCCGATGAATTGCGGACCCTTCAGGTTCCAGTGCGCCTGCTTGGTAATCAGCGCCAGATCCAGCCCGTCCGCCAGCCGCTTGTTCAGGACGGCGATCGCCACGCTCCGGGCATTGGATTCGAGCTTGGTGCGGGTTGGGTGAAGGCGCGGCTTGGTGGCCATGGAAGCTCCCTTTCTTGGGTCGCGGGCCCGGTCGGGCCGGTTCGGATCGAATGCCGGGCAATGCGTCCGGCATCTGGCTCGCGGACAACGCGACGTTTCTGCGATGGTTCAGGCCCTGTTGCGCTGCGCCGCCGGTGTCGCCAGAACCGTCCAGGCGCGATTCGCGCGAGGAGCCCCCATGAGCGCCCCATGAGCATACTGGTGACAGGCAGCGCCGGCTTCATCGGCCATCACGTCGCCCTGGCGCTGCTGGAGCGCGGCGAGCGGGTGATCGGGCTCGACAACTTGAACAACTATTACGACCCGGCGCTCAAGCGTGCCCGCAACGCGCGACTCCAGAACCGGGCCGAGTCGGGGGCGAAGGCGGGGGCAAAGGCCGGGAGCGCCTATCGGTTCGTCGCCGCCGACATCGCCGATCGCGAGGCGATGGAGGCGCTGGTTGACGCCGAGCCCGACATCACCGGCATCGTCCATCTCGCCGCCCAGGCCGGCGTGCGCCATTCGATGGTCGACCCCTATGTCTATGTGCAGTCCAACGTGCTGGGCCACGTCACCCTGCTGGAAGCGGCGCGCCGGTTGCCGCGTCTGGCGCATCTGGCGTTCGCCTCCTCCTCCTCCGTCTACGGGCTGAACGAGAGCCTGCCGTTCCGCGAGACCGATCGCACCGACCGGCCGAACTCGCTCTACGCCGCCACCAAGCGGTCCGGCGAGCTGATGGCCCACGCCTACGGTCATCTCTACGGCCTGCCGCAGACGGCGCTGCGCTTCTTCACTGTCTACGGACCCTGGGGCCGTCCGGACATGGCCTATTACGGTTTCGCCCGCGCGATCGTCGAAGCCAGGCCTGTCACGCTCTATGAGGGGCAGGGACTGGCCCGCGACTTCACCTATATCGACGACGTGGTCGACGGCGTGCTACGCGTGCTGGCGCTTCCGCCGGATGCGTCGGTCGAGCGGTTGCGCATCCTCAATCTCGGCAACCATCGCAGCGAGCGCGTGTCGCACATGGTCTCGCTGCTGGAGGCGTCGCTGGGCAGGCGCGCCGAGATCCGCATGGTTCCGCGCCCGGCGGCCGACCTGATGGCAACCTTCGCGTCGGTCGAAGCGGCAGGCGACCTGTCCGGCTGGCATCCGGCGACCAGCCTCGATATCGGGATTCCGCGTTTTGTGGACTGGTTCGTTCGCTATCATGGCGTCTCCTGACCGGGAGCGGGGGCCAAGTTTTTTCGCGCGATCGTTCGAACAACCCGTTTTCGGAGTTGACGGTGTGTTGGTGGAGGCCTAAATCCGCGTCACCGCAGCGGTTGCTGCCGAAAGAGCTTGTTCTGTTTCGGTGCTTTTGCTAGGTTCCTCGGCTCCTTCGGGCTTGTGGTTCCTGAGTGGATTGTT
>CAIMSN010000132.1 GCA_903844135.1 uncultured Rhodospirillales bacterium | reverse complement strand
GCACCGGAGGGGAGCGGCCTTGACGGTCGTGATGACCCGTGGCGAGGACCGCGGGTCCGGGTGCGCAGGCGGAGCCTGTCTGGAAACGCGTCCTGGTGAGTCAGAGGCGACGCCAAGCGTTGCCGGCCGCGGGTGATCCGCGCGCACCGGAGCGGAGCGGCCTTCTGGCCGTGAGCACCGGAGCACAGCGGATCGCCCGCGGATGACCACCAGGGCGCGTTTGCAGACAGGCTCAGTCGATCATGGCGTGGGCTTGGGCAAGATCCACCGACAGGATGCGGCTGATGCCGCGCTCCTGCATCGTCACGCCATAGAGCCGGTCCATGTGCGCCATGGTGAGCTGGTGATGCGTCACCACCAGGAACCGCGTCCCGGCCTCGCGCACCATGTCGCCGAGCAGCGCGCAGAACCGCTCGACGTTGGCGTCGTCCAGCGGCGCATCGACCTCGTCGAGCACGCAGACCGGTGCCGGATTGCAGCGGAACACCGCGAACACCAGCGACAGCGCGGTCAGCGCCTGCTCGCCGCCGGACAGCAGCGACAGGGTGGCGAGCTTCTTGCCCGGCGGCTGGGCGTAGATCTCCAGCCCCGCCGCCAGCGGATCGTCCGAGCCGACCAGGCCGAGATGGGCGCGGCCGCCATTGAACATGCGGGCGAACAAAGCCTGGAAATGCCGGTCCACCTGCTCGAACACCGCCAGCAGCCGTTCGCGGCCCTCCCGGTTGAGCTGGCCGATCTGGCCGCGCAGCCGGGCGATCGCGGTCTCGATCTCGTCGCGCTCGTGCAGGATCGCGGCGATCCTGGCGTTCGCCTCGTCCAGCTCGAGCTCGGCGCGCAGATTGACCGGGCCGATCTCGTCACGCTCGCGGACCAGCCTGGCCACCCGGCGGCGCAGCGCGGTCTCGGCGGCGTCGGACAGATCGTCTGGCTGCAGATCGGGCGGCTCCGGGGTCTCGGCCAGGAACTGCGACAGGATCGCATGGGCCTGCTCTTCGCGCGCCTCCGCCCGCAGGGTCGCCTCGCGTGCCGCGGACAGCGCCGCCTCGGCGGTGCGGAGCTCGATCTGCGCGCGTCGCGCGACCGCGTCGGCCTGGTCCAGCGCCGCGGCGGACTGGCGATGCGCCGTGTCGGCCTGGTCCAGCGCCGCCTCGATCGCCGCCTGCAGCAGAGCCGCATCCGCCGGCCCCGCCTGGTGCGCGGCGGCCTCGGTCCTGGCTTCGGCGAGCCGGTGCTCGGCCTGCGCCACGGCGCCGCGCGCGATGTCGCGCCGTGCCTGCCAGTCGGTGCGGGAGGCCGCCAGCGGGGCGCTGCGCGCCGCCAGGGCGGCGCGTTCCGCAGCCAGCCCGGACAGGGTCGCGGCGGCATCGCGCTCGGCGTCGCGCGCCGCGACCAGCGCGGCGGCGGCCTGTTCCGCGTCGTGGGCGGTCTGCGCCGCGTCCGGCAGGCCGTCGCGGGCCAGCGACACCGCCGCCAGCGCGGCGTCCGCTTCGTCGCGTTCCGCCTCGGCCGCGGCCAGACGGGCCTGCAGCGCGTCGCGCCGGCTGTGTCCGTCGCGCAGGGCGGCGACGATACGGTCCCGCGCGGCACCGCGATCGGCGAGCCGCGCCCTGGCGGATTCGCGCTCCGATCGCGCCGCCTGCTCGGTCCGGGCGGCGTCGTCGGCCTCGGCCTGCGCCGCCGCCAGAGCAAGCGCCGCCGCCTCGGGCGCGACGTCGGCCAGCAGCCGGCGGGCCTGCGCCAGCGTCGCGTCGGCCGCCAACGTCTCGTCGCGCAGCCGGTCGAGCGCCGGCGCCAGCGAGCGCCGCGCCGACTCCTGAGCGGCATGACGGGCGACTGGAGCGGAGCCGTCAGAGAACTCCGCGCAGATTTCAATTCGGCGCTCGAGCAGGCAGCGCGGACTCTGGCGTTAAGGCGAACCCTTCTAACTTTCAACAGACGGGCTCTAGAG
>CAIMSN010000131.1 GCA_903844135.1 uncultured Rhodospirillales bacterium | reverse complement strand
GCAGCAGCGCTACGACCCGTCGGTGGTGGAGGTCCGCGCCGAGGCCAGCGATGGCGCCGGGCATCGCTTCCTGCGCCGTGCGATCGCGCTCACCGGAAATGGCGGCGGCAACCAGGACTCGTCCGGCACGCCGAGGCCGTTCAAGATCGTCGCCTGGGAGGCTCCAGGAACGTAGGGCCGGCTTCTGGACCTGCTGGCCGGTTTGCTCTAACCGCGGTCGTATCATGACGATTCCGATCACGACCCCATCGCAGGTTTCGGGCCGCACCGCGCTCGTCACCGGCATCACCGGCCAGGACGGGGCCTATCTCGCCGAGCTGCTGCTGGCCAAGGGCTATCGGGTGGTCGGCATGGCGCGCCGCTCGGCCTCTGCGGACATGGTCAGCGCCCGGCTGCGCTGGCTCGGCGTGCTCGACCGGGTCGAGCTGGTCGATGGCGACCTGCTCGACCTGTCCAGCCTGATCCGCATCGTCCAGCGGGCGGAGCCGGACGAGGTCTACAACCTCGCCGCCCAGAGCTTCGTCGCCGCCTCCTGGCAGCAGCCGCTGCTGACCGGACAGGCGACCGGAATCGGCGCCGCCAACCTGCTGGAGGCGGTGCGAATCGCCCGGCCGCGGGCGCGCTTCTATCAGGCCTCGTCGTCGGAGATGTATGGCCTGATCCAGGAGAAGGTGCAGTCCGAGCGCACCCCGTTCTATCCGCGCAGCCCCTATGCGGTGGCCAAGCTCTACGCGCACTGGATGACGGTGAACTACCGCGAGAGCTTCGGCCTGCATGCCTCGTCCGGCATCCTGTTCAACCACGAGAGTCCGCTGCGCGGCATCGAGTTCGTGACCCGCAAGGTCACCGACGGCGTCGCCCGCATCAAGCTCGGCCTGGCCAGCACGCTGCCGCTCGGCAATCTCGACGCCACCCGCGACTGGGGCCACGCCCGCGACTATGTCCAGGCGATGTGGCTGATGCTGCAGCAGGAGGTGGCCGACGACTACGTGGTCGCCACCGGCCGCACCACCTCGATCCGCGAGCTGTGCCGGATCGCCTTCTCGCATGCCGGGCTGAATTTCGAGGATCATGTCGAGACCCGCTCCGACCTGATCCGTCCGGCAGAAGTGGATGTCCTGCTGGGCGACGCGTCGAAGGCGAAGCAGAAACTCGGCTGGTCGGCCACCACCAGCCTGGAGGAGATGATCGCCGAGATGGTCGAGGCCGATCTCGTGCGTCACCGCCGCGCGTCCGGCGCCTGAGCCGTGCGTCGTCGCACGGCCCGCCGCGGCTGAGCGGCGCGCGGCGCATGGCGGGCCGCATCCTCGTCACCGGACTGTCCGGCTTCGCCGGCCTCCATCTGGCGCCGGCGGTCGCGGCGCTGCTGCCGGACGCGACGCTGCTGCCGCTGGGCTGCGACCTGACCGACGAGGCCGGCGTCGCGGCGCGGGTTCGCGACGTCCGGCCGGATGCGTGCCTGCATCTGGCGGCGATCGCGGCGATCCCGGTCGCCCGTGCCGATCCGTCGCTCGCCTGGTCGGTCAATCTGCACGGCACGCTCGGCCTGGCCCGCGCGATCCTGGCGCACGCCCCGGCCGCTCCTCTGCTGTTCGTCTCCAGCGCCGATGCCTACGGCGCCTCGTTCCGCGCCGGCCGGCCGCTCGACGAGACGGCGCCGCTGGCGCCGCTCAACACCTACGGCGCCACCAAGGCGGCCGCCGACCTGGCGCTCGGCGCCATGGCCGCCGAGGGCCTGCACGCGATCCGCCTGCGCCCGTTCAACCATGCCGGCCCCGGCCAGGCCGACGATTTCGCGATCCCGGCCTTCGCGCGACAGATCGCGCTGATCGCCGCCGGCCGGCAGGCGCCGGTGCTGCGCACCGGCAATCTCGATTCATGGCGCGACTATCTCGACGTGCGCGACGTCTGCGCCGCCTACGCGCTGTGCCTGGCCAACGCGTCACGGATCCCGTCCGGGACCATCCTCAACATCGCCTCCGGCACGCCGCGCCGGATCGGCGACGTGCTGGACGCGCTGATCGCCCGATCCGGCCTGTCCGTGCGGATCGAGCCGGATCCCGCCCGCGCGCGCCCGTCCGACATCCCGATGGCGGTCGGCGATTCGGGCCGGTTGCGAGCGCTGCTCGGCTGGTCGCCGTCAATCGACTGGGATCGGACCCTGTCCGACGTGCTCGACGACTGGACCCTGCGGCTCGCCGGCTGAGGCGCCGGCCCCGCCTTCGCGGCAGCGGACGGTTCGACATCGTCAGTGACGTGGCGGCGGAAACGTTCGATCGAGATCGACGGCGCGATGGGCTCTCTTGCAACCCTTCGCGACCGCGAAACTGATTCCGGCCATGCCTCCGACATCTTTTCGCCGCCGATCGGCGTTCGGTTGAGGCGACGGAAGGGAACGCCGGGACCGATGGCCACACTGAACGGACGATCCAGACTCGCGAGCCTCCTGGCGGCGACCGCGCTGAGCGTGTCGGCGCTGCTGCCGGACCTGCCGGCGCAGGCACAGGATGCGGCGCAGGGCGCCGTCGATCCGCCCTGGCGCGTCGGCCGGCTGGCGCGGATCGTCGGCAGCGTCTCGACGCACGGGCCGGGTGCGACGGACTGGGTGGCGGCGTCGCTCAACAGCCCGCTGATTAGCGGCGATGCGATCTGGACCCAGCCGGGCGCCGGCGCGGCGATGCAGCTCGCGGATAACGGCCTGGTGTTGTCCGAGGCCACCGAACTCGACATCGCCACCCTCGACGACCATCAGCTCCTCGTCACCCAGCCGCAGGGCGAGCTGTTCGTCGATCTGCGCACCGTCTCGCCGGGCGACGCCACCAGCATCACCACGCCGCGCGGCGTGGTGATGCTCTCCGGCGCCGGCCAATACGACATCGTCGCCGGCGACAGCGCCAATCCGACCGCGATCAGCGTCGTGAGCGGCAGCGCGCAGATCGTCAGCGGCAGTTTCTCGCTGGCGGTGTGCGCCGGCCAGACCGCCAGCGTGACCGGAAGCGATTCGCTGCAGGGGACCGTGGGCGTGCTGGTGCGCGGCGCGTTCCTGTCGGCGCAGCTCGCCGGCCAGCGTCCGGCGCCGGCCGGGCCGCCATCGGTGCGCTACATGACCGGGTCGGAATCGCTGGCCCAGTACGGCATCTGGCAGCAGGCGCCGGAGTACGGCCAGGTCTGGTATCCGCAGGTCTCCGCCGACTGGGCGCCGTATCGCGAGGGAAGCTGGTCCTACGTGCAGCCCTGGGGCTGGACCTGGGTCGATAGCGAGCCCTGGGGCTTCGCACCGTTCCATTACGGTCGCTGGGCGCAGTTCGGTGGCCGCTGGGGCTGGGTGCCGGGCGAGCCCGGCGCGCCGCCGGACGTGTACGAGCGACCGGCCTATGCGCCGGCGCTGGTCGACTTCATCGCCGCCGGCGCGGTCGCGGGGGCAGTCGGGGGCGTGGTCGGGGGGTTGATCGCCGGCGGCTTCGGCCATGGCGGCCGCGACGGCGATCGCGGTCCCGGAGGCTCTGGCGGCGAGATCGGCTGGGTTCCGCTCGGCCCGCACGAGCGCTACAGCCCGACCTTCCGCACCGGCCCGACCTATCTGCAGCGGATCAATTACGGTCGGATGGAGACTGTCCGCAACGACAAGACGGTCGTGAACAACACCACGACGATCATCAACAGCTACGCCAACCGGAATGCGCTGACGGTGGTGCCGGCCTCGGCCATGGTGCGGTCGCAGCCGATCCGCGGCATCGCCCGCACCGGGGTCGGCGCGCTCGCCGCCGCGGCGCCCGGCGGCGCGTCGCAGTACCGGCTCGTGCAAGGCCCGCTCCCGGTGCGCCCGGCGGCGGAGACGCGCGGCCTCACGTCGGCCGCGGCGCATAGCCTCGGCCTCGGAGCGATGCCCGCCAGGCAAGCCGCGCCAGGACCAGCGATCGACCCGGCCTTGTTCCACCCGCGCGAACTCCCTGCGAGCCGCACGCCGTTCCGAGGTCAGTCCGGCGTGATTTCGCCGGTCGCGCCCAGACCGGCGCCCAGACCGCTGCCCAGACCGGCGTCTGGATCGGCAGCCGCGTCGGTCATCGGATCGGCACACGGGCCCGTAGCTGTGCCCGGGCCGCAGGGCCAGCCGGTGCGTCCCGGGCTGCCCGGCCTGCGCGCGCCCGGCGCCGCCCCGCCGAATCTCGCCGCCGCGCGTCAGGCGCCCGCCGGGGTATCGCCGGGAGCGCCGCATGGCGCCGTTCCGGAGGGACGGCCCGGCGCCGGACCGCAGGCTCCCAACCCGGCCCGGCTCGGCCCGGCGCCGCGCCCGCCGCTGCCGCCGGCACGGCCGGACGGCGCTCGGCCGGTCCCTGATTTCCAGTCGCGGGCGGAAGCGCGTCCTTCCGGCGCACGGTCGGCGCCGCGTGCCGAGCCGGTGCGGCAGGCGCCGCCCAGGCTGGAGCCCAGGCCGGAGCCCAGGCCAGAGGCAAGGCGGCCGGAACCGCAGCGCACACCGCCCCACCCGCAGATGGCGCGCCCGGAGCCGCCGCGTCCGGCGCCCAATCCTGCGCCTCGTCCGGCGCCTCGTCCTGCTCCGCCGCCGCATCGCGACGAGCATCCCGGCCACTGACTGCGAGCCGCCCGGCCGTGCCATCGCACGGCCGGGCGCGGTCCCGGACGGCGTGCGTCAGAAGAAGCCGAGTTTCTTGGCGCTGTAGCTGACCAGCAGGTTCTTGGTGTTCTGGTAGTGGTCCAGCATCATCTTGTGGTTTTCGCGACCGATGCCGGAATGCTTGTAGCCGCCGAACGCGGCGTGTGCCGGATAGGCGTGGTAGCAGTTGGTCCAGACCCGTCCGGCCTGGATTGCCCGGCCGAAGCGGTACGCGCGGGTGCCGTCGCGGGTCCAGACGCCGGCGCCCAGGCCATAGAGCGTGTCGTTGGCGATCGCCAGCGCCTCGTCGTCGTCCTTGAAGGTGGTGACCGACAGCACCGGGCCGAAGATCTCCTCCTGGAAGATGCGCATCCGGTTATGGCCCTTGAACATGGTGGGCTGCACGTAGCAGCCGCCGGCCAGCTCGCCTTCCATCTCCGCGCGCGCGCCGCCGATCAGCACCTCGGCGCCCTCCTGACGGCCGATATCGAAATAGGACAGGATCTTCTCGACCTGCTCGGTCGAGGCCTGCGCGCCGATCATGGTGGACGGATCGAGCGGATGGCCCTGCCGGATCGCCTTCACCCTGGCCAGCGCCTTGTCCATGAAGCGGTCGTAGATGCTTTCGTGGATCAGCGCCCGCGACGGGCAGGTGCAGACCTCGCCCTGGTTGAAGGCGAACATCACCAGCCCCTCGATCGCCTTGTCGAGGAAATCGTCGTCCTCGCGCGCCACGTCGGCGAAGAAGATGTTGGGCGATTTGCCGCCCAGCTCCAGCGTGACCGGAATCAGGTTCTGGCTGGCATACTGCATGATCAGCCGGCCGGTGGTGGTCTCGCCGGTGAAGGCGATCTTGGCGATGCGCGGGCTGGAGGCCAGCGGCTTGCCGGCTTCGAGGCCGAAGCCGTTGACGATGTTCAGCACCCCGGGCGGCAGGATGTCGGCGATCAGCCCGGCCAGCACCAGGATCGAGGCCGGGGTCTGCTCGGCCGGCTTCATCACCACGCAATTGCCGGCCGCCAGCGCCGGGGCCAGCTTCCAGCACGCCATCAGCAGCGGGAAGTTCCAGGGGATGATCTGCCCGACCACGCCCAGCGGCTCGTGGAAATGATAGGCGACGGTGTCGTGGTCGATCTCCGACAGGCCACCTTCCTGGGCGCGGATGCAGCCGGCGAAATAGCGGAAATGGTCGGCGCAGAGCGGCACGTCGGCGTTCGCGGTCTCGCGGATCGGCTTGCCGTTGTCCCAGCTCTCGGCGCGGGCCAGCAGGTCGATGTTGGCCTCGATCCGGTCGGCGATGCGCAGCAGCATCGCCGCGCGCTCGGCCACGCTGGTGCGGCCCCAGGCTGCGCTGGCGGCGTGCGCGGCATCGAGTGCGGCCTCGACATCCTCCGCGCCGGAGCGCGCCACCTGGCACAGCAGGCGGCCGTTGATCGGCGAGAGATTCTCAAACGTGCGTCCGGATTTCGCCGGTACGAACGCGCCGCCGATGAAGTTGCCGTAGCTGGCCTCGAACGGCGCCTCGACGATCCGCAGGGATTCGATATTGTCCATGGCGTGTCTCCCGATGCCGCTGTTCGCCGCGGCATTTCGGGCCGGAATATCCGCCGATCCGGCGTCCGAGTCACCCTCAAACGCGCAGCCGGGAGGATCGCGCCTTGGCCCTGGTCAGCATCACCCGGCTTCGCCTGCGCGGCTGGCGATTCCTGCCTGGTTTCGCATGGCTGGCGCGGGGCTCGATCGCGCAGACGCGGCAGGCGCGGGGCTTCGTCACCGGCGCTCTGCTGCGCGACCGCGACCTCACCTTCTGGACCCTGACGGTCTGGGAGCGGCAGGAGGACATGCGCAGGTTCATGAGCAGCGGCGCGCATCTGAAGGCGATGCCGCGTCTGCTCGACTGGTGCGACGAAGCCAGCGTCGTGCAGTGGAGCCAGCCCGATGCGGCGGCGCCGGACTGGCGGGAGGCAGACCGCCGCATGCGCGCAGAAGGAAGGCCGTCCAAGGTGCGAAGACCCACCGCGGCGCATGCCGGGCTCGAATACCGGGCGCCGCGTCTGTCCGGCGCAGTGCCGATCCGGCGAGGCTGACCCGGACGTCTCAGTCGGCCAGGATCTTCGAGCGGGTGAGGAAGCGCTGCTCGGTGCCGTTGTCGAGCGAGAACATGCCGCCGCGTCCCGGCACCACGTCGATGATCAGTTGGGTGTGCCGCCACAGCGCATGCTGGGCGGCGGCGATATAGACCGGCGCGCCGCCGATCTCGCCCAGGCGCACATCCTGGTCGCCGACGATGAAATCGTGCTGCGGATAGCACATCGGCGAGGAGCCGTCGCAGCAGCCGCCGGACTGGTGGAACAGCACCGGCCCGTGTTCCGCCTGCAGCCTGGCGATCAGCGCCAGCGCCGGATCCGTCGCGATCACACGCTCCATGGCGGCACCTCCAGCCTGTGTTGCGCGACCAGACTAGACCCGGCCGACGCCGATGTCTGCGCGGAAAACCGTGCTAAGGCCGGACCGGACAAACCTGGAGAGCAAGATGGCTTCGTCGCAGACCCGAGCCCCGGCCTCCGCTCTCGCCGACCGTCTGGTCGGGCGCCTGTTCCGCTATCTCGCCGTCACCAGCCAGAGCGATGCCGGCGCGACAATGGTGCCCAGCACGCCGGGGCAATGGGACATGGCCAGGCTGCTGCAGCGCGAGCTCGAGGAGCTCGGCCTGTCCGACATCCATCTCGACGACCATGCGGTGCTGACCGCCCGTCTGCCCGGCACGATCGAGGGCGCGCCCAGGATCGGCTTCTGCGCCCATGTCGACACGGTCGATGTCGGGCTCTCGCCGCACATCCATCCGCGGCTCGTGGCGTTCGACGGCGCCGATCTGTGCCTGAACCCGGAGCGCATGATCTGGATGCGCGTCGCGGAGCACCCGGAGCTGCTGCCCTATGTCGGCCAGACGCTGGTCGTCACCGACGGCACCAGCGTCCTGGGCGCCGACGACAAGGCGGCGGTGTCGGTGGTGATGACGCTGCTCGAGACGCTGGTGCGGGAACGGCCGGCGCATGGCGACGTGCTGGTGGCGTTCGTGCCGGACGAGGAGATCGGGCTGCGCGGCGCCAAGGCGATGGACCTGGCGCGCTTCCCGGCCGAGTTCGCCTACACCATCGATTGCTGCGCGCTGGGCGAGTTCGTCGCCGAGACTTTCAACGCGGCCCAGGCGACCATCACCGTCACCGGCGTCACCGCGCATCCGATGTCGGCCAAGGGGGTGCTGGTCAATCCGATCCTGGTGGCCGCCGACCTGATCGCCAGGTTCGATCCGCTGGACACGCCGGAGCATACCGACGGCCGGCAGGGCTATTGCTGGTGCAACGGCCTGACCGCCAACGCCTTGACCGCCACCCTGTCGGTCTCGATCCGCGATTTCGACCCGCAGGGCTTCGCCGAGCGCAAGGCCCGGCTCGAGGCGATGGTGGCGCTGACCGCGTCGGCGCATCCGCGCGCCGCGATCTCGGTCAGGATCGACGACGTCTATGCCAACGTCGCCAACGGGCTGGTGCACGACCATCGCAGCGTCGCGTTGATGCGGGCCGCGTACGAGGCGGAGGGGATCGTGCCGAACGTGATCGCGATGCGCGGCGGCACCGACGGCTCGGCGCTGTCGGCGCGCGGGATACCGACGCCCAACCTGTTCACCGGTGCGCTCAATTTCCATTCCGAGTTCGAGTTCCTGCCGGTGCCGTCCTTCGTCCGGTCGTACGAGGTCGCGGCGCGGATCGTGGCCTTGGGCGCCGGGCAAGGGCCCGGAGACGCAGCCTCCAGGAGATGAATTAACGGTTACTTAACGATTTTGATGGATCATTGGCTGACCGGACCGGTAATAACGAGGCTTAGATCGTTAAAAACTCGTTAAACCGGTGGATCCGAATGACCGCGCCCAGTTCGACATCCACGATCTTCGTCGGCAGCTCGCTCGATCTCGAAGGCCTCTCCCTTCCCTCCGTCGCCGACCCGCTGCTGGCGGATGGCGATGTCGGGCTTTACGGCCACATGAGCGGCATCATCAATTCCTACATCGACGGCACCGAGTCCTCGGTCGTCTCGACCTGGGCCGGTACCGGCGCCGGACTGGTCGAGATCACCCAGGACGAGCCGATGGCGATCATGGCCGTCACCATCGCCAACACCGGCAGCTCCGCCCTGACCTTCCCGATCGGCCAGATCGTCTCCTCGGCCGGCGGCGTGCAGTACCAGATCGTGCAGAAGCCGCGCCAGGAGACCGGATGGTCGCTCGGCGGCGCCGGCGACGGTACGCTCGGCACCTACACCATCCAGCCCGGCCAGTCGCTGACCCTGCTGGCGCAGGCGCTGGTCGACGGCCCGTCCGGCAACCTGCTCGCCAACCAGGTGACCCAGATCGCCGTGCCCGGCGCCGTCATCACCGGCTCGACCCTGGTCACCGCCGCGCCGCAATGGGCCGCCGGCACGCTGACGCTGAGCAATCATTCCGGCGTCAGCCAGATCATCTACCAGACCATGGCGGTGACCGGCGCCAACGGCGACACCTACCAGGTCGGCGTCGATCCCAGCGTGCGCGGCTTCGTCGCCACCGACAGCGATTCCAGCAGCGGCTATTACGTGCTGGCCGCCGGTGCCAGCATCACCGTGCCGATCGCCTCGGTCGCCGGCGATGCCACCGCGACCGACGCCACCACGCTGGTGCAGCAGGAGCTGGCCGCCGACGCCCCGGCCAACTCCATCACCGGCACCGGGACGCTGCCGGCCGGGGTCGTCATCACCGGCTCCAGCGCGCTCACCAGCCAGGGCGTGGTCGATCCGACCGCCCAGGGCCATCAGTCCGCATCCGGCGCCAATACCGGCTTCTTCACCGGCGCCTCGGCGGCCTACACCAGCACCTACGGCTACGTGCCCACCGAAGCCGACGTGAACACCTACAACGACTATATCTGGACCACGCAGGATCTCACCAACTGGGAAGCCTACGTCGATAACGCCCGCGCGCTCGGCTACCTGAACCTGGCACCGATGCTGTCCGAGTTCGAGACGGTGGATTTCGCGACCTCCGCGGCCACCGCCAACGTGCGCGCGGCGGCGCTCTACAGCGGCGGCATCGCCTTCGACATGCCGTCCTGGTTCTTCCTGGCCCGCGAGCCGGCCTACCAGCAGAGCATCGAGGCGGAGATACGCTGGGCGACCCAGAACGGGCTGCGCAGCTCCATCACCCTTTCCCCGGAGAGCGGCAACGACGAGAATTTCCTCGCCGACACGCAGCAGGTGGTCGCCATGCTGACCGCGGCCGGCGCGCTGCCGACCCAGTTCGTGGTCAAGGATGGCGGCGTGACCGGCAGCGGCGTGCTGTATTCTACCACCGATCCGAACTCCCTCAACGGCGTCGCCAACTATCTGTCGTCCCTGACCCTGGCCCCGTCCAACTCGGAAAGCGGGCTGGAGACGCGCGGCACCGCCAGCCGGCCGGACGACCTGATGACCGGGGTGGATCCGGCGGTGTTCGTCGGCGGCGCCGGATCGATGCACCCCTATGCCGGGGCCCAGCTCTTCGCCGAGACCAAGGCCACCACCGGCACCCTGATCGTGACGGTGCTGAACGCGTCGCTCGGCCGGCTGGTCGCCGCAAGCGGCCTCGGCAGCGTGTCGGCGAACGGAACGTTGTTCACGTTCTCCGGTAATATGGCGCAGCTCACCGCGGCGCTGCAGGGGCTGTCCTTCGTCGCGGCCGCCGGTGCCCTCGGCAATGCGCCGATGGTCGTCTCCGTCGTCGATGCGGCCGGCACCATCAACGGATTCACCACCATCACGGTCGACGACACCCTCACTTTGTCCGGCGTCGCGGCGACGGTTAGCGCCGATGGTCCGGCGCTGCCGACCGGGTCGCTGTCCCTGACCGATATCTATCCGTCCTTCCCGCTGACCGCATCGGTGACGCTGTCGGACCCGACGCTGGCGGCGTTCTGGAACACGCAGGGCGCCACCCTGTCGGCCGATGGCGCGACGCTCACGATGTCCGGCACCGCCGCGAGCCTGCAGGCCTTCCTGAGACAGCTCCTCGTCGTCCCCGGTGTCGGCGCCTCCGGCATCG
>CAIMSN010000130.1 GCA_903844135.1 uncultured Rhodospirillales bacterium | reverse complement strand
TCACGACCCCCGCATCGGCCGTCACACCGATATGGGCCGAGACGATGCTCGGCTCCCAGCTCAGCTCCTGTTGCACGGCTGTCCGCAGTTCCGAATCATGGCTCATCGATCTCTCCATTGCTGCAGCGTGGAACAAGCGGCTAGGACCGGGATGCCGTCCCCCGGATCCACCCGCACCAGACGCGCGAGACGCGTTCCGCGCTGGGCGACCATAGTCCGATCCAACGCAGACGGTTCGGAGCACTTCCGAAAACCCCTTCGGCGTAAGTGCATGGCGGCGGTCGCCCGCCGTATACAGCGATCGGGCGATCCATGCGTTTTGGCATAGAGACTGTGGAAATAACGTCCCCTCCTGACCGCATCCGCCAGCGTTAACGCGAGGTTCCATCACACAACAGAACGGAGACATCATGGACCGCGTCAAGAATAAGGTCGCTCTCATCACCGGCGGTTCACTCGGGCTTGGTGCCTGCGCGGCCGAGCTGCTTGCCCGGGAGGGTGCGAAGATCGTGGTCACCGACGTCCGTGACAAGGAGGGCGAAGAGATCGCCGCCAGGATCAACGCGGCCGGCGGACAAGCGAGATTCCTGCATCACGATGTCGCCGACGAAGCCGCCTGGATCGAGGCCGTCGGCACCGCCGTTTCCATCTTCGGCAGGCTGGATATTTTGGTCAACAATGCGGGCATCGGTCCGACCGGTACCATCGAAAACACCAGCTTCTCCGATTACCGCAAACTCATGAGCATCAACATGGATGGCGTCTTCCTTGGCGTGAAGTACGGCATCAAGGCGATGAAGGAGTGCGGGTCCGCAGGGTCGATCGTCAACCTGTCCTCGATCGAGGGCTTGATCGGCGATCCCGATCTCGCCGCCTACAACGCGAGCAAGGGCGGAGTGCGGCTGCTGACCAAGTCGGCCGCTCTGCACTGCGCCTTGACCCGCACCGGGATCCGGGTGAATTCGATTCATCCCGGCTACATCCTGACGCCCATGGTTCGGGGGATTTGCGACGAGTCGGCGGATGGAGCGGCCAAGATGGCGGCTCTCGCCGCCCTGCACCCGGTCGGCCATCTCGGTGCACCCGAGGATATCGGGTGGGGAATCGTCTATCTCGCGTCCGACGAGGCCAAGTTCATCACCGGGGCGGAACTCGTGATCGATGGCGGCTACACCGCGCAATAGGTCGACGGGGGCGGGTCGAGAAGCGGCGGGCGCGGCTATTCCGGCATCGGTGTCGCGGTCCCCAAGCCGGCGCCGCTTACGTCGGCGATGACGCCTTCAATCGTCCCCATGGCGCCCGCTCGCGTGACCGGCGTCGTCGCCGTGCGGTAGACGGCGCTGTCGCAGCGCCCGCAGCGCCGCGGGAAGCTGTTCCGGCAGATCCTCGGCGATCAGCCCGTCGCCGAACAGGGCCGCCGCCTCCCCATGCAGCCAGACCGCCGCGCAGGCTGCCCGGAACGGGTCCAGGCCCTGGGCCAGCAGCCCGACCACGAACCCGGCCAACACGTCGCCGCTGCCCGCGGTGGCAAGGGAGGGCGGGGCATTGCAATTGATGACGGCACGTCCACCGGGCTCGGCGATCACCGTATCGGCGCCCTTCAACAGCACGACGGCACCGGATTGTTGCGCCGCCCGACGCACCATGGCGAGCCTGTCGCCGGTAGGGTCGAACAGACGCCGGAACTCGCCCTCATGCGGCGTGATCACGCATGGACCGTTGATGGCCTGGAACAGCGTTCCCGGATCGTCGGCGAAGGCGGTGATCGCATCGGCGTCTATCACCACCGCGCGCCGTGCCGCGAGCGCCGCCAGGACGCAGTGCCTGGTCTCTTCGCTGATACCCGCGCCCGGTCCGACCGCTACCGCGTTGCAGCGCGGGTCCTGCAGCAGCGCATCGAATTCATGCGGCTCCCGGATGGTGCTGACCATCACGCTCGTCAGGGCGGCGGCATAGATGGTCCAGGCCGAGAGAGGTACCGCCATGGTCACCAGCCCGGCGCCGATCCGAGCGGCCCCTCTGGCCGCAAGGCGGCTTGCGCCGGTCATGGTCGCGCCGCCGACGACGACTGCGTGGCCCCGCCGATATTTGTTGCCCTCGGTGAGCGGCCAGGGATAGGCGTCCGCCCACAGCGAAGGGCCATTCTCGTAGGTCTGCGGCGCGATCTGTCGGAGTGCCAGCGTCGGGTCGCCGATCGGCGCCACGTGCACCACGCCGGAGAGGGACCGGCCAGGCAACAGGAGATGGCCCGGCTTCTTGCGGCAGAAGGTCACCGTGAGCTCGGCCGCGGCCGCGACCCCCAATACCGCGCCTGTCGCGCCGTCCACGCCGCTGGGAACGTCGATCGCGCAGACCGGCGGCCGCTGCTTGATCAAGGCCTCGATCATCGCCCTTGCCGCTCCCGCTATTGGCCGGGACAAGCCGGAACCAAAGAGAGCGTCGACGACGATCGCATCCTCGAACCACTCGACCTGGAACGGCAGGATCTCCCCGCCCCAGCGCCTCGCGTGATGCGCCGCATCCGCCTTGAGGCGTTCCGGGCTGCCCAGCAACATCAGACGGACCGGCCAGCCGGCCTCGCTGAGCATCCGCGCCGCCACGAAACCGTCACCGCCATTATTGCCCGGGCCGCACAAGACCAGCACCTTGCGCCGAGGCCAACGCGCCCGGATCGCCGACGCCACCGCCTCGCCGGCGGATTGCATGAGCGCGCGCTCGGACCGTCCGGCCGCGACCATGGCCGCGTCGACTGCGTCCATCTGCACCGGCGTCAAAACAAGGCTGCCGTCTGATCCGAACCTGCTCATGGTCTGCGCTTCCCTTTGTCTTGTCGCCACCCAGCCGGCGCTTACCGCCGACGCCGCAACGGCCTTGGCACCAGAAGCGTGTCGCGCAGTTCCGCATAGTCGCAAGGCGAACTAAGGACGCGCCTTCGGCCGCCGCCACGCTTACTGTTTTCCCGAAGACGAACCGCTCTTCGCCCGTTCTGCGCAAGGATCGATCCATGGCCTATCTCAGCGTCAATCCGAGCAACGGCGAACAAAACCGCGCATTCCCGGAGCTGACCGACGCGGAACTCGAGGCAAAGCTTGCCGCCGCCGCAGCGTGTTTCAAGGATTGGCGGCATCTCAGCTATGCCGCCCGGGCCACCATCGTCAGCCGCGCAGCCTCCCTCATGGAGGAGCGGGCGGAAATCCTCGCTCGCACGATGACGCTGGAAATGGGGAAGCGCATCAACGAGGCGCGCGGCGAGGTCGCCTTCAGTACGTCGATTCTTGCCTATTATGCCAAGAATGCGGAACGCTTCCTCACCCCGTTGAAACTGCATCCGACGCTGGGCGAAGCGCATATGGAAAGTAGCCCGATCGGGGTGATCTTTGGCGTCGAGCCTTGGAACTTCCCCTACTATCAACTTGCTCGGGTTGCGGGGCCGCATCTGATGGCCGGCAACGTCCTCATGGTCAAGCACGCGGCCTGCGTGCCGCAATGCGCGATCGCCTTCGAGGCGCTCTGGACCGACGCCGGCGCCCCGGCCGGTCTCTATACCAACCTGCTCATCTCGCACGCCCAATCGGACGCAGTCATCGACGATCCACGAGTCCGGGGCGTCGCCCTGACCGGGAGCGTCGCCGCTGGCCGCAGTATCGCCGCGCGGGCGGGACGGAACCTGAAGCCTTCATCGATGGAATTGGGTGGCAGCGATGCCTTCATCGTCCTGGAGGATGCCGACCTGGAGCATACGATCAAGTGGGCGGTCTGGGGCCGGATGTACAATGGCGGCCAGACCTGCTGCGCCGCGAAGCGCTTCATCGTCGTCGAAAAACTCGCCGACGCTTTCCTGAACAGGTTCACGGCGGCCTTGGCCGCGCTGGTTCCGGGCGACCCGATCGACGAGTCCACGACGCTCGGCCCGCTCTCGTCAGAGTCCGCCCTGCTGGAGCTTGTCGGGCAGGTCGATCAGGCGGTGACGCATGGTGCAACCGTCGTCCTCGGCGGGAAGCGCATAGACCGTCCCGGCTCCTACATGCAGCCGACGATCCTGACCGACATCTCGAGCGACAACCCGGCCTATAGGGACGAGTTCTTCGGCCCGGTTGCGATGTTCTTCCGCGTCAGGAACGAGGACGAGGCGATTGCGCTCGCCAACGATTCCGATTTCGGACTCGGCGGCTCGGTCTTCACCCGCGATATCGCGCGCGGCAGGCGCGTCGCCAGTCGGGTCGAAACCGGGATGATGTTCGTCAACAACATCTCCTGGTCGGACGCGGAACTCCCGTTCGGTGGAATCAAGGACTCCGGTTACGGCCGCGAGCTCGGCGACATGGGGATCCAGGAATTCGTCAATAAGAAGCTGGTGCGCTATGCGGCCCTCGAAGCGCCGGTCTGAGTCTGGCCATGTTCGTTAATGTCGCGATACTGAAGGAGCGGCGGCCGCACGAGAGTCGCGTGGCGCTCGTCCCATCGGTCGCTCCAAAGCTGATCGAACTCGGCGCACGGCTGCATATGGAACGTGGTGCCGGCAATGCGATCGGGATGGACGACTCCGAGTTCCCGGACGTCACCTTCGCCGACGACGCGGCGCACATGGTCAGGCAAGCGGATCTGGTCCTCGCGGTTCAGCCGCCGCGTCTCGAGATAGCTCGGGCCATGAAACCCGGATCCGTGCTTGTCTGTTTTCTCTACCCGGAGGGACAGAGCGACTTGATCGGCTGTCTCCTGGACCGCCGGATTACGAGCTTCGCCATGGAGCGCATTCCGAGAATAAGCCGAGCGCAGGCGATGGATGCCCTGTCGAGTCAGTCCGCCCTGGCCGGGTATTACGCGGTACAGCGCGGTACGACAGAGATGCGCCGCGTGCTGCCGAAATTGACCACGGCCGCGGGGGTGGTCGGCCCGGCCACGGTATTGGTCATGGGACTGGGCGTCGCCGGACTTGAAGCCATCGCCACCGCACACCGCCTCGGTGCGGTGGTCGAAGGGTATGACGTTCGGCCGGAAACCGAGGAGCAGGCACGCTCGCTGGGCGCCAGCTTCGTGAAAACAGGGATCAAGGCGGCAGGCAAGGGGGGATACGCACGAATGCTGACGAGGGAGGAGAACGACGAGGTCGCCTCTGTCCTGACCCGTCATATCCAGGGCGCCGACCTCGTCATCACCACCGCATCGGTTCCCGGAAAGCCCGCCCCAAGACTGATCAGCGCGAGTCAATGCGCCGGCATGAAGCGGGGTGCGGTCATCGTCGACCTCTCCGCGGACGGCGGCGGCAATTGCGAGGCTACCATCCCCGGCGAGACGACCAGGATCGGCCATGTGACCATCGTCGCTCCTCTGAACGTCCCCTCCCTGATCGGCGAGGATGCCAGCCTGCTCTACGCCGGGAATGTCGCGAATCTCCTCGGGCTGATGCTGAAGAGCAACGTCCTCTCGATGGACTGGGACGACGAGATCCTGGCGGCCACGGTGTTCACCCACGACGGACGCCGGCGAAGCGAGTCGAGCGAGACCGAGGCGTTCCCGAGCAACGCAGCCGACAAGAGGGCACTTCGCCATCTCGCCGGCTCGGTCTGAGACGAAGAGGAAACCTGAGAAAATGGATTTCTCGATCGAGATCACAGGCTTCGTCGCACTCTATATTTTCGTCCTGGCAGGCTTCGCCGGCTGGGTGGTCATCGGTAAGGTGCCGGCTATTCTGCATACCCCGCTGATGTCCGGGTCCAACTTCGTCCACGGGATCGTGGTGGTGGGTGGGATGTTCGCTTTGTTGAATGCCACAAATCCGACCGAGCAGGCGATCGGCTTCTTCGCGGTGCTGCTGGGGGCCGGCAATGCCGCCGGAGGTTTTGCTGTCACACAGCGGATGCTGGCGATGTTCCAGACCACGGGGGAAGCGAGCAAAAAGGCGGGTAAGCCCGGCTCCCGAGCCAAACGCAGCAAAGGACACCGGTCTTGACCGTCACACTCGCCGAGCTCGCACGGCTCGGGATCGGCTCAGCCGATCTGGCCGCAGCTTTTCTGTTCCTCTACGGCCTGAAGCGAATGTCGTCGCCGGTGACCGCGCCGTCAGGCATCTTCGTCGCCGGCATCGGGATGCTGGTGGCGGTCTGTGCGAGCTTCCTCTACGTGCTCGACGTCAGTCCTGCCGCCGAGCCGCATCTTCTGACCAATCTCGCTCTTGGCGTCCTGGCGCTGCTTGCGGGTGGATCCGTCGCCTGGTGGGCGGGTCGAAGGGTGCCGATGACGGCGATGCCGCAAATGGTCGCGATCTATAATGGGATGGGCGGCGGCGCGGCCGGCGGCATCGCGGCGGTGGAGTTGTTCGCCGGCGCGAAGGGGAGCGTCGTAGCACTGGCCGTGACCGTGATCGGCGCGCTGATCGGTGCAATATCGCTGTCTGGCTCTCTGATTGCCTGGGCAAAGCTCCAGGGCGTCATCACCAAGCCCGTGCGGGTCAAAGGACAGCAGATCGCCAACGCAGCCGTGATGATCCTGACGCTCGCCGTCGGTATTTTCCTCGTTTCGGCCGAACTCGGGATGGCGGTGCCGATCGTCTCAATTCCCATGCTGATCGGCATCTTCTTCGCTCTGTCGCTCCTGTTCGGGATCCTGATGACGCTGCCGATCGGCGGCGCGGACATGCCGGTGGTGATCTCTATCTACAATGCCTTCACCGGCCTCGCCGTCGCCCTCGAGGGGTTCGTCCTGCAGAATCCAGCGCTGATGATCGCCGGCATGGTGGTCGGTGCCGCCGGGCTACTGCTCACGTTGCTGATGGCAAAGGCCATGAACAGATCGGTCAGCAATGTCGTGTTTACCAATTTTGGCGACGGGGCGGCGAAACACAACCCGGCCCACATGAAGGGCAGTCTCAAACCTGCAGAGGCCGGCGACGCCGGGATAGCGATGCGCTATGCGAAGAGTGTCATCATCGCTCCCGGCTACGGGCTCGCGGCTGCCCAAGCACAGCAGAAACTGTTCGAGTTCGTAAAACTTCTCCAGGGAGACGGGGTCTCCGTAAAATTTGCGATCCATCCCGTAGCCGGACGCATGCCTGGCCAAATGGACGTGCTGCTCGCGGAAGCGGGCGTACCTTACGACCTCATTTTCCAGCTCGACGATATCAACGCGGACTTCAAAACGACGGATGTCGCTCTGGTTATCGGCGCCAACGATGTCGTCAATCCCGCCGCACGCACGGATAAGGCTTCGCCGATCTTCGGAATGCCGATCCTGAATGCCGATCAGGCCAAGAAGGTCTTCGTGATCAAGCGGGGAGACGGCAAGGGCTACGCCGGGATCGTCAACGCGCTCTTCTACGCCGACAATTGCGACATGGTCTATGGCGACGCTGCCGTTGTATTGGCGAAGATGATCGATGCAGTGCGCGGTCTAGGATCGAAGCAGGCCGCCTGACCGGCCAGCCATACCTGACAGTCTTTCAACAACAAGGAGCTCCCATGGTCAAAACCATGCACGCCGCGATCGTTGAGTCGTTCGGTCGCCCATTGGTCCTTCAGGAGCGTCCGATTCCGTCGCCCGGTCCGGGCCAGATCCTGGTCAAGACCGAAGCCTGTGGCGTCTGCCATACCGACTTGCATGCGGCGCAGGGCGACTGGCCGCTGAAACCCGTCCTGCCGTTTATTCCAGGTCACGAGGGCATCGGCAGGGTTGTCGCGACCGGAGCCGGCGTCAGGCTCGTCAAGGAGGGAGATCGGGTGGGAGTGCCCTGGCTGTTCTCCGCCTGCGGGCATTGTGAGAACTGCCTTGCCGCCTGGGAGACGGTCTGCGGCGAAGCGGAATATGGCGGTTACACGAAGAATGGCGGGTTCGCCGAGTACATACTGGCCGATCCCGACTATGTGGCCAAGATCCCCGATCTCCTGTCGCCGCAACAGGCAGCGCCGCTGATCTGCGCCGGTGTCACCACCTACAAGGGACTCAAGGTCGCTGATCTGCGGGCCGGCGAATGGGTCGCCATTTCCGGAGCCGGCGGTCTTGGTCACCTTGCGATTCAATATGCCAAGGTTATGGGCCTGCGGGTTTGTGCGATCGATATCGACGACGGCAAGCTCGCCCATGCGACCAGGCTCGGCGCCGATCTGGTGGTGAATGCGACATCGCCGGACGCGGTCGAGAGGGTCCGGGTCGGCACCGATGGGGGTGCCCATGGCGTCCTGATCACGGCACCTTCGCTCGGAGCGTTCAAGCAAGGAGTCGGCATGGCCCGAAAACGCGGCACCTGCGTCCTGGTGGGCCTGCCGCCCGGTGAATTCGCGATCCCGTTGTTCGACGTGGTCGCAAATTGCATCACCATTCGAGGCTCGTTCGTCGGTACCCGCGAAGATATGGCCGAAGCCCTCAGTTTCGCCGCGGAAGGCAAGGTAAAGGCGGATATCGAATTGCAGCCCCTCTCGGCGGTCAACACCGTGTTCGAGCGGCTGCAGCACGGCGACGTCGCGGCCCGCGTGGTACTGGACTTCGCCGTCGCCTGACACCGGCAAGGAACGCGATAACCGCCCTCAGGGGATCAGGACGGCGGCGCCGTCGAATCGGCCGGCCCGCAGGTCCGACAATGCCTGGTTGGCGTCGCGCAACCGGTAGCGCGTCGTCTTTGTGACGATGCCCATGTCCGGAAGAACGCGCAGGAAGTCGATCCCGTCCTGCCGGGTCAAGTTGGCGACCGACACAAGTTGGCGTTCCTCCCACAGCAACTGGTAACGGAAGGAAGGGATGTCGCTCATATGGATGCCGGCGCAGACGACTCGGCCGCCCTTGCGCACCGCCGCGAGCGCGAGCGGAATCAGTTCTCCGGCCGGCGCAAAGATGATGGCGGCATCGAGCGGTTCAGGCGGCATTTCGTCGGATCCGCCAGCCCACTGCACACCGAGCGACGTCGCGAAAGCCTGCTTCGCTTGATCACCAGGCTTGGTGAAGGCGAACACCATCCTGTGCTGGAACCGTGCGACCTGAGCCACGATATGCGCCGAGGCGCCGAAACCGTAGAGTCCCAGGGTTTTCGTCTCGCCGGCGATCGCCAGCGCACGCCAACCGATGAGGCCCGCACAGAGCATCGGCGCCAGCGATTCGTCGCTGCCCCGCTCGCCAAGCGGATAGACGAACCGGGCGTCTGCGATCGTCGCGGTCGCGAAGCCGCCGTCGCGCGTGTAGCCGGTGAAGATCGGAGCGTTGCAGAGGTTTTCGCGATGAGAGAGACAGAACGGGCAGACGCCGCAGGTCTGACCGAGCCATGGAATTCCGACTCTCTCGCCAATCCGCAATCCGCTCACACCGGAGCCGATCGCATCGACCCGCCCGACGATTTCGTGCCCGGGAATGATGGGAAGCGGAACATGCGGGAGTTCGCCGTCGATGACATGAAGATCGGTACGACAGACTCCGCAGGCGGTCACAGCCACCCGAACCTGCCCGATCCCGGGACACCGGTCGGGACGCTCGGTCCATTGCAAAAGACCCCGGGGTTCCCCGAGAACCATGGCATACATTGGCTTTATGCTTTCATACGAGGCTGTCGACCGTCGATGGATCAACGTTTTAAGTCTCGGTCACGCCGAACGGTCCCAGCGAAGAATGCATAGCTCAAGTCGAAGGGTGGACGTCGTCTTGCCCTATCGACCAGGAGCAAACGAGCCGATGGTCGACAGCACTCATTGTGAGGACGTCAACGCCCCGTAAGCCCCCATCGCGCCGCACTTCTCACTGGTGTCGCAGGGCCGCCGATTGCTCGATCTCAAGGCGGGTGCGGGCATAGAACAGCATTGGCGCGGGAAATACCGAGACTTCCCCATGGCGTTCGATCTCGGCGGCGATGGTCGGCTCGCTGCTGCTTTCGGTGCTGCTCGTGGCGGCCGATCCCGTCGTCCTAACAGCGACCAGAACATCGTCGTGGCGGGTCGCCTGACGACGCCCGGCCATCGATCGGGTGCCGACCGCATCGAGCCACACACGGAAACCTTCTAGGAGGAGCGCATCTTGCCCATACGATCGATCTTGGTTCTCGTGCAGCCTGGCGAGGATATGCAGGCGCTTCTTGATGGCGCCCTGTCGGTCGCGGAGCAGTTCGGTGCCCATCTTCGGGTCCTGCTTTTGCAGCCGGATCCCGCTGATGTTCTGGCCGATTATGGTCCCGTCCTGGATGGGGTCGTGCTGCGCACCGAGAACATGCGGCAGGCGCGCCTGCTGGAGGAGGCGTTTCAGGGCTGGCGCCATGCGCGCGGGTTACCAGACCGGATCGTCGATCAGCGGCTTCGCAGCCTCTATGCTCACTGGTCGTGCTGGGACGGCGCGCCGGTGATCGGCCTGCTGAAGCAGGGACGACTTGCCGACCTGATTGTCATGACTCCGCGTCACGATGCGGTCGGCCTCTCATCCGTCTTGCTGGACGTGGCGCTGTTCGATACCGGCCGCCCGGTTCTCCTGATTCCGGGCCGGGTCACAGTCCCTTTACTGACGCGTGTCGCGATCGGCTGGAATAGCAGCCTTGGGGCGGTGCGAAGTCTCGCAGCGTGTATGGAGTTTTTGCACGCCGCGCTCGGCGTGGAGGTTCTTTCCGCGCGCGTCGATCGCGCCGACGCATCCGATCCAGCCATGATTTCCGGCCAGGATCTCGTCGAGGCCCTCTCATGGCATGGGATCTCCTCCAGGGCGGTCTTTCAGACACCGTTGGCTAGCGAGAGCGCCGGCGCGGCGATCCTGCGCGACGTGGCAGCTCTCGATGTCAGTCTCGTCGTGATGGGCGCTTTCACGCAAAGCCGTGTCCGTGGCGTCTCACTGGGCGACGTGACCAAATACATGATTCGCAACGCGACAGTCCCCCTGCTGATGACCGGCTCCTGAAAGCCAGGGACAGGACGCTCCATACCGGCGGGCGTGAGTCCGACTGAAGCCGCAGAGACGGGAGGCGTCGATACACGCGCGAGTATCTCCTGAGACTGGCGAGGAGTATCGATCTCCCGTCACCCGGCCTCGTTGGCGGCTGTCGGTCCGCTGTGCAGCGGAAGCGCCATCGTCAGACGGCCAGCAGGGACTGCGCCGGATTCGAGGCCTCCAACGACGGTGCGCCGATGAGGCCGGCAACGGATTCCCGGACAAACCGGTGAAGGACGACGGAGCAAGACCGGGTGTTCCCCATCCGAAAACATCGGAAATTTTGGAAATATGGTTCTAGCGGGCCGATAAACGGCCCTTCGGGCTTGAAAACCGACTAGCCGTCAAGACAGACTCTATTGATCCGCAGGAGCACGGACAGACCGGTTGGCTTCCAGCTATAGTCGATGCACCCGCGAAGCTGCCGCGAGACGCATTCGGCGATCAGCCTCGTCCCGAACCCAGACCGTTTCGATGGCGTCGTCACGGTCGGCCCCCCGGCCTCGGTCCAGGTCATGACGACTTCGTTCTCCGATTCGCGACAGTAGACCACGACGGTTCCCTGCGACGTCGAAAGTGCCCCGTATTTTATCGAGTTCGTCGCCATCTCGTGAACGATCAGGGCTATGGAGGCGGATGCCGACTCACCGATCAGGATGTCCTGACTGATGATCTCGACGCGGTTTCCCATGGTTCCCGTCTCGAAGTAGGGTGCAAGGAGCGCCGTCAGGAGTGTCGCGAGAAAGGCCTTTCCGCTTGCTCGGCTCGTTACGCCTTGACGAAAAAGATCATGGGCATTTCCAAGAGCTAGGATCCGCCGATTGAGATCGCCTGCCATGTCGGAGGCCGTGAGTGCAGATCGTGCCGCTATGGCGGTCAGCGCGGACGTGATTGAAAAGATGTTCTTGATGCGATGGCCCATCTCCTCGAAAATTAGGTCCCTCGTCTGCTCGGATTCCTTGCGCATTGTGACGTCGAGGAAGACGGCAAACATGGTTCGGCCGACCATGCCCTTCCCTTGGCCCTCACCTCTGGCCGAGATCCAGCGGATACCCTCCGGATGGACGACGCGGAAGTCGATTTCGTAACGGCCAGGGGTGTCGATCGTTTTGGTCAGCGACGTCCTGAACCGTTCCAAATCCGCGCCGTGAATAAGGCCAGACAAGGCGTTCAACGTCGTCGATCCGCCTGAAGAAAGACCGCAAAGAGCATGGGATCTCTGGTCCAGGTCGAGGGCGTCGGTATCGATGTTCCAGGACCATAATGCGATACCGGCCGCATCCGCAGCCAGTCTCAGACGTTCCGCATCCCACATAGATTGCCGTTTCCTCTATAGGTCACAAAGAGTTCCTGCCCACGGCCGGGTGGCAGATCATCCGGAGTCAGCAATATCTCGGTTGCCGGCTGTAGACCGGTCGACGTTGCCCGTCTGCGGAGGCGGCACGATCTTATCGTGACACCTTTTCCGCTCCTGGACAGAGTCGGAAACTACTCAGCGTCCAGAGTTGCGCAGGTGATTGGTGTGGCCTCTTCGCGGACAAGGACGGCTGCCGGTCTGAAAGGCGGAGCGCTCCGAAGGGAACGGTCGTGATTCAATCGGTCACATGATCAACGGCGACGCGGCGAGGAGCAGTCCAGGCAGGAGAGGCGGCGCCGGCAGGAACGGTCGTCTCGGTCGCGGCAGGGGCGTGATCCCGATAGGTAGTTTCCGAGGCTGCCTCTGGCGTTGGCAAATCGCTAGATCGGTCGTCAGTCGCCATCGGTCATGGCAAGCGGGGGAGACGACCTGTGAAACACTCTGTCCACGTTGCAGGAATACAATTTAGCGTTGCGCCAGTCGTCAGGAAATGCGGTACGCGTACGTCCCTCGCGTCTCAGGGGGATGGTTTGCCGACGCCGCCGCTCGTCATCATCGCAACCCCGGTGCAACCGGCGCTCTGGCCGCTATCGTCGACCGAATGGTCGATGCAGAAGATCGTCAGCGAAATCATCAATTTCGCCGAGATCCTGCACCGGACCGTTCCGGTGGTCGGTCCGACCCGGACACGGGCGCTGGACGCGCAGACTCTCACCTTGTCGGACTTGGATGGTAGGCTGACGGCGTTGCTCGCGCGCAGCGGAATCGAGCGGATCGACCCGACCGGCATGGTGTTCGACCCATGCAGCCAGCAGCAGGTGGGCGAGCGCGAGGTGGCGGGCAAATCGTCCGGCATCGTCGTCGAGGTGCTCTCGCCGACCTGGATGCTGAACGGTCAACTGCTCCGTCCGGCAAGGGTGGTGGTGTCCGCGGCGCGGCCCAGCCAGCGTTCGGCTGGTGTTGTCATGGTCGGCGGGCTGGATTCTGGCGCCGGTTTCGCCGAATGATGGAGGTTCTTCGTCAGCGGGATGGGCGCTATGCCGTCCGCGACATAGGCGGGGTCGCCCTGGACGACGTTCTCGCCGTGTTTGAGAGCCTCCACGAGGCGGAAGCCTGGCGTCTCGACCGCGCCCTGCGCGACGACCAGATCCATGACGGTCTTGGTCTGCTGAAGCCGGGCGGCGGACAGGGTCTCGGCTAGCCGGTCCGCGAGGTTGGGCCCGACCCTGACCATCGGGGATTGGGTCCGGTCGCTCCCTTCGCGGCCAACAAGGCCGAGTAGTTCCGAGGCTGCCCCGGCGGTCGATGCAGGATCGACGATATCGGGTATGCGGATCCGGCTCCGAAGCGTCACGCTTTGTGGCGAGATCTGCATCCTCCTTTCATACAGGAAGAAATAGACATGGATCTCGTCGACGCCACGGTCGCCGTCTTTGCAGATCATCCGGGGGCCGATGCGGCGGTCAAGGAACTCAATGCCGCAGGTTTCGAGATGAAGCACCTGAGTGTCATCGGAAAGGGTTACCACACCGAGGAGAAGGTGAGCGGGTTCTACAATGTAGGTGACCGCGTCAGGTTCTGGGGCTCCAGGGGCGCCTTCTGGGGCGGGCTCTGGGGACTGTTCTTCGGCGGCTTGTTCTTGACGATTCCAGTGATCGGCCACGTGGTCGTGCTCGGATACCTTGCCGCGACCGCCCTGTCCGCAGCCGAAGGCGCTGTCGTCGTTGGCGGGTTCAGCGCCATCGGTGCCGCACTCGCGAGCATAGGGGTGCCGAAAGACAGCGTCGTGCAGTACGAGACTGCGATCAAAGCAGACAGCTTTCTTGTCGTTGCACACGGCTCGGCGGCCGAAATGGCACGTGCCAGATCGATCCTCTCCATCAGCAACCCGACGCGACTGGATGACGTGCACGGGTCAGCACAATCGCCCGCATTGGCCGACCAGATCGCGCATGCCCATGGCTGATCGCCGATCCTCCACGCCTGCTCGGCGTTCGATCGGTGGATCCGCAACTTCATCCCGTCGCCCGGAAAGTCAGGCGCAGGAGTGAACGGTTGATGTTCTAGAGCGCCATCCCGGTCGGCGCGCAGCCCGGCTTCGAGGCGATCCGTTCGACGCACCTCGCTCCAGCGAAGGAAAACACCTCGGACGATCGGTCGGCCGGTCAGCCGAAACATCCTGACGGTGCGCGGGGCGGTGGTGGATCGCGTTCGAACGGCAGATGCTGCCTCCCGTCAAGACAGTATTGATCGTAGGGTCGGACCGCCCTGAGGCGTTGGCGCTTGCGGTTCACAGCCATTGGACGAAGAAACGGCTCGTCGCATCGCGTTACAGGCGACGTCCGGGCTGGCCCCGCGCCGGCGGCAGCGATTCCTCAGCCAGCCGGTCGCGGTGCCATCCTCGAAGGCGAGGCCGACGACCGGGCGGAAGGCTCGTTGTAGATGTTGGGTAGTCTGGCGGAGGCGCACGAGACGGAGGCCGCTTCAAGCCGGGCGCGCTCGGGACGGAAGGACGTATGGGCCGTTCGGCTCCGTCATCCTGTCCCGTCCGCCCTACAGGGACGGGAACTGGCTGGTGACAAGGCACTGGGCGCCGATGCCGTCGCCGCGGCCGTAATAGCCGGCCTCGTAGCTGGTGACCTGCTTGATGCTGATGCGTCGCGGCTCGATCGACAGCAGCGCGGCGAGCCGGGCGGTCATGTCGTCGTGATGGGCGGCCACGTCGGGTGCCGCGGCCAGGATGGTCAGGTCGAGATGCACGATCCGTCCGCCGCGCATCGCCACTAGCGACACCGCCTGTCTGACGAAGAAATCCGAGCTCCTGCCGCGGAAGCTCGGCTTGTCGGGCTGGAAGTGGGTATTGCCGCCGCCGCCGCTCTGGGCGCCGGTCTGGCCGACGGTGCCGAGCAGCGCGTCGGTCACTGCGTTCAGCGGTACGTCCAAATTGTGGTTGCGGTTGAGCGACTGCGCATGCGGCACCGGGATGCCGCACATCACCACCCCGTCGCCCGATCCCTCGCCCGGGCCGAACGGGCAGAAATCGAAGCCCCAGCCGACATGGTTCTCCAGCCTGCCGCGCTGCAGGATGGTCTCGGCGCGCACCAGGTCGCGCTCTGTGGTGATCTTGAAATTATCCTCGCTGCCTTCGATCATCGCGACCTTCAGGCCGTATTTCTCGATCACCATCGAATCGTCGGTCAGGTCGGCATGCACCGGGTTCTTGTAGTGCACCTGCTCGTGCGCCTTGAGCAGTTGGGCGAAATCGAAGCCCTGCGGCGTCTGCGCCCGCCAGGTGTCGGTGCGGTCCACCGTCTCGCCGACGATTCCGTCGCGGCAGCGCTTGAGCGTATCCGGGACGCTGATCCCGGTGACCACGGCCGGCCCCCTGTCCAGCGCGGCGATCACCGCGCTGATGGTTTCCTGTTCGACGAACGGCCTGACGGCGTCGTGAATGATCACCTTGTCCGGCGGATCGCCCGAGAGGCTCTCGAGCCCGAACCGCACCGACTCCTGGCGCGTATCGCCGCCGATCACCGGCGGCGGCAGCGTCAACCCGTCCGTGGCGGCCTTGTAGAGATCGAGGTCGGACGGATGGATGACCGACTGCACCCGGTCGATCTCGGGATGGCGCAGGAACGCCAGCAGCGTGTGGCGGATGACGGGAATGCCGTCCAGCGTCCGGTACTGCTTGGGGATCGGGCCGCCCATGCGGCGTCCGCGGCCGGCGCCGACGATGATCGAGGCTGTCATAGGGATGGTTCCATGCCGACAGCCAACAAGAGCGGTTCCACCCCGTCAAGCGGGCCTGGGGTGCCGGCGGGCGGGCGGGCCTGGCGGCCGGCGGGATAAGTGGCCGATCGAGGTCGGGGCTCTGCCCCGAACCCCGCCAAAGGGCGGTCGCCCTTTGGAAACCCGGGTGGATCAGGCGGCTTCGCTGCCGGCGCCGTATTCGACCACCGCCTTCTTGGCCCGCGGGATCAGCGACGGGCTCATGCTGAGCTCGGTGACCCCCCAGGAGAGCAGGCGCGGGATGAAGCACGCGTCGCCGGCCGCCTCGCCGCAGACCCCGACCCAGATGCCGGCCGCACGGGCTCCCTCGCAGGCCAGCTCGATCATGCGAAGCACCGCGGGATGGTCCACCCGGTTCAGGCGCGCCAGCCGTGCGTTGGTCCGGTCCGCGGCCATGGTGTACTGGGTGAGGTCGTTGGTGCCGATCGAGAAGAAATCGACGTGCTCGGCGAGTTCGCGCGCGCACAGCGCCGCGGCCGGCGTCTCGATCATGATGCCGACCTCGATCGGCCCGGTCTCCTCGCCCTCCGCCTGCAGGGCGCTCCGGCAGGCGTCCAGGCGCGCCCTGGCGGCGATCACTTCCGACACGTCGCTGATCATCGGGAACATGATGCGCAGCCTGCCATGCACCGCGGCGCGCAGCAGCGCGCGCAACTGCGGGTCGAACAGAGCAGGCTGGTCGAGGCACATGCGGATGCCGCGCCAGCCCAGGAACGGGTTGGCCTCCGACTCGGTCTCGATCCCCGGCAGCTTCTTGTCGCCGCCGATATCGAGCGTGCGGATCAGCACCGGATGCGGCGAGAACGCGCCGAGCACCTTGGCATAGGTGCGGTATTGCTCCTGCTCGGTCGGCAGCGAGGCGCCGCGCATGAACATGAACTCGGTGCGGAACAGCCCGACCCCCATCGCGCCGGACGCCAGCGCGACCTCGACCTCGGACGCCGAGCCGATATTCGCGGCGACCTCGATCCGCCTGCCGTCGCGGGTGCGCGGCTCGACATGCGCGAACCGCTCGATCTCGCGCCTGGCGTCGTCGGCGCTGGCGCGGCGCTGCCGGAACAGCGCCTCGGTGTCGCGGTCGGGATTGGCGATCGCGTAGCCGCCGGTGCCGTCCAGGGCGATGGTCCGCAGCCGCGCCAGATCGACCGTGGCGAGGCGCGCCCCGACCACGGCCGGAAAGCCGATCGCCCGGGCGATGATCGCGACGTGCGAGGTCGCGCCGCCCTCCGAGGTCAGCAGCCCGCTCACCAGATGGGTGGGCAGCCGGGCCAGGTCCAGCGCCGACAGCTCGCCGGCGACGACGATCGACGGCTCCGACAGGTCGCTCAGATCGACCCCGCGCCGGCCCTGCAAACTGTCGGCAAGCTGCCGGGCGATGCCGCGCACGTCGTCGGCGCGGGTGCGGAAATAGGCGTCGTCGATCCTGGCGAAACGGTCGGCGAGGGCCAGGCCGACATCGAGCGTGGACGAGACCGCGTCCTGGCGGGCGCCGATCCTCTGCTCGATCGGCCCGACCAGCTCGCTGTCCTGTGCCAGCTCCTTGATCGCCGCGAACACCTGGGCCTCGGCGCTTTCGGACCCGTCGGCGTTGAGCGCCTTGTCGCGCGCCGCATCGAGCGTGCGGCACACATCCAGCAGCGCGGTGCGGAAGCGAAGCAGCTCGGCCTCGACGGCGTCCGGCGCGATGCGCTGCGGCGCCGGCACGCCATGATCGGGCATGTAGATGAAGGCCGGCCCGACCGCGACGCCCTCGCTGCCGCAGAGGCCGGCGATGCGGCCGGCGACGCCGCTGGCCCGATCGGGCTCCGGCGCCGTCGCGGGGGAAGCCGGTCCGGCCGTCTCCCGCTTCGTCTCGCCGTGACTCCCGGACAGATAGCTCACCAGCTCGGCAAGCGCCGACGCGGCGTCGTCGCCCTCGGCGCGGATCAGGATGTCCTCGCCCTCCTTGACGGTCAGGAGCATGATCTTGACCGTGCTCTTGGCGTTGGCGGCGACCGCGCCCTTGTGGATCTCGATCCTGGCGCCGAAGCTCTTGGCGAGCTGGGCCAGGCGCGCGGCCGGCCGTGCGTGCAGGCCTTCCTCCAGCGTCACCGTGACGCGCTGTTCCAGGATCATGGCGTCAACCTCCGGGATTCGGGTGGATCTCGTGCCGCCCGATCACCGCGAGGGTCGCCCCGGGCCGCAGCAGCGCGCGCAGACGATCGGCCGGCACCGGCTCGATGCAGATCTCGCCCGGCCGTTCGGCGCTGTCGGCGCCGTTGAACGAGAACACCACATGGCCCATTTCCGCGACCTTCTGCCAGGCGGTGTCGCCGACCGCGGTGATGCGGAAACTCTCCTCGCCGATCCGCAGCGCATCGCCGTGCGTGGGCGGCAGCGTCGCTTCCTGCGCCACCGCATGCAGCACCGAGACCTCGGCGAGCTCAGGCGGGGCGCCGTCCGCGAACAGGATCAGCACGCCCTGGTCGAGCAGGTCGCCCGCCTCCTCGCCGACCGCGCTGATCGTCGTGCTGTAGAGTGTGGTCATTCGCGAGATCCTGCGTGACGTGGTTCAGTAGAGGCCGAAGCTCATCAGCCAGCCGATGACGACCGCGATCGGACCGGTGATCTGCCGGCTGATCAGGATCGCCGGCACGCCGATCCTGATCGTCTCGGGCTTCGCCTCGCCGAGCGCCAGCCCGACAGGAACGAAATCGCAGCCCACCTGGGTGTCGAAGGCGAACAGAGCGGGCAGGGCGAATTGCGGCGCGATCCTGCCGTCGCCGATCTGCTGGCCGATCAGCACCCCGATCACCTGCGCGATCACCGCGCCCGGGCCGAGCACCGGCGACAGGAACGGCAGCCCGCAGACCACCGACAGCACCAGCAGACCCGGCAGGCTGCCGCCGAGCGGGGTCAGCACATGCGCGATCAGCGTGCCGAGCCCGGTGGCGTTGATCACGCCGATCAGCATGGTGACGAACGCCATGAACGGCAGGATGGTGCGGATCACCTGATCGATGGCGCGTCGCCCGCTCTGGAACAGGACGTTGACGACGCCGCCCATGGTGCGGCCGATGGTCGCGATCAGGCCGGTGAAGCCGCCATCGTTCGGCGGCGGCGCGGCCTGCTTCTTGACGAACGGCGACGCGACGCTGGCCTGGATGGTGCTCGGCGCGCCCGGCTGCGTGGCGGTGGCGTCGCCGTCCACCGGGATCAGGTTGTCGGGCTTGACCCCGGAGACATAGATGTCCTCGGTGATGAATTGCGCCAGCGGCCCGGACTGCCCGACCGAGGTCAGGTTGATGGTCGGCAGGCGCTTGCGCGGATAGACGCCGCAGCGCGCGGTGCCGCCGCAATCGATTACCACGGCGGCGATCTCGCTCTCGATCGGCGGCGAGCGGAAGCCGTCGACCGCGGTACCCCCGGTCAGCTCCGCCAGACGCAGCGCCACCGGCGGGATGCCGCCGCCGGTGACGGCGACGATCTTGTCGCGCTGCGCGGTCGGCAGGATGACCAAAGGCCCGCCCCAGCCCTGGCCGCCCCGCTCCACACGCACCGCCCTGAACTGTCCGGCCCGGCCGGGTCCCTGGTCCATCGTCAACCCCATTGGCTCGTCGAGATCCGCGTCTCGTCGTTCATGTCTCGGGTGAATGCAGCGCCCGGCGCCTCAGAACGACACGCCCTGGCGCCTGGCGAAGAACATCGTGATCCGCTCGGTGACGATGCCGCGCATCAGGATCACCACCAGCCCGGCGAGGAAGTAGCGCACCGCCAGCGGGCCGAGCGGCAGATGCAGCCTGGTCAGCCCGTGCGCGACGCCGAGCCAGACGAACAGTTCGCTGGAATTGCCGTGCGGAAACAGTCCGGTGATCGGGTGGCAGAACGAGACCGCCGAATCGTAGAAGGCCGGCTTGTGCTTCTCGTCGATGAACACGCCGAACGTATAGGCCATCGGATTGGTCAGGAAGAACATCGACAGCACCGGCAGCAGCGTGTAGCGGGTCAGCGCGTAGCGCCCCGCGAACCGCGCCAGGTTGTGCACCCGCTTTTCGCCGACGATCTCGATGACCGCATACACCGCGGTCAGCAGCACGATCAGCGTCGGCAGGATGCCGGTGACGAAAGAGACGAAGGTCTTTCCACCCTCGTTGAAGACACCGATGAACGATTCGGCGAAATGCGACAGAGTCAGCATCGTCTGGGCCTCTTCCAGGAGGTGGCTGGTCCGCTAGGCGGCGTGCGAAGACGCGTGTGAGGCGGCGCGGGTGGCGGCGGAAACCCGGTCGATCTGGTCGAGACATTGCCGGAACGCCGTCGTCAGGCGGGCATCGCGCGGCGGGAACGGGCTGCCTTCGCCGACGGTGGCGATATCGAGGCCGGCCAGGCCGGGAAGCGGCTTGAACTTCGCCCAGACGGTGCGGCCCTGCATGAGCAGCGCGTCGCGGACGATGCCGGCCGGCGAAACGACGAGAATCATGATCGCGCCGCGTCCGAACCGGGCCCGCGCGCTGCCCGAGCCGATATAGCCGTCGGTCCAGCGCGCCTCGAGCGCGCCGAGCACCCGGCGGTAGTGGCGCATCTGCAGCGCCGTCCCGGCGATCTGCAGCGCCCAGCACAGGGCGAACAGGAGAAGTCCGGTCTTCCAGGTCATTGTCCCACCTATCGCCGATCGCGTCGTGGCCGCGCGACT
>CAIMSN010000129.1 GCA_903844135.1 uncultured Rhodospirillales bacterium | reverse complement strand
CTCCGACGTCATGATCGCGGTGGATTGAGCGCATGGGCCTCCTCGTCGACGGACACTGGCAGGACCGCTGGTACGAGACCCGCGACGGACGGTTCGAGCGCCAGGACGCGCTGTTCCGCAACTGGGTGACGCCGGACGGCGCGCCGGGGCCGACCGGAGAGGGCGGTTTCGTCGCCGCGCCCGGCCGCTACCATCTCTACGTCTCGCTCGCCTGTCCCTGGGCGCACCGGACGCTGATCCTGCGCCGCCTCAAGCGGCTGGAGCCGATCATCGGCGTCTCGGTGGTCAACTGGCTGATGGGCGCGCAGGGCTGGAGCTTCGAGCCGGGCGAGGGGGTGGTGCCCGACCCGGTCCATCACGCCGCCTTCCTGCACCAGATCTACACCGCGTCGGCGCCGCACTATACCGGCCGGGTCACCGTGCCGGTGCTGTGGGACCGCGAGCGCGGCCGGATCGTCTCCAACGAGAGCGCCGACATCATCCGCATGTTCAACAGCGCGTTCGACGGCGCCGGCGCCGCGGCGGGCGACTTCGCGCCGGCGGCCCTGCTGCCGGAGATCGACGCCGTCAACGCGCGCATCTACGCGACGGTGAACAACGGCGTCTATCGCGCCGGCTTCGCCACCACCCAGGCCGCTTACCAGGAAGCGGTCGAGTCCCTGTTCGATTCGCTCGACTGGCTCGAGCAGGGCCTTGGGCAGCGCCTATCCGGGCGGCGTTTCCTGGTCGGCGGACAGCTCACCGAGGCCGACATCCGCCTGTTCACCACGCTGATCCGGTTCGACGCGGTCTATGTCGGCCATTTCAAGTGCAACCTGCGCCGGATCGTCGACTATCCGAACCTCTGGGCCTTCACCCGCGACCTCTACCAGTGGCCCGGCGTGGCCGGGACGGTCGATTTCGGCCATATCAAGCGTCATTACTACATGAGCCACCCGACCATAAACCCGACCGGGATCGTGCCGGAAGGCCCGGTGCTGGATCTCGACTTTCCGGCCGGCCGATGAGGCGCCGGCTGGCCACCCCTTTCGCGCCGGCGGCGCGGCCGATACTCTGATCCCCGCAGTCCGGCAACGACCGGACGTCGCGGAGGAAACATCAACCATGGATCGTCGCACATTCCTGACCGGGTGCGCCGCCGGCGGCGCGCTGGCGCTCGCCCCCGGCCTGGCTTCGGCACAAACCAAGAAGCCGGTCATCGGGCTGGTGATGAAGTCGCTGGCCAACGAGTTCTTCAAGGACATGCAGGAAGGCGCCGTCAAGCACGCGCAGGAGCGCGGCGATCTGACGCTGCTCCCGCTCGGCATCCAGTCGGAGACCGATATCGACGGCCAGATCGCCCTGGTCGAGAACCTCATCACCAAGAAGGTCGACGCGATCGTCATCGCCCCGGCCGACAGCCGCGCGCTGATCGCGCCGATCGCCAGGGCGGTCAAGGCCGGAATCAAGGTGGTCAACATCGACGTCCGATTCGATCCCGCGTCGATGCGCAAGCATCACATCGACATCGTCTTCGTCGGACCCGACAACCGTGCCGGCGCCAAGATGTCCGGCGACGTGCTGGCCAAGGCGCTCGGCGCCGGCGGCAAGGTGGTGATCATCGAAGGCAATCCGGGCGCCGAAAACGGCGTGCAGCGCAAGCTCGGCTACATGGACGCGATCGCACAGGGCAAGCTCGACCTGCTCGACAGCCGCACCGCGCACTGGGAAACCGAGGAGGCCAACACGGTGTTCTCGAACATGCTGACCGCCCATCAGGATATCCAGGGCGTGATGGCGGCGAACGATTCGATGGCGCTCGGCGTGGTCAAGGCGATCGAGGCCGCCGGACGGAAGGGCAAGATCAAGGTCGTCAGCTTCGACAATATCCCGGCGATCCAGCCTCTGCTGCAGGATGGCGAGGTGATCGCGACCGTCGACCAGTTCGGCGCGCAGCTTGCCGGCGACGGCATCGACGCGGCGATGCAGGAGATCGCAGGCAAGAGTCTGACCGGCTGGACCAAGACCGAACTGAAGCTGGTGACGGCGCCAGGATCGTAGAGGGGCTTGTAGAGGGGCTTCTAGAGGCCGGCCTCGTGACCGAACCGCATCGGGCGCCGATCCTGCGTCTGGAGGGCGTCACCAAACGCTTTCCCGGCGTGCTCGCCCTCGATGCGATCGATCTCGACTTCTCCGAGGGCGAGATGCACGCGCTGGCCGGCGAGAACGGCGCCGGCAAATCCAGCCTGATCCGCCTGCTGGCCGGCATCCACCGTCCGGATGCCGGCCGCATGACGCTCGCCGGTCAGCCCTACGCGCCGCATGCGCCGCTCGACGCGATCCGCGCCGGCGTGCGCGTCGTGCACCAGGAGTTCAACCTGCTGCCGGCGCTGAGCGTCGCGGAGAACCTGCTGTTCGAGCGCCTGCCGCGCCGGCGGTTCGGCATCGTCGACCGCAGGGCGATGGACCGGCGCGCGGAGGAGCTGCTGGCCCGGGTCGGGCTCGGCGATCTCTCGCCCCGCACTCCGGTCGAACGGCTCGGCATCGCCCAGAAGCAACTGGTCGAGATCGCCCGTGCTCTGTCCACCGAGGGCCGTGTGCTGGTGCTGGACGAGCCGACCGCCACCCTCACGCCGCGCGAGACCGACCGGCTGTTCGCGCAGATCCGCCAGCTCAAGGCCGGCGGCATGACGCTGATCTACGTCTCGCACCATCTGGCCGAGATCTTCGCGCTGTGCGATCGCGTCACGGTGCTGCGCAACGGCCGCAAGGTCGAGACGCTGCCGACCGCCGAGACCGATCCCGCCGCTTTGGTGCGCGCGATGATCGGCCGGACCCTGGCCGCGCAGGCGCCGATCGGCGGCAGGACGCTGGGTCGGGACGGCGGCGACGGCCACCGCGACCGGCGCGAGGCGCTGCGTGTCGCGGGGCTGCGGCCGATCGGCGCGCCCGAGGGCGGCGGGCTCGATTTCGCCGTCCGTGCCGGCGAGATCGTCGGCCTTGCCGGCCTGGTCGGCGCCGGACGCTCCGAGACGGTGCGCGCCATCTTCGGCGCCGATCCCCGCGTCTCCGGCACCATCCTGCGCGATGGCCGCCCGGTCCGGATCCGCGCGCCGCGCGACGCGATCGCCGCCGGAATCTGCCTGCTCACGGAGAATCGCAAGGAGGAGGGGCTGGTGCTGCAGATGCCGGCCAGGGTGAACACCACCCTCGCCAGGCTCGGACTGGTGTCGCGGCTCGGCATTCTCGACCGTGCCGCCGAGCGGGACGCGACCCTGCGCCTGGCCGGCGAACTCGCCACCAAGCTCAGCGGACCCGAACAGAAGGTGATCGAGCTCTCGGGCGGCAACCAGCAGAAGATCGTGCTGGCGAAATGGCTGTTCGGCGACGGGGGAGGGGCCTCCGCGCAGGTGCTGATGCTCGACGAACCGACCCGCGGCATCGATGTCGGCGCCAAGGCGGAAATCTACGCCCTGCTCGGCAGGCTCGCCGAACAGGGCAGGGCGATCCTGGTGGTTTCGTCGGAACTGCCGGAGCTGATGCATCTCTGCGACCGCATCCTGGTGCTGTCGCGCGGCCACCTCGCCGGCGAGGTGGCGCGGGCGGATTTCAGCGAGGAGCGCATCCTCTCGCTCGCCTACAGCCAATACATGCAGACAGACTGAAGGAAATCGCGCGTGCCCTCCTCTTCTTCCGGCGTGCTGGTGCGACGGATCCTGCGCGAGGCCGGCATCGGCCTCGCGTTGCTGGTCATGGTGCTGTTCTTCGCCGCCGTGGCGCCGTCCTTCACCACGCACGAGAACATCGCCAACATCCTCACCCAGATCACCATCAACCTGATCCTGGCCACCGGCATGACGTTCGCGATCCTGGTCGGCGGCATCGACCTCTCGGTCGGCGCGGTGATGGCGCTCTGCGCGGTGATCGCCGGCACGGTGCTGAAGCAGGATTCGCTGTCCGACCCTGAGGCGATCGGGCTCGGAATCCTGGCCAGCCTGCTGGTCGGGATGGCCTGCGGCGGGCTGAACGGCTTCGTCTCCTCGTTCTGGGGCATTCCCGCCTTCATCGTCACGCTGGGGATGCTCAACATCGCCCGCGGCGGCGCGCTGGAGGTCACCAACGCACGGACGATCTACGACTTTCCTGACCCGTTCAACGCCTTCGGCACGATGAGCCTGCTGGGCGTGCCGGTGATGTTCCTGCTGGCGCTGGCGCTGCTCGGCATCGGCTGGCTGGTGCTGACCCGCACCGTGTTCGGCCGGATGATCTACGCGATCGGCAACAACGAGGAGGCGGTGCGCCTGTCGGGCCATCGTCCGCTGGTGACCAAGGTGCTGGCCTTCACCGTGACCGGCCTGTTCGTCGGCATCGCGGCGATCGTCTACATGACCCGCCTGACCATCGCCAACCCGATCCTCGGCATCGGCTTCGAGCTGAACGCGATCGCCGCGGTGATCATCGGCGGCACCAGCCTGTCCGGCGGCCGCGGCTCGCTGGTCGGTACCCTGCTCGGCGCCGCGATCATCGGGGTGCTCGCCAACGGCCTGATCCTGATGGGGGTGAGCGACTTCTTCCGCCAGATCGTCACCGGCGTGGTGATCATCCTCGCGGTGATCCTGGATTCCTATCGTGCGAGACTCTCGCTCAGGGGTTAGTGGCCGTTCAACCCGACAGCGCGACCGTTTCCCGGCGATGGGCCGGTCCCTCGATCAGCGTGACCAGGAACGAAGCGACGTCGGCGCGCGGAATCTGCTGCTTGCGCATCCTGCCGGCCGGATCGGCGAGCCAGGTGCCGGTCGCCGGCGCGTCGGTCAGGCCGACCGGCTGGACGATGGTCCAGTCCAGTCCGGACGTCTTGACCAGCGCTTCCTGCGTCTCCTTGTCCGCCATCTGCTCGCGCAGCACGGTGCGGTAGAACAGCTTGAACGCGAACGGCAGGCTGGCCTGGTTGCCGATGCCGAACGCGCTGACGACGATCAGCCGCGCGATCCCCGCCTGAGTCATCGCATCGACGATATGTCGCGTGCCCACGGTGCAGATGTCGGCCGGCGTGGTCCGGCGCGCGCCGAGCAGGCGCGCAAACGGGTTCTGCGCATTGCCGAGCGAGACGATCGCCGCTTCGTGCCCCGGCATCGCCGCCAAGACTTCGTCGGCCCGCATGACGTCGCCACGAACGATCCGGATCGCGGCATGTCCGGCCAGCGTCGACGGATCCCTGGCGAACGCCGTGACCTCATGCCCGCGTGCGGCCAGCGCCGCCATGGTGGCGCGCCCGGTGCCGCCGGTCGCTCCGAACACGACGATGCTCATGCCGGCTCTCTCCTCACCGCCACAGCAGCGCCGCGAGGATGGCGGCCAGCATGGTGTGGATCATGTGCAGCAATTGTTCGGTGTCGAGCGCCTGCAGCGCCTGGCGCCGCGCCAGCCGGGTCGGCGTGGCGTCGGCGTCCGCTTCGGGGAACGCGCGGGCGAACGCACGCCGCTTGGCCTTGAATTCGATCGCGTTCAGCGTCAGCAGGATCGCGACCGCGCCGACGATGACGATCGGCCGGATCCAGTCATGCAGCATCGCCGCCTCACTTGCCGACAGGTGCGAAATCCGCCGCCGTCACCGTCCCGGCGCGCCCGGAGAAATGCCGGATCACGTAGTTCGACAGCGCCGCGAGTTCCTGGTGCGTGTAGGCGCCGGTGAAGCCGTGCATGAACATCAGTCCCTGCGTGGTCTGCAGCTCCGAACCATGCAGCAGCACCTGCACCAGATTGGTCCCGGCGGGATCGCCGGCGCTATGGTCGCCGCCGAGCGCCGCCCAGGCGGATTGCCGTCCCGAGCCGTCGGTCAGGTGGCAGCCGGCGCAGGCCTCGGCGAAAAGCCTCGCACCGAGGGCATCGTCGCCGCCCGCACCCGCCACCGGCGTCGCCGGCACCGAGGCCGCGCCGTCCGCCCGCGCCGGCACGTCGCGCAGGTAGGCGACGATCGCATGCAGATCGGCGTCGCTCAGATAGCGCAGGCTGTTCTGCACCGCTTCGGCCATCGGCCCGGAGGCCGGCCCATGGCCCGGCGCCTGGCCCTCGTGCAGATACTGCACCAGCGCCGCGTCGCTCCAGCCGCCCAGGCCGTGATCCTTGTCGCTGGTCAGGTTGTAGGCGACCCAGCCGGCCTGTTTCGCGCCGGCGAACTGCCGCTCGCTCAAGCCCTGGGTGAGGGTGCGCGGCGTGTGGCATTGCCCGCAATGTCCGAGCGCATCGACCAGGTAGGCGCCGCGGTTCCACTCCGCCGACTTGTCCTGGGCCGGCCGGAAACGACGGTCCGGATTGTTGATCAGGTTCCAGCCGACCATCAGCCAGCGCTGGTCGAACGGGAAGTTCATCCGGTTCGGCGGCGGCGGCGCCTTCACCGGCGGCAGCGAGAACAGATAGCGCTTGATCGCCAGCGCGTCGTCCCGGCTCATCAGCGTGTAGGAATTGTAAGGCATCGCCGGATAGAGATGCCTGCCGCCGCGACCGATGCCGTGATGCAGCATCTCGACCCATTCGTCGTCGGTGTAGGCGCCGATGCCGGTCTCCCGGTCCGGGGTGATGTTGGCCGAATACAACGTGCCGAACGGCAGCGCGAAGGCGCGGCCGCCGGTCCAGGCCGCGTGCCCCGGCGCGCTGTGACAGGCCGCGCAGTCCGCGGCGCGGGTGAGATATTCGCCGTGCTCCAGCGGGGTCTGTTCTGCGGCGTGCAGTTTGGCTCCGCCGGCCAGAATAGCCAGCAGCGACAGCAGGGCGCGGCGCATCGCCTCAGGCCTCGCTCATCTGTCCGGTCGCGAACGGGATTCGTCGCAGCCTGCGTCCGGTGGCGGCGAAGATCGCATTGGCCAGCGCCGGTGCGGCCGCCACGGTCCCGGTCTCGCCGATGCCGCCGACCGAGCCGTCCGGGTTATGCACGATATGCACGTCCACCATCGGCGCCTCGTTGATCCGCAGCATGCGGTAGTCGTGGAAGTTCGATTGCAGCACGCGCCCGTTCTCGATGGTGATCTCGCTGTACAGCGCCATCGTCAGCCCGAAGATGATGCCGCCCTGCACCTGGCTCTCGATCGTGTCCGGATTGACCACCGGCCCGCAATCCAGCGCCACGGTGACCCGCTTGACCCTGATCTCGCCCTGCTTGCCGACCGCGACATGCGCCACCGTCGCCATATGGGTGCCGAACGCCACCTGCAGGGCAACGCCGCGGCCCTCTCCCGACGGCAGCGCCGCGCCCCAGCCGGATTTCTCCACCACCAGATCCAGCACCGCGCGCGCCCGCTTGTCGTCCGGCGCCAGCAATCCGCGCCTGAACGCGACCGGATCCTTGCCGGCCAGGCCGGCAAGCTCGTCGATCACGCTCTCGACCACGAACACGTTATGGGTCGGCCCGACCCCGCGCCACCAGGCGGTGGTCACGGTGTCCGGCTCGTGACGGACGTATTCGGTCTTCTGCGCGCCGAATACGTACGGCGTTTCCACCGCGCCTTCGACCGCATCCGGGTCGAGCTTGCCGTCCATCTCCATTCCCGGCGGCGCCCATCGCGCCATCACCGAGGATCCGGTCACGCGATGCGACCAGGCGGCGATCCTGCCGTCGGCATCGAGGCCGGCGGTTATGCGGTCGTAATAGTACGGACGATACAGATCGTGCTGGATATCCTCTTCGCGCGTCCAGATCAGCTTGACCGGATAGGCTACATGCCTGGCGATGCGCGCCGCCTGGGTGATGCTGTCCACGTCGAGGCGGCGACCGAACGCGCCACCGATCACCTGGCAATGCACCGAGACCTTGTCGATCGGCAGTCCGGTCTCCTGGGCCACGGTCGCCTGCGCCCGCACCGGGACCTGGGTGCCGACCCACAGATCGGCGCCGTCCGGCCGCACATGGATCGTGGTGTTGATCGGCTCCATCGGCGCATGCGACAGGAACGGAAGCTGATAGACGACGTCGAGCTTCTTCGCCGCCTGGTCCAGCGCGGCGGTGGCGTCGCCGTGGCTCTTGGCCACCACGCCGTCGGTCTTCGACGCGGCATCGAGCCCGGCGATCACCTGCGCCATGCCGATGGACGCATTCGGCCCCTCGTCCCACTGCGCGTTCGCCGCCTGCAGACCCTGCTTGGCGGCCCACATGTGATCGCCGATCACCGCGATGACGTCGTCCAGGGCGACGACGTCGCGTACGCCCTTGATCGCCCGCGCCGCCTTCTCGTCGAAGGCGCGCAGCCTGCCGCCCTTCACCGGGCATGCGGCGACCGTGCCGACCCCCATTCCGGGCATCGTCACGTCGATGCCGAAGATCGCGGTGCCGTTCACCTTGGCCGGCGTATCCAGCCGGCGCGGCGAGGTGCCGATCAGGGTGAACGCGCTCTGCGGCTTGAGCGGGACGTCCTTCGGCACCGGCAGCAGGGCCGCTTCGTCCGCGAGCGCGCCATAGCCCAGCGTCCGGCCGGTGGCGCCATGGGTCACCACGGCGCGCGCGGCGGTGCAGCCCGCCGGATCCACGCCCCACCGGTTCGCCGCCGCCTGCACCAGCATCGTCCGGCCGGTCGCACCCGCCTGGCGCAGGCGCTTCCAGTCGCCGCGGATCGAGGCCGAGCCGCCGGTCGCCTGCTCGCCCAGCTCCGGATCGGTGTAGCTGGCGCCATCCGGCGGCGCGGCGACGGGAGTCACCTGGTCGAGCCCGACCTCCAGCTCCTCGGCGATCAGCATGCAGGCCGAGGTCCAGATCCCCTGGCCGAATTCCGCATTCGGCATCACCAGCGTGACCAGGCCCTGCCGGTCGATGCGGATGAAGGCGTTCGGCGCGAATCCGGCCCCGGAGACCGATGCAGAACCCGAAGCCGCAGCCGAAGCCGGGCCGGGCGCGGCACGGGCCAGGCCCGGCAGACGCAGCGACAGCAGCAGCCCGCCCGCGGCGGCGGCGCCCGCCTGCAGGACCGCCCGCCGCGCGACCAGGGCGTTCATCCCTGCCGCTCTGTCCCGGCGGCGGCATGGATCGCCGCCCTGATCCGCACATAGGTGCCGCACCGGCAGATGTTGCCGGCCATCGCCTGGTCGATGTCCGCATCGGTCGGCGCCGGATTTCGCTGCAGCAGCGCCGTCGCCGACATGATCTGGCCGGACTGGCAGTAGCCGCATTGCACCACCTCCTTGTCCAGCCAGGCTGCCTGGACCCGCGCCCCGGCCTCGCTCCGGCCGATCGCCTCGATGGTGGTCACTTTCTTGTCGCCGAGCGCGCCCACCGGATACAGGCAGGACCTGACCGGCTTGCCGTCCACATGCACCGTGCACGCGCCGCACTGGGCGATGCCGCAGCCGAACTTGGTTCCGGTCAGGCCGATCACGTCGCGGATCGCCCAGAGCAGCGGCATGTCTTCGGTGACGTCGAGTGGGTATTCCGTCCCGTTGACCGTGATGCTGACCATGCGCGTGTCTCCGGGATGACGACGATGGTCGGAGACTAGGCTAGGATCGTTGGCATCGGAAGAGCACGGGCAGGAGACCGACCGGCATGAAGACACGCGCGGCTGTG
>CAIMSN010000128.1 GCA_903844135.1 uncultured Rhodospirillales bacterium | reverse complement strand
GACCCGGACGTTGTGTCGGCCATGCTCGACCGCCAGGTTGCGCACCAGCTGGAAATCCGCCGCCTTGGAAATGTTATAGGCGCCGATCACGTCCGAGCCCACCAGCCCGCCGATCGACGAGATCACCACCACCGACCCGTTGCGCCGCTCGATCATCGACGGCGCCACCATGCCGATCAGCCAATGATTCGAAAGCACGTTGTTGTCGAGGATCTTGCGGAACTGCTCGTCGGAGATGCCGGCCAGCGGACCGTAATAGGGATTCGAGGCGGCGTTGCAGACCAGGATGTCGATCGGCCCCAGCGTCGCGCTGGCATGATCGACCAGCGCCTGCAGCGCCTCCTTGGACGAGAGGCTGGCCGCCTTGGCGATCGCGGTGCCGGGCCCGTGGCGGGCGTTGATCCCGTCCGCCACCGTCTGGCAGCTCTCCTGCTTGCGGCTGGAGATCACCACCCGCGCGCCCTGGGCGGCGAGCGCCTCGGCGATCGCCTTGCCGATGCCGCGCGACGAGCCGGTGACGATCGCGACCTTGCCGCCGAGGTCGAAAAGATTCATCGCGGGTTCTCCGTTCATGCCGCCGCACCCGCCAGCAGCGCCTGCTGCCAGGCTGCCTCGGCGAGCGAGGGGACCCGCGCCGCCATCGCCCCGGCCTGCGCGCTCGACGCGTTGCCGTCGTCGACCCGCTTGCGGATGCCCTGCAGGATGCCGACCAGGCGGAACAGATTGAAGGCGAAATACCAGTGCAGGTCCGGCAGTCCGTCGCGGCCGGTCCGCGCGCAATACAGCGCCACCGCCTCGTTAAGGGTCGGGATGCCGAGCGGGGCGAGATCGGCGCCGGCCAGCCCGGACCGTCCGTCCGCCGGCATCACCCAGTTCATCGCCAGATACGAGAAATCCGCCAGCGGATCGCCGATGGTGGCGAGCTCCCAGTCCAGCATGGCCAGGACCTTCGGACGATCTGGCGCGAAGATGATGTTGTCGAGCCGGTAATCGCCATGGATGACCGAAGCGCGATCCTGCGCCGGCACGGTGCCAGGCAGCCAGGCGATCAGCCGTTCGACCGCGTCGATCCGGCCGGTCTCGGCGGCGCGATACTGCCTGGTCCAGCGTTCGACCTGGCGACTGAAATAATTGCCCGGCCGGCCGAAATCGCCGAGCCTGACCGTCTCCGGATCGATCGCGTGCAGGCTGGCGAGATTGACGATCGCCGCCTCGTAGATCGCCCGCCGCTCGGACGGCGCTGCGTCGGGCAGCGTGCCGTCCCAGAACACCCGTCCGTCGACGAATTCCATCACGTAGAACATCGATCCGATCACCGACTCGTCGGTGCAGAGCGCCAGCGGACGCGCCACCGGCAGACCGGCGGGATGCAGGGCGCCGATCAGCCGGAATTCCCGGTCCACCGCATGCGCCGATGGCAGCAGCGTCCCGAACGGCTTGCGCCGCAGCACCCAGCGCGCGTCGCCGCGATCGAGGCGATAGGTCGGGTTGGACTGCCCGCCGGGAAACTTCTCGATTCGCACGGGACCGGTCGGCCCCGGCAACGCGCCGTCCAGCCACGCCGTCAGCGACGCCGCGTCCAGGTCGTGCGCGGGCTGGTCGATCTCAGCCACGGGCGGTCTCAGCCACGGCCAGTCTTGGCCACCGCCGGGCGGACCGCGGCGTGATCGGCATGACGCGCGAACTCGGAGCGGGCGATCGCCCGGCTGTGCACCTCGTCCGGGCCATCGGCGAGCCGGAGCGTCCGCACCGAGGCGTAATGCGCGGCGAGCTCGAAATCGTCCGACACGCCGCCGCCGCCATGCGCCTGGATCGCGTCGTCGAGGATCCGGAGCGCCATCGTCGGCGCCTGCACCTTGATCATCGCGATCTCGTCGCGGGCCGCCTTGTTGCCGGCGCGATCCATCATGTCGGCCGCCTTCAGGCACAGCAGGCGCGACATCTCGATATCGATCCTGGCGCGCGCCACCCGCTCCTCCCAGACCGAATGGTCGGCGATGCGCTTGCCGAACGCCACCCGCGACACCAGCCTGCGGCACATCGCGTCGAGCGCCTCCTCGGCGACGCCGATCGTGCGCATGCAGTGATGGATGCGCCCCGGCCCGAGCCGCCCCTGCGCGATCTCGAAGCCGCGCCCCTCGCCGAGCAGGATGTTGTCGGCCGGGACCCGCACCGACTCCAGAAGGATCTCGCCATGGCCGTGCGGCGCATGGTCGTAGCCGAACACCGACAGCATGCGCTTGATGGTGACGCCCGGCGATGTGAGATCGACCAGGATCATGCTCTGCTGGCGATGGCGCTCGCCGTCCGGATCGCTCTTGGCCATCACGATCGCCAGACGGCAGCGCGGGTCGCCGGCGCCGGACGACCACCATTTGCGACCCTGGATCACGTAGTCGTCGCCGTCCCGGACCAGGGCGCTCTGGATGTTGGTCGCATCCGACGAGGCCACGTCGGGCTCGGTCATCAGGAAGCAGGAGCGGATCTCGCCGCGCATCAGCGGGCCGAGCCAGAGCCGCTTCTGGGCGGCGGTGCCGTAGCGATGCAGCACCTCCATGTTGCCGGTGTCCGGCGCGGAACAGTTGAAGACCTCGGACGCCCAGTGGATCCGGCCCATCTCCTCGGCGCAGAGCGCGTATTCGAGATTGGTGAGCTGCTCGCCTTCGAAGGCGAAACTGTCGTCGACCGCGACATGGCCGCCGGTCGAGGGCGGCATGAACAGGTTCCACAGCCGGTCCGCCTTGGCTTCCGCCTTGAGCGCCTCGATCACCGGCAGCACCTTCCAGCGCGCGCCTTCGGCGACCTGCGCATGGTAGTCCGCGTTGCGCGGCCGGATCCGATTTTCGACGAAATCGCGAACCCGATCCCTGAACAGGGTCTGGCGCTCGGTCAGATTAAAATCCACGGTCGCTCCCGGAAGACGTCTTGTTCTTGTCCGACGACCCTAACATACCCGAAGCTGGAATCCAGGCCGAAAACCGAATCGGCCGATCCGGCGGGAGACGGCGATTGCGATCATGACCGCGACGACCAGGCGTTTTGCCGCCCGCCGAGAGGCGATCATCGACACCGCATCCGGCCTGATCAACGCGCACGGCGTGCAGGGACTGTCGCTGGCCGACGTCGCGCAGGCGATCGGCCTCGGCAGCACCAGCATCACCTATTATTTCCGACGCAAGGAGGATCTGGCGGCGGCGTGTTTCGATCGTGCGCTCGACCGGCTCGCGCGGCAGGTCGCCCTTGCCGGCGCCGAGCCGGACCTGCGCCGGCGCATCCTGCGTCTGGTCTCGCTCACCTTCGAATCGGTCGGCGATCTCGAGCCGGGTGCGGCGCATCCCATGGTGCGGCTGAACGATCTCCGCGCCACCGGCGACCCGATCCGTGCCGGCCTGGTCTCGCGCTATCTCTCGATCTTCCGCGAGGCGCGGGGGTTCTTCGGCGAGGGCGGCGACGAGGAGACCCAGCTCTTCCGCATCATGCGCACCCACGTTCTGCTCGATACGCTCTACGTGCTTCCCGCCCATCTCGAAGGCTACGCCCAGGAGGAACATCGCCGGGTCGAAGGCCGGCTGGTGCAACTCCTCGAGACCGGCCTCGCGCCCGGCGGCCCGGCACTGCTCGCCTTGCCGGGCGGTGGCGGGTCGTCGGGGCGGCGCAGCAACGGCGACGACGCGACCGAACGATTCATGGGGGTTGCCGCCGGCCTCATCAACGAGCGCGGCTATCGCGGCACCTCGGTCGAGCTGATCGCCTCGCGGCTCAACCTGACCAAGGGCAGCTTCTATCATCATCTCGCGGCAAAGGACGATCTGGTGCTGCAATGCTTCGAGCGCAGCCTGTCGACGCTGACCGCGGTGCTGGATACCGCATTGGCGTCGCCCGGCACCAGGCTCGAGGCGTTGCGTCTGGCTCTGGCCACTTTCCTGACGATCCAGCTATCGCGCGAGACGCCGCTGCTGCGCAGCACGGCACTGCTGGCGTTGCCGATCGGGCTCCGCGGGTCGGTCGTCGCCCGCTCGGATCGCATCGCCAGACGAGTCTCCGGACTGATCATCGACGGGATCAGCGAAGGCTCGCTGCCGCCGGTCGATCCGCTGGTCGCCGGACAGTTGCTGATGTCGGTGGTCAACGCCGCCTACGAGTTGCGCGAACGCGCCGCGCGGGTTCCGCTCTCCCGCGCCGTGTCGCTCTACGGCGCGACGCTCCTCAACGGCGTGCTGGCGGACGGGTGAGGGGTGCGGATCGGCCGCACCCCCTCCTGAGCGATTATGCCAGGCTATTGCTGGCCGAGCAGGCCGGCGCGCAGCCCGGGGGTCGGCGACGACGGCCCGACGATCGAGGCCAGCATGCCGTGCTCGTATTCCGGATCGTGGAACGTCAGCACCTGCTGGCCGTCCTTGCTCATGGTGACGGTGCCGTTGTCGAGGACATAGGTCGTGGTCTGGCCGACCTTGCTCGCCGTCACCGCCGCAAGCACCTTCTCGAACGAGGCGCGGCCGGCCGGGGTGCAGGTGTTGGCGCCGCAATACCGGTTATAGATCAGGTTGTACTCCTGCTGGGTCTGCGCGACGCTCGCATCGTGCAGGTACTTCGTCACCAGCACCTTCGGGTCCGGCTCGGCCAGCACCGCATCGACCGTGGTCGCGGGCTGGGACAGATACAGCGCGCTGGCATAGACGTCGACGATCGCGAACATCACCCGCTTGCCGGCACCGCTCAGCACCAAAGTCTTGCCGTCGACGGTCATGCTGTCGGGGAAAGTGGCGCCGCCGACGGTCCTGGCGTCCGCGGTCGCGCTCACGCCGGCAAGGGAAACCGCCAGGGTCGCGGCGGAGATGATCTTTTTCAGCATCATTGGTCGTATCCTCCCGGATTGTTCGTCGCGCCGGTCGTTGCGTGATTGCCCGCGGACGCCTCTGTTAGCGGCTCCCCGGGTAACATACCTGAAACTCAAAAAGAATAGCCCTGGTTGAAACGTCGATGACAATCGTCATCACGAAGCTGCCAGGGCGATACCCCGCATCGCACGGCCGGTGGACGTGCGATCAGAACGCTTCGCGATACAGCTCCAGCGCGTCCCGTTCGCCGATCTCGACCGGATTGTTGATCAGCAGACGGGTCTGCAGCATCGCGTCGGCCGCCAGCCTCGGCAGCGCCTCCTCGGTGACGCCGACATCGCGCAGGCGACGCGGCGCGCCGCTCTCGTCCATCAGCCCGACCATCGCGGCGATGAAATCGTCGGCCCGGGAGCGCGGCGTCGCGCCAGCGCCGGGAGCGGACCGGCCAGGCACGATCTCGGCGAGCTCGGCGTAGAGCGGGAAGGCGGCCCGCGCATTGAACCGCAGCACCGGACCGAGCATGAGCGCGTTCGAAAGCCCGTGCGGCACGTGGTAATGGCCGCCCAGCGGATAGGCGAGCGCATGCACCGCCGCCACCGGCGCGTTGCAGAACGCCTGGCCCGCCAGCATCGCCCCCAGCAGCATGGCCGAACGCGCGTCCTGCCGGGTTCCGTCCCTGGTCGCCTCGATCAGCCTGCCGCTCAGCAGCCGCAGCGCCTCGCGCGCCAGCGCGTCGGAGACCGGGTTCTTCTTGTGCCGGCTGGTATAGGCCTCGATCGCGTGCACCATCGCATCGATCCCGGTCGCTGCGGTGTGCAGGGCCGGCAGCCCCACCGTGAGCGCCGCGTCGAGCAGCACGAAATCCGCCATCAATTGCGGCGACACCACCCCCATCTTGGTGGTCTCGCCGGTGGTGACGATGGCGATGTCGGTGACTTCCGAGCCGGTGCCCGCCGTGGTCGGAACCAGCGCCAACGGCGCCCGCCCACCCTGCACCTTGCCGATGCCATAGAGCGCGGAGAGCGGCTGATCGGACCGCAGCAGTACCGCCACCAGCTTGGCGACATCCAGCGAGGAGCCGCCGCCGATCCCGATCACCAGTTCGGCGCCGATGCCGATCGCGGCATCGGCTGCGGCTTGCACCACGGTCTCCGGCGGGTCAGCGACGATCGCATCGAACAGAGTGACCGCGAAACCTTCCCGCTCCAGGCTGGCACGCGGCGCGTCGAGCAACCCGGCCTTCACCAGGCCGGAATCGGTGACGAGCAGCGCCCGGCGGACGTCGAAACGGCCCGCCAGCAATCCGCCGAGCCGGCTGGCGCCGCCCCAGGCGACCTCGATCGCCGGAACGGTGCGGAACCCGAACCCGGCGTTCATCGGCCGCTCACGCCTTTTCGAGTTCTGCGTTGAGGTCTGGGATTGCGGTGAAGAGGTCCGCGACGAGGCCGTAGTCTGCGACCTGGAAGATCGGCGCGTCCTCGTCCTTGTTGATGGCGACGATGACCTTGCTGTCCTTCATGCCG
>CAIMSN010000127.1 GCA_903844135.1 uncultured Rhodospirillales bacterium | reverse complement strand
TCGGCGGCGCGGTGGTGGCGATCGGCAACGCGCCGACCGCCCTGTTCCACCTGCTGGAGCTGATCGACGCCGGCGCGCCGGCACCGGCGGCGGTGATCGGCATGCCGGTCGGGTTCATCGGCGCCGCGGAATCCAAGCAGGCGCTGCTCGACGATGGACGCCTGCCGTTCGCCACCGTGCTCGGCCGCCAGGGCGGCAGCGCGATGGCGGTCGCCGCCGTCAACGCGGTCGCGAGCGACGTCGAATGACCGGCGATCGCACGCTCGGCACGCTGACCACGATCGGCATGGGTCCCGGCGATCCGGAGCTGCTGACGCTGAAGGCGCTGCGGCTGATGCAGGCGGCGCCGGTGGTGGCGTTCTTCGCCAAGCGCGGCCGGGTCGGCCATGCCCGCACCATCGCCGGCGAGCGGCTGCATCCGGACGCCATCGAACTGCGCTTCGAGTATCCCTTCACCACCGAACTGCCGGTCGAGGATCCGCGCTATCCGGCGGAGATGGGGCTGTTCTACGAGGCCTGCGCCGCCAGCATCGCCGCCCATCTCGATTCCGGCCGCGACGTGGCGCTGCTGTGCGAGGGCGATCCGTTCTTCTACGGCTCGTCGATGTATCTGTTCGACCGCCTGCATGGCGCCTATCCGCACCAGACCATCCCCGGCATTACCGGCATGAGCGGCTGCTGGACCGCGGCCTCGATGCCGATCACCCATGGCGACGACGTGCTGTGCGTGCTGCCCGGGACGCTCGACGAGGAAAGCCTGTGCGCCCGCCTGACGGGTTGCGATGCCGCGGTGATCATGAAGGTCGGCCGCAACCTGGCCAAGATCCAGCGCGCCCTGGCCCGCACCGGGCTCGCCGGCCGGGCGATCTATGTCGAGCGCGGCACCCAGCCCGGCGAGCGCATCGCCGCCATCGCCGAGACCGGCGGCCTGGCGGCACCCTATTTCTCGATGGTGCTGGTGCCGGGACGGCAGGGTTCGCGATGAAAGCGGGACGATGAGCGGCCGGCTGTTCGTGGTCGGTCTCGGGCCGGGCGACGCCGCCCTGCGCACGGCGGAGGCCGAGGCGGCGCTGTCGCAGGCGACCGACCTGGTCGGCTACGCACCCTATCTCGCGCGCGTCGCGACCGGTCCCGGCATCGTCCGCCATGGCTCAGACAATCGCGTCGAGCTCGATCGCGCCAGGCTGGCGCTCGATCTCGCGTCACGCGGCCGCGTGGTGGCGGTGATCTCCGGCGGCGACCCGGGCGTGTTCGCGATGGCCAGCGCGGTGTTCGAGGCGGTCGAGCACGGCGATCCCGCTTGGCGCGCCCTGGAGATTTCGATCGTGCCCGGCATCTCCGCGATGATGGCGGTCGCGGCCCGCGTCGGCGCGCCGCTGGGCGGCGATTTCTGCGCGATCTCGCTGTCGGACAATCTCAAACCCTGGCCGGTGGTACTGGGACGTCTGAGAGCGGCTGCCGGCGCGGGTTTCGTGATCGCGCTCTACAACCCGATCTCGTCTGCGCGGCCCTGGCAGCTCGGCGCCGCGTTCGAGGCGCTGCGGGGCATCCTGCCGGCGACCAGCCTGGTGCTGTTCGCCACCGCCGTCACCCGTCCGGAGGAGCGCATCCGCATCGTTGCGCTCGGCGACGCCGATCCGGCCCTGGCCGACATGCGCACTTTGGTGATGATCGGCTGTGCCGGGACGCGGAGCATCGCCCGCGCCGACGGCGGCGCCTGGATCTATACCGCGCGCAGCGTGCCGGCGTCCTGATGCGTCCGCTGCAGCCACGCCAGGGCGCCTTTCCAGTCCGGCACGCTGTCGCCGTCGGGCTCGGGCGGACGCGCGACGAAAATCACCGGGAACGGGCCCTCCTTCGCCGCCGCGAGCTTGGCCGAGGCGGCGTCGCCGCCGGAGTTCTTGGTGACCAGCACCTGGATGCGATGCGTCGCGAACAGGCGGCGCTCGTCCTCGAGCCGGAACGGTCCGCGCGCCGGGATCACCCGGCATCGCTTCGGCAGCACGTCGTCCGGCGGCGGTTCGACGCTGCGGATCACGTAGAAATGCTGCGGCTGCGCCGCGAACGGCGCCAGGTCGCGGCGTCCGACCGTCAGCAGCACCCGCAGCGGACGCCGGCCCAGCGCCTTGGCCGCCGCCTCCATGTCCTGCACCTCGGTCCAGCGATCCTCGCCCGCGAGCGACCAGGCCGGGCGCGCGATCCTGAGCAGCGCGACCTGCTGCATCGCGCAGGCCGCCACCGCATGGGCGCTGATCCTGCCAGCGAACGGATGGGTGGCGTCGACCACCGCGTCGATCCGGTTGTCGCGCAGATAGGCCGCCAGACCGTCGACGCCGCCGAACCCGCCGCTCCTGAGGGCGATCCGCGGCAGCAGCGGCGCGCTGGTCACCCCGGCCAGCGACAGCGTGGCCTCGAAGCGCGGATCGCCATGCAGCGCGTCGGCCAGCGCGCTGGCCTCGGCGGTCCCGCCCAGGATCAGCGTGCGGATCGGCTTGCGTGTCGGGGTCGGCATGAGCGTCTCCGGTTGCAGCCATGACGCCATGGCTTTCGATCCTCGGGATCGGCGAGGACGGGGTCGAGGGCCTGTCGCCGGCCGCGCGCCGGCTGATCAGGACGGCGCGGCTGGTGGTCGGAGGAGAACGCCATCTGGCGCTGGCCGGTTCGTCGATCCGCGGCGAGACACTAGCATGGCCGCGCCCGATGACCGATGCGCTGCCGCGTGTTCTGGCGTGTCGCGGCGAGAGCGTCGTCGTGCTGGCCTCGGGCGACCCGTTCTGCTTCGGCGTCGGCAGCCTGCTGGCCCGCGCGGTGCCGATGAGCGAAATCCTGTGCCTGCCGGCGCCGTCCGCCTTCTCGCTCGCCTGCGCCAGGCTGGGCTGGGCGTTGCAGGACGCCACCCTGCTGTCGGTCTGCGGCCGCCCGGTCGAGGCGTTGCTGCCGGCGCTGCAACCCGGCGCGCGCCTGCTGGTGCTGTGCGCCGACGAGACCTCGCCTTCTTCGATCCTGGCGCTGCTCGACGCGCAGGGCTTCGGCGGCTCGACGGTGACGCTGCTCGAGGCGCTCGGCGGCCCGCACGAACGCATCGCCCGCCTCGCCGGCCCACCGCTCGACCCGGTCGCCCGGCTGAACATGCTGGCGATCTCGCTCGTCGCCGGGCCTGGCGCGCGACCGATCCCGCTCTGCTGCGGCCTGCCGGACCGGTTCTTCGCCTGCGACGGGCAGCTCACCAAGTCCGAGATCAGGGCCGCGACCCTGGCGGCGCTGGCGCCGTGCCAGGGCGAGACGCTCTGGGACATCGGCGCCGGATCGGGCTCGATCGGCATCGAATGGATGCTGCGCCATCCCGCCAACCGCGCCGTGGCGCTCGAACCGAGGCCGGACCGCGCCCGGCGCGCGCTCGGCAACGCGCTGTCGCTGGGCGTGCCGGAGCTGGCGGTGATCGAGGCCGAGGCCCCTGCCGGCCTGGCCGGGCTGCCGGTCCCGGACGCGGTGTTCGTCGGCGGCGGCGCCAGTACGCCCGGCGTGCTGGAGGCCGCCTGGACCGCGCTGCGGCCGGGCGGACGGCTGGTGGTGAACGCGGTGACGATCGAGACCGAGAGCCTGCTGTTCGCCGCCCATGCGCGCTGGGGCGGAAGCCTCACCAGGCTGTCGATCGAACGGCTCGACGCCGTCGGCCGGATGCATGGCTTCCGTCCCGCCATGACCGTCACCCAATATGCGGCGACCAAGTCATGATCGTCGCCGGGATCGGCGCGCGCCCGGGCTGCGAGGCCGGGGAGATCGCCAGACTGCTGGCGCTCGCCGCCGGCCACGCCGGCCTGGCGCCGACACTCCTGGCGGTGCCCTGGTTCCGCGCCGGCGAGGCCTGGACCGAGCAGGGCCTGCCACTATCGGTCCTGTCGCGGGCGGCGCTGCTGGCGGTGCAGCCGGCCTGCCCGACACGATCGGCGCGCGCCCTGCGGGAAACCGGCATCGGCTCGGTGGCGGAAGGCTGCGCGCTGGCCGCCGCCGGCCGGAACGCCCGGCTGGTCCTGCCCCGGATCGCATCGGCCAACGCGACCTGCGCCATCGCCAGCGGAGACGGGTGACCATGACCGTGCATTTCATCGGCGCCGGACCCGGCGCCGCGGACCTGCTGACCCTGCGCGGCCGCGACCTGCTGGCGTCCTGCAAGGTCTGCCTGCATGCCGGCTCGATCGTGCCCAGGGCGATGCTGGCGCATTGTCCGCCCGACGCCAGGCTGGTCGATACCGCCGGCATGACGCTGGACGAGATCGAGAGCGAATTCCTCGCCGCCCGCGACGCCGGCCAGGACGTCGCACGGCTGCAGTCCGGCGACCTGTCGCTCTACAGCGCCGTCGCCGAGCAGATCAGGCGGCTGCGCCGGCATGGAATCCCCTTCACCCTGACGCCCGGGGTGCCGGCCTTTGCCGCCGCCGCGGCGGCGCTGCAGCGCGAACTGACGGTGCCAGGCTTGGCGCAGAGCCTGGTGCTGACCAGGGTCGGCGGCCGCGCCTCGGCGATGCCCGCAAGCGAGACCCTGGCCGCGTTCGGCGCCACCGGCGCCACCCTGGCGATCCATCTGGCGATCCATGCGCTGGACCGGATCGTCGCCGAGCTGACCCCGCTCCACGGCGCCGACTGCCCGGTCGCGGTCGCGGTGCGGGTCTCCTGGCCCGACGAGCGCATCGTGCGCGGCACGCTATGCAGCATCGTCGGGCTGCTGTCCGACGAGCCGGTCGAGCGCACCGCCCTGGTGCTGGTCGGACGCGCGCTCGAGGCCGACGGGTTCCGCGACAGCGCGCTGTACGATCCCGACTACCGGCGGCGTTTCCGCGCATGACCGCCGACCGGCCGGAACCCGGCGCGCCCCTGCACCACCCCGTCGCGATCGAACAGCACCAGCTCGAGCATGATGCCGCTGCCCGCCAGCACCTCCGCCGCGACCTGCCAGGCCCGCGCCGCGACCGCGTCGCCGAGCGCGATGCCGCGCTCGCGCGCCAGGGCGAACGCCAACTGCGCGGTGTTGGCGGTCATGATCGCCCCGGCCAGCGCGGCATCCCCGCCGGCCGCGACCGCCGCATCGGCAAGCGCCGCGAGATCGACCCGGCCGCGTCCGGAATGCAGGTCCAGCAGGCCCTGCGACAATTTCGTCAGCTTGGCGACGCCGCCGGCGACGGTCACGCGCGGCACCGGATGGTCGCGCAGATATTTCAGCATGCCGCCGGCGAAATCGCCCATCTCGATCAGCGCCACCTCCGGCAGCCCATGCAGCGCCTGGACGGCGCGCTCCGAGACGTTGCCGGTGGCGCCGGCCACGTGGTCGATCCGCATCGCCCGCGCCACGTCGATGCCGCGCCGGATGGTGTCGATCCAGGCGGCGCAGGAGAACGGCACCACGATGCCGGTGGTGCCCAGGATCGACAGCCCGCCGACGATGCCGAGCCGGCCGTTCAGCGTCCGCTCGGCCAGCGCCGCGCCGCCCGGCACAGCGATCGTCACCTCCACGTCGACGGCGCGCCCGCCGCCGCTCTCCACGGCGACCTCGGACAAGGCCTGGGCGATCATCCGGCGCGGTACGGGATTGATCGCCGGCTCGCCGACCGGCACCGGCAGGCCGGGACGGGTGACGGTGCCGACGCCCTCCCCGGCGCGGAACACCAGCCCGCCGCCGGCCGGCAAGCGCCGCACCGCCACCCGGATCAGCGCGCCATGCGTCACGTCCGGATCGTCGCCGGCATCCTTCACCACGCCGGCCTGCGCGACCCCGCCTTGCAGCCGGCTCTCCGCCAGCGCGAACGCCACGCTCCTGCCGTTCGGCAGCGAGATCGCCACCGGATCGGGAAACCGGCCGGTCAGCAACGCCGCGTAGGCGGCCTTGGCGGCAGCCGTGGCGCAGCTCCCGGTGGTCCAGCCGCGACGCAGCGACCCGGAGGGCGGCCTGTCAGGATCGGCCCCGCGCTCGGGATCGCTGTGTGCCGCCTGCTCCAATCCCGCTCCCCGAGCCTGCGCCGTCGTCCGCCGTCTTGGACAGGCTCTACGGCGATCCTCCGCCGGAGTCATCCTGGACCGCGTCGTTCCGGACGGCACGCATGACGCCGCGCGGCCTCCTGGTCGCCGCCCCCAGGTCCGGCGGCGGCAAGACCACGATCATGCTGGCGCTGCTCGCCGCGCTGCGTCGTCGCGGCATCGCCGTCCGCGCCGCCAAGTCAGGGCCGGACTATATCGACCCCGCCTTCCACGAGGCCGCGTCGGGCGCGCCCAGCCCGACCCTGGATAGCTGGTCGATGCCGCCGTCCCTGCTCGACCGGACCCTGTCGCAGGCCGCTTCGGAGGCCGAGCTGCTGCTGGTGGAATCGGCGATGGGGCTGTTCGACGGCGCCGGCGACACGCCCGGCCGTCGCGGCAGCGCCGCCGACCTCGCCGCCCGCTACCGCCTGCCGGTGCTGCTGGTGCTGGATGTGTCCGGCCAGTCGCAATCGGTCGCCGCAGTGGCGCGCGGCTTCGCCAGCCATGACGAGCGGGTCAGGATCGCCGGCGTGGTGCTGAACCGGGTCGGCTCGCCGCGCCACCATGCCGGCTGCGCCCAGGCGCTGCGCGACGCCGGCATCGCCCTGCTCGGCAGCGTCACGCGCGATCCGGCGCTGGCCCTGCCGGAGCGCCATCTCGGGCTGGTGCAGGCGCGCGAGCACGGCGCGCTACCGGCTTTGCTCGATGCGCTGGCCGGCATGGCGGAGCGCGATCTCGATCTCGGCGCGATCCTGTCGCAGGCCGCCGCCCTGCCGGCCGCGACGCCGCCCGGTCCGCACCGCCCGGCGCTGCCGCCGCCCGGCCAGCGCATCGCCGTCGCCGACGATGCCGCCTTCTCGTTCCTCTACCCGCATCTGGTCTCCGGCTGGCGGCGCGCCGGCGCGGAGATCGTGCCGTTCTCGCCGCTGGCCGACCAGGCACCGCCGGAGACGTGCGACAGTTGCTGGCTGCCGGGCGGCTACCCGGAGCTGCATGCCGCGCGCCTGTCCGCGGCCCACCGCTTCCGCGACGGGCTGGTCCGGTTCGCCGGCACCAGACCGGTGCATGGCGAGTGCGGCGGCCACATGGTGCTGGGCGCCGCGCTGATCGACGCGTCGGGCGACACCCACGCCATGACCGGCCTGCTCGGGCACACCACCTCGTTCGCGCGGCGCAGGCTGCATCTCGGCTATCGCGAAGCCACCCTGCAGGCCGACACGATGCTCGGCGCGGCCGGCGCCAGGCTGCGCGGCCACGAATTCCACTACGCCAGCACCACCGACCCCGGCGCCGACGCGCCGCTGGCGATGCTGGCCGACGCCGCCGGCAACGATCTCGGCGCCGCCGGCGGCCGGCGCGGCCTGGTGTCGGGCTCGTTCTTCCACGTCATCGCCAGCCAGGAGCCGTCATGAGCCGCTTCGCCGATCTCGACGCGCTCAGGGCGGCCTGCCGCATCCTGCCGGAGGGCGACCAAGCCGCGTCCGACGCCGCCCTCGCCCGCCAGGCAGTTCTGACCAAGCCGCCCGGCAGCCTGGGGGCGCTCGAGACGCTGGCGGTCTGGCTGGCGCGCTGGCAGGGCCGCGCCACGCCGCGTCTCGACCGGGTCGAGATCCTGGTGTTCGCGGGCAATCACGGCGTCACCGCGCAGTCGGTCTCGCCCTATCCGCCGGCGGTCACGGCGCAGATGCTGTCGAACTTCGCCGCCGGCGGCGCCGCGATCAACCAGCTCGCCAGGGTGGCGGACGCGACCCTGCGGGTGATCCCGGTGGCGGGGCTGGCCGAGACGGCGGACATGAGCCTGGCGCCGGCGATGAGCGCGCGCGGCTTCCTGGATGCGGTCGCCACCGGCTACGACTCGGTGCTGGACGGGACCGACCTGCTCTGCCTGGGCGAGATGGGGATCGGCAACACCACCGCCGCCAGCGCCCTCTGCGGCGCCCTGTTCGGCGGCGGCGGCGCTGCCTGGGCCGGACGCGGCACCGGGCTGGACGCGGCAGGCTTGGCGCGCAAGGCGGCGGCGATCGACCGCACGTTGGCGCTGCATCGTCCGTTCGCCGACCCGCTGGACGCCGCGCGCCGCGTCGGCGGCCACGAGCTGGCGTCGATCCTCGGCGCGGTGCTGGCCGCCCGGCATCGCGGCGTGCCGGTGCTGCTGGACGGCTTCGTCTGCACCGCCGCGGCGGCGCCGCTGCAGGCGCTCGCGCCGCACGCGCTGGATCACGCCCAGGTCGCGCACCGCTCCGCCGAGGCCGGCCACCGTGCGCTGCTGGCGGCGCTCGACCGGACCGCCCTGCTCGATCTCGGGCTGCGGCTGGGCGAAGCGTCCGGCGCGGCGCTGGCGATCCCGATCCTGCGCGCCGCCTGCGCCTGCCATGCCGGGATGGCCACGTTCGGCGAGGCCGGCGTGACCGACCGCGCATGAGACCGCTCGCCGGGCTCGTCGCCGGGCTCGGCGCCGACCTGGCGGCGGGTTTCGGCCTGCTGACCAGGCTCCCGGTGGGCTGGCTGGTGCGCGAGGGAATGCCGTTCCGCCCGGGCCGCGCGGTCTGGACCTATCCGCTGGTCGGACTCGTGGTGGGTGGAGTCGAAGCCGGCTGCCTGTGGCTCGGACACCGGATCGGGCTCGCACCGGCGCTGGCCGCCGCCTGGACGCTGGCGGTCGCGGTGCTGCTGACCGGCGGCCTGCACGAGGACGGGCTGGCCGACATGGCGGACGGTTTCGGCGGCGGGCGCACGCCGGAGCGACGCCTGGCGATCATGCGCGACAGCCGGATCGGCAGCTACGGGGCGCTGGCGCTGGTCCTGTCGCTGGCGATCAGGGGATCGGCGCTGGCGGTCATCGCCGGATTCGCGCCGGGCCGCGGCCTGGCGCTGATGCTCGCGACCGGCGCGCTGTCGCGCGCGGCGATGCTGCCGGTGCTGTCGCTGCCGCCGGCGCGACCCGATGGGCTGGGTCGTTCGCTCGGCACAGTGACGGTCTCGACCAGGATCGTCGCGCTGGTCATCGCGGTGGTCGTCGTCTGCGCGACTCTGGCACCCTTGCTTGCCGCCGGGTTGCTGCTGCTTGCGTTCCTGCTCGGCGTCGGCATCGCTGCCATGGCCCGGGCCAGGATCGGCGGCAGCACCGGAGACGTTCTGGGCGCCTGCGTCGTCGTCGTCGAATGCGGCCTGCTGACGCTGGCCGCGCTGTAGGCGAAGTCCGGATCAGCGCGCGTAGCGGTTCTGGACCACGTCCTCGATGTCGCTGCGGCACAGGCCCATGTCGGACAGCTCGCGGTCCGAATACTGGCTGAGCTCCCAGCGGAGGCGGTTCTTGGCGCGGATCTGCTCGCGACGGCCGCGCAGCATGGCGAGCGCCTGACGAACGATCAGCGGCAGGCTGATCTCGGTCGAATTCTGGGCGGAGGAGTTGGTGAAGGAAGCGCTGTAGGACATGGGATCGAACCCCGTTCAAGTTTGTGCAACGCAACATATTGCCTCCCAGGCCGGATCCGCAAGGGTTTTTGTGCGTCGCACCATTTCAGTCGCGCACGCCACCCTTGCGCGCGGTGAATGGCCCGATCAACCGATCCTTAAGGTTTCGATCCGGCCCATGGCCGGCGCTGGTGCCAGCAGATCCGGCGCCTTGCCGCGCAGCATCGGGCCGAGCAGGCGCAGCGGTCCGCCATGCGACACCACCAATGCGTTGCGCGCCGCATCCCGCAGCCTGCCCGCGGCCTCGCCGACCCGGCGGATCAGCGCCTGGCCGCTCTCCCCGCCCGGCGGCGCGAAGCCGGCCGGGTCCGCCGCCCAGCGATCGAGCGCCGCGCGCGGCACGCGCTCCCAGGCCAGCCCTTCCCAGTCGCCGAAATCGAGCTCGCGCAGGTCGTCGTCGATCCGCACCGGCAGGCCGAGCCGCGCGGCCAGCGCCCGTGCCGGCAGCAGGCAGCGCGACAGCGGACTCGCGACCACCAGCGAGGGACGGATCCGCGCGGCGGTCTCGGCCAGTCCGGGAAGCGCGTCGCGCCAGCCGGGCAGGAGCGGCAGGTCGGTGCGGCCGTAGCAGATCCCCGCCGGCACCTGGACCGGCGGGTGTCGCATCAAAGCGAGATCAGTCCTCGTAATGGGTCGCCACCAGGCGATCCAGCAGCCGCAGACCGAACGCAGACGCGCCCTTCGGCACGATCGCGGTCTCCTTCGACGCCCAGGCGGTGCCGGCGATGTCCAGATGCGCCCACGGCACCTCGCCGACGAAGCGGCGCAGGAACTGCGCCGCGGTGATCGAGCCGCCCGGACGGCCGCCGATGTTCTTCATGTCGGCGATGTCAGAGCGCAGCAGCTTGTCGTACGCATCGCCTAGCGGCATGCGCCACAGCTTCTCCGCGGTGGCCAGCCCGGCCTCGGTCAGCCGCGCCGAGAGCGTGTCGTCGTTGCTGAACAGCCCGGCATGCTCGTGGCCGAGCGCGACGATGATCGCCCCCGTCAGGGTGGCGAGGTCGATCATCGCCTGCGGCTTGAACCGCTCCTGCGCGAACCAGAGCACGTCGGCCAGCACGAGCCGCCCCTCCGCGTCGGTGTTCAGCACCTCGATGGTCTGCCCGGACGCGCTCTTCACCACGTCGCCGGGACGCTGCGCCCGGCCGGACAGCATGTTCTCGACCAGCCCGACCAGCCCGACCGCATTGACCTTCGCCTTGCGCCCGGCCAGCGCCGCCATCAGCCCGACCACGGTGCCGGCGCCGGCCATGTCCCACTTCATGTCCTCCATGCCGCCGGCCGGCTTGATCGAGATGCCGCCGGAATCGAACGTCACCCCCTTGCCGACGAAGGCGATCGGCGCCGCCTCCCGGTCGGCGGCGCCGCGCCACTGCATCACCACCATGCGGGCCGGCGCGTCGCTGCCCATCGCCACCCCGAGCAGCGCGCCGAAGCCGAGTTCCTGCATCTGCTCCGGGGTGAAGACCTGGATCTCCAGCCCGAGCGACGCGAGTTCGGCGATCCGCTCGGCGAACACCGCCGGGGTCAGGGTGTTGGCCGGCTCGCTCACCAGGTCGCGGGTGACGAAGGTGCCGCGCGCGATCGCCGCCAGCGCCGGCCACGCCGCCCGGTCGCGCTCCGGCTCACCGCACAGCAGCGACAGCGCCTCGAGCTTCGGCAGCTCGTCCGGCTTCTGCCGGGTGCGGTAGAGGTCGAACCGATAGCTCGCCAGCACCGCGCCGAGGGCCGCATGCGCGGCCAGCCCGTCCGGCAGCCCGTCGGTGGCGATCGCGCCCTGCCGGCTGGATTTCAGCGCCGCGTAGGCACTCCCGCCGGCGTTCTCCACCGCGGCGGCATCGCACTCCGCCGCCTTGCCGAGACCGATCAGCACGATCCGGCCATAGCCGCCGCCCGGCCCGATCAGCACGCAGCTCTTTCCCTTGGCGAAGCCGAACTCCGCTGCCTCGATGCCGCGGCTCACGGCGCCCTGTGTGGCCTCGTCGGCGTGACGCAGCGATGCCGGGCGCTCGCCATCCTCGGTCGCCAGCAGCACCAGCGCACCCTTGCCCGGCAGAGCGGAGCGGTCGAATTCGATATCCAGCATGGCGGTGCTCCGGCGCCGTCGCATCGGCGCCGGAAGCGGCGCAGGACGAGATCGGCGGCAAATGTGACAGGTCGCGGTGACGCGCTTTTATCGGCTGCTCCCCCCTCTGTCGCAAGGCTGAGCGCAAGACTGGGCGCAAGGTTGGGCGCAAGGCTGGCTCCCCCGACACGAGGCGGCGCCGACGGCCGCGCTTTGCAACCGGCCGGGCTTCGCCTACTCCCGGGCCGATGACCGACCATCCCGCGAACCAGAGCTCCGATCCGGCCGCCAGGCACAAGGGAGATCGGCCAGAGCACCGGCACGCCGACTGGCGGGGCGGCGTCGCCGGCGACGCGGCGCTGCTCGCTCTGGCCGGTCGCCTGGCCAGCGCGGCGGCGGACGCGATCCTGGCGATCCGCGCGCGCGGCTTCGAGACGTTCACCAAGGCCGACAGCTCGCCGGTCACCGCGGCCGACCATGCCGCCGAGGCGCTGATCCTCGAAGGGCTGCGCGCCGGCTCCACCATTCCGGTGATCGCCGAGGAGGAAGTCGCCGCCGGCATCGCCATCGCCCCCGGACCCTGCTTCTGGCTGGTCGATCCGCTCGACGGCACCCGCGAGTTCGCCGCCGGATCGGAGAACTTCACCGTCAATATCGGCCTGGTCCGCGACCGGCGCTGCGTGCTGGGCGCCGTGGCGCTGCCGGCGTTCGGCAGCCTCTATCTCGGCTGGAACCCGGCCGACGGGCCGGGCCTCGCCACCCGCGCCGACGCGGCCGGCACCAGGAACGTCGCCGCCCGCCTCCCGCCGTCGGAGGGGCTCACCGTGCTGGCCTCGCGCCACTATGCCGACGATCCGGCGCTGAAGGCCTATCTCGGCCGGCAGACGATCGCGGCGCTCGGCAATATCGGCTCCGCCGCCAAGTTCGTCCGCGTCGCCGAGGGCGCGGCCGACCTTTATCCGAGGCTCGGCCCGACCATGGAATGGGACACCGCCGCCCCCCAGGCGGTGGTCGAGGCGGCCGGCGGCAGCGTGCGGCTGTTCGACGGCAGCAGCCTCGACTATGGAAAGCCCGGCTTCCTCAATCCACATTTCGTGTGTCGCGGCCGCCATGGCGCGGAATCGTTCGACGCGCGATCGTAACGGGGCGAGCCGACTCGACGGGCTCGGTGCTAGAAGAATTCCATGGACCACCAGATGCCGCCCGGACGCGGCAGGATCATGACCGAGCTGCTGGAGGACGGCCCTTCCGGGATCGACCGGGCGGCGCGGCTGCTGCGCGCCGGGCGTCTGGTGGCGTTCGGCACCGAGACGGTCTACGGGCTCGGCGCCGACGCCACCGACCCGCGCGCGGTGGCGTCGATCTTCGCCGCCAAGGGCCGCCCGTCCAGCAACCCGCTGATCGCGCATGTCGCCGATGAAGCGGCCGCGTTCGCCGAGGTGGAGGCGACCGGCCTCGCCGAGATCCTCGCCGCCGCCTTCTGGCCGGGCCCGCTGACACTGGTGCTGAAGCGCCGGGCGGACGGCACCGTCTGCGCGCTCGCCGCCGCCGGGCTGGACACGCTGGCGGTGCGCGTGCCGGACGCCCCGTCCGCCCGCGCGCTGCTCCGCGCCACCGGCCGGCCGGTGGCCGCCCCGTCCGCCAACCCGTCCGGCCGCGTCAGCCCCAGCACCGCCGCGCACGTGCTGGCCGGGCTGGACGGCAGAATCGACGCGGTGCTCGATGCCGGCCCGTGCCGGGTGGGGCTGGAAAGCACCATCCTGGATCTGTCCGGCCCGGTGCCGCGCCTGCTGCGTCCGGGCGGCATCACCCTGGAGGCGTTGCAGGCGGTGATCGGCCCGATCGACGCCGCGCCGATCGTCGCCGCGACCGCCTCGCAGGCTTTGTCCGCGCCGGGCCAGCTCGCCTCGCACTACGCGCCCGCTTTGTCGCTGCGGCTCGATGCCGGCCGCGTCTCCGCCACCGAGGCGCTACTCGCCTTCGGGCCGCCGCTCGACGGCGCCGGCCTGGTCTGGCGCCTGAGCGACCGCGGCGACCTGGGCGAGGCGGCGTCGCGCCTGTTCTCCGGCCTGCGGGTGCTGGACCAGGACGGCCAGCGTCTGGGCCTGTCCGGCATCGCCGCGATGCCGATCCCCGGCGAGGGGCTGGGCGCGGCGATCCGCGACCGGCTCGCCCGCGCCGCCGCACCGAGGCCAGACAGCGTCCGATGAGAGAGCAGATCGACCCCAAGGAGCTCAAGACGCTGTCCGACATCCTGGCGCTGGTGCTCGACGACCAGCCCGGTCAGGCCGCCAGCGCGCTGGACCGCGCCAGGGCCAGGGCACGCGCCAACGGCGTCACCGCCGGTGCGCTCAAGAACCTGTTCGTGGCGATCGCGCCGAACCCGCCGCCTCCGGCCAAGCCGGCCACGCCGCGTCCACGCGCGCCGCGCGCCGGCAGCGCGGCGGCGATCGAGATGCAGGCGGCGCGCACCAAGATCTCGCAGCTCCACGCCGAGAAGAGCCAGCTCGATCTCGACCTGCGCGGCGCCAGCGCCAGGATCGAGGCGCTGCGCTCGGAGCTGCATCTGACGCGGCAGGCCCGCGCCGAGGCGCAATCCGCGCTGGCCGCGACCCAGACGCTGGCGCCGAAGAAGGTGATGCTGCTGCTGACCGCCCTGTGCGGGCTGCTGATCGGGGTGGCCGGCACCAGCGCGGTGATGCTGGCGACGCGGCCGCCGGTCGCGGACACCACCAGCACGCTGCAATAGCGGCGCCATGTCCACCGATACGCTCCTCGCCGACCTCCGCGCCCTGCTGGGCCCGTCCGGCCTGCTCACCGATCCCTCCGACACCGAACCTTATTGCAGCGACTGGCGCGGCCTGTTCCATGGCCGCACCGACGCGGTGCTGCGCCCGTCCGACACCGCCCGGCTGGCCGAGGCGGTGCGACTCTGCGCCGCCTCGGCCGCCAGGATCGTGCCGATGGGCGGCAACACCAGCATGGTCGGCGGCGCCTCGGTCTCGGAGGACGGTTCCGAGCTGGTGCTGAGCCTGACGCGCCTGAACCGGATCCGCGCCATCGATCCGGTCGACATGACCATGACCGTCGAGGCCGGCGTGACCCTCAAGGCGGCGCAGGACGCCGCCGCCGAAGCCGGCTGTCTGCTGCCTCTGTCGATCAGTTCGGAGGGCTCGGCCACCATCGGCGGCGTGCTGGCCACCAATGCCGGCGGCAACAACACCGTGCGCTACGGCAACGCCCGCGAACTCTGCCTCGGCCTCGAGGCGGTGCTGCCCGACGGTACGGTGTTCGAAGGCCTGCGCCGCCTGCGCAAGGACAATACCGGCTACGCGCTGCGCCACCTGCTCATCGGCTCGGAAGGCACGCTCGGCATCATCACCTGCGCCGTGCTGCAGCTCTATCCGCGTCCGCGCCAGGTCGAGGTCGCCTTGTGCGGGGTGGAAAGCGTCGACGCCGCGCTCGCTCTGTTCATGGCGTTCCGCGGCGCCGATCCGTCCGCGATCCAGGCGTTCGAATACATGTCCGGCACCGGCATGGCGCTGGTCAACACGCTGATCCCGGATGCCGCCCTGCCGCTGGCCGAACCGTCGCCGCACTACGTGCTGGTGGAGCTCGCGACCGTCCGCGACGACGGCCTGCTGCGCGGGCTGCTGGAGACGGTGCTGGGCGCGGCGCTGGAGAACGGCGCCGTGCAGGACGCGGTGATCGCGGAAAGCCAGGCGCAGCGCCTGTCGCTGTGGAAACTGCGCGAGGAACACGCCGAGGCGCAGAAGCGCGCCGGCGGCAGCGTCAAGAACGACGTGTCGGTGCCGGTCAGCAAGATCCCCGCGCTGATCGCCCGCGCCACCGCGGCCTGCGCGGCGCTGATCCCCGGCATCCGCGCCGTTCCGTTCGGCCATCTCGGCGACGGCAACATCCATTTCAACCTGGTGCAGCCCGACGGCGCCGACCGCGCGCAGTTCCTGGCCCGCGACCACGAGATCATGGACACCGTCTGCGCCATCGTGCGCGACCTGGAGGGCAGCTTCTCCGCCGAACACGGCGTCGGGCGCCTCAAGCCCTACATGATGCCGGACTGGCGCGGCGGTGCCGAACTCGACACCATGCGACGCATCAAGCGGGCGATCGATCCGGACGACATGCTCAATCCTGGCAAGATCTTTCCGGGGCCCTGACCCGGCCACCTGCCCGGTTTGCGTCGCCTGCTGCCCAGGATCACAGTCGACGTCCGGCAAGGCCGGGAGGAGCACGAGATGGCGCAGCAAACGCTTTCGCCCGCTATGGCGCAGGATCCGTCGATCGCCGGCGACGTCGAGACCCTGATGCGCGACGGGGTGGTCGGGCACAAGGCGGCGTTTTCGGCGGATTGGATCGACCGCATGCGCGAGGACATGATGACCGCCTTCTGGGAGGCGATCCAGCGTCCGGGCGGCGCGGTGGGGCGCGGCCCGCGCCGCTGGTACGTCGAGCTGCACCCGGAAGCGATCGGCGGCTTCGCCGAGCTGGCCGCCCATCCCTGGATCGCCGGCATGGCCGAGGCGGTCCTGGGGCCGCAGTACGAGATCGTCGAGATCGGCTTCGATATTCCGTTCCAGGGGGCGATGAACCAGCCCTGGCATCGCGATTTTCCGTCGCCGGCCGCGACGCATGCGGATCGCCGCCTCACGTCGCTGGCCTTCAACCTGACCGGGGTCGACGTGACGCCCGACATGGGGCCGTTCGAGGTCGCGCCCGGTACGCAATGGGACGACGGGCGGGCCTGGACGCACGAGATGTTCCCGGACCGGGCGCAATGGCCGCGCTTCGCCGACCGGGCGGTGCGGAAGTTTCCCCAGCGCGGCGACATCTCCTGCCGCTCGGCCCTGACCATGCATCGCGGCACCGCGCACGGCTCGCCGATCGCCCGTCCCGTGCTGGTGCTGGGGATCGACGCACCCGGCGCGGGCCATGCGGCGCTGCACGACATGATGGTCACGCACGCCTTCCACGACGCCTTGCCGGCGCAGGTGCGCGATCATCTCGCCTGCCGGGTGGTGGATGCGCTGGTGCCGATCGTCCAGAAGCACGACATCGAGGGGCTGGTGATGGGGTCGGAATAGGGCCTGGACCGTGTCCGCGACGTCGCGCGCCATGCCGATCCTCGAGCAGATCCACCTCTACCCGGTGAAGGGCCTGCGCGGCATCGCCCTGGAGGCCGCCGCGATCGAGCGCTGCGGGCTGGAAGGCGACCGGCGCTGGCTGGTCACCGGCGCGGACCGGAAATTCCTCACCCAGCGCGACCTGCCCGACATGGCCACGCTCGACGCCATCCCGGACGCGGCCGGGCTCACCCTGCGGCGCGGCGGCGAGTCCTGTCGCGTCCGCCTGCCGGACGAGCAGGCGCCGGTCGCGGCGGTGGTGGTCTGGCACCACAGCCTGCCCGCCCGCGCCGCCGACCCGGCCGCCAGCGACTGGCTGTCGGCGCGGCTCGGCCGGCCCTGCCTGCTCTGGTTCATGCACGATACCGGCGTCCGGCCGGTCGATCCGGGCTGCGGCCTGGAGCAGGATCGGGTCTCGTTCGCCGACGGATTCCCGGTGCTGGTGGTCAACAACGCCTCGCTCGACGCGCTGAACCGCGCCCTGGCCCAGGGCGCGGTGCCGATCGACCGGTTCCGCGCCAACCTAGTGGTCTCCGGCTTCCCGGCCTGGGACGAGAATTCCTGGCAGACGCTGCGGATCGGCGCGATGCGGTTCCGCGCCCCCACCCCGTGCGCCCGCTGCGTGGTCGTCACCCAGGACCAGCGCACCGGGGAAAAGCCGCATCCCGGCGAGCCGCTGAAAACCCTGGGGCGGCTCAACCGCCAGCCGGACGGCATCATCTTCGGCCGGAACCTGATCCCCGAGGCGCCCGGCCGCCTGTCGGTCGGCGATCCGGTCAGCATCGGCTAGAGCACGGTCCGTTCGCCTTGGCTCACGCCCCGCGCTCTAGCCTGTTGTTTCAGCGAGCATCTCCATCCGATCGAACGATTCCGTTCGATCGGATGATGCTCTAGGCCGGGCCTGGCCCGGTCACATCAGGCGCTTCCACAGCCGCGCGGTGAATTCCGCCAGCCGCTCGGTCGCCGGGCGGGTGGCCCATTCGCCGTAATCCATCCGGTCCGAGGCGGCGATGTGCTGGCGCAGCATCGCCTCGACGTCGCCCGCCACCTCGCGGCTCAGCACCACCGCGTCGATCTCGTTGTTGTAATGCACGCTGCGCCGGTCGAAGTTCGACGTGCCGATCACCGTCATCACCCCGTCGAACGTCGCCACCTTGGCGTGCAGCATGGCGTGACGCACCTCGTGGATGCGCACTCCGCATTTCAGCAGCGGCCCGTAGAGCGATCGCGCCGCATGCACCGCCGCCTGCACGTCGCTATAGCCGGGCAGCAGCAGGTCCACCCGGATGCCGCGCGACGCCGCCCGGCACAGCAACCGCCATTCCCGCGAGGTCGGCACGAAATAGCCGGTCGCCAGCACCAGGTGCGACTTCGCGCCGCGGATCGCCGCCCGCATGGTCTGGTTGAACAGCGGCTTGCGCTCGGCCGGCGCGCTGCCGGCGACCCTGACGGTGTGATCGCCGCAGATCTCCGGCGCCGCGTCGTCGCGGCCGCGCAGCCTCGGCTCCTCGCCGCCGGCGTTGGCATCCCAGGTCTCGAAGAAGATTCGGTGCGCCTCGGCCACCGCCGGCCCCTGGACGCGGATACCGTTGTCGATCCAGTACGCATGGTCGGCGTCCTGGCCGCGCCCGGCCGATTCCGGGGTCTCGTAGACCCTGGACATGTTCACCCCGCCCATGATCGCCAGCGTGCCGTCGGCCACCGTCAGCTTGCGGTGGTCGCGGTCGTTCACCGCCAGGTTGAAGCGCTGCTTGAACGGGTTGATCGAATGATATTCCAGCAGCCTGACCCCGGCTTGCTCCAGCCGCTCGAGCGCCTCGTCCGACGTGTCGTTGCTGCCGACCGCATCCCAGATCAGCGCCACCTCGACCCCGCGCCGCACCGCCTGCTCCATCAGCGCGAACAGGCTGCGCCCGTCGAGCGTGACGTCGTCCACCGTGTAATATTCCATGTGCACGTAACGCCGCGCACCCGCGATCGCGTCCATCACCGCCTCGACCACGGAGCGCCCGGTGGGCAGCAGAGTCACCGCGTTTCCCGCCACCAGCGCGGCATCGGAGACCTTGCGATGCCGCCGCCGGTGGTGGTCGCGCATCCGGTCGGCACGGTCGTCATCCATGGTTCGCCCCCCGGTCGCCGTCGGCGACAGCCACTTTTGCCGGGACGCCATGGAGGGTAGAGAGGGGCATGAACCGGATCTCTGTCAGCCGCCTGGACAAGTACGTGCTGCGCCAGCTCATGGTCGCGCTGGCCGCGACCACCGGTGGCCTGGCCATGCTGATCTGGCTGACCCAGTCGCTGCGCTTCGTCAGCCTGGTGATCGATCGCGGCCTGTCGCTGCGGGTGTTCCTCGAGCTGACCGGTCTGCTGATCCCGAACTTCGTCGCCGTCATCCTGCCCATCACCACCTTCGTCGTCGCCCAGTTCGTCTATCAGCGCCTGGCGGGCGACCGGGAGCTGACGGTGATGCGCGCGGCCGGCCTGGCCCCGTCGCGGATCGCGCGGCCGGCGCTCTACTGCACCCTGATCGCGGTCGCGCTGTCCTACGTCCTGAACGTATGGATCGTTCCAGCGAGCTATCACCGTTTCCGCCAGTACGAGTTCGAGATCCGCAACAAGATGGCCGCCTTCCTGCTCCAGGAGGGCGTGTTCACCCAGGTCTCGCCGACCATGACGGTCTATATCCGCACCCGCGACCAGGACGGCACGCTGCACGGCATCATGGTCGAGGACGACCGCCAGAAATCGGTGCACGCCACCATCCTGGCCGAGCACGGCCATCTCGAGGCCAATGGCGACGTGCCCAAGGTGGTGCTGTTCGACGGGTCGCGACAGGAGATCGACCGCAAGACCGGCCGGCTCAACGTGCTGACCTTCCAGCAGAACACCATCGACCTCGCCAGCACCGCCAAGGACGACGACGTGCGGTTCCGCGATTCCACCGAGATGTCGCTGGGCGAGTTGTTCCACCCCGATCCGCGCACCGTGCAGGCACGCGACCGCGGCAAGTTCCTGGTCGAGGCGCATCGGCGCCTGACCGCGCCGCTGACCGCCTTCTCCTTCACCATGGTGGCGCTGGTCGCCGTGCTGGCCGGGGGCTTCTCCCGCCATGGCGGGATCGCCAGGCCGATGGGCGCGATCCTGAGCGTGGTCGGGCTGCTGGCGCTGGGGCTGGTGGTGCAGAGCATCGCCGCGCGCAACGCCGACCTGATCCCGCTGATCTGGCTGCAGGCGATCCTGCCCGGGCTGGGCTGCGCCGCGTTCCTGTTCTGGCCGGAGATACGCGATCGCGACCCCGAGCGGCCGGGTGGCGGCGATCGCCGCCGGGTCCCGGGCGGCGTTGCCGGCGCCCCGCCCGGTCCCGTGGCCGCCTGAGCCAGGCCATGCCCGTCGCCATCACCCTCTCCTTCTACATCGCTCGGCAGTTCACCCTGTCGATGCTGGCGCTGATCGCCGCGCTGACCGGGCTGGTGTCGCTGTTCGACTTCATCGACCTGCTGCGGCGGGCCGCCACCAGGCCTGACGTGCCGGCCAGCCTCGCGATCGAGATCGCCGCCCTGCATCTGCCGTATTTCTGCATCCAGATCCTGCCGTTCGGGGTGCTGCTGGGGGGCATCATCTGTTTCTGGCGTCTGACCCGCTCCTCGGAACTGATCGTGGCCCGCGCCGCGGGGATCTCCGCCTGGCAGTTCCTGGCCGCGCCGCTGGCCTGCGCGATGGCGGTCGGGCTGGCCGCGACCACGCTGCTGAGCCCGCTCTCCTCGGCGACCTATGCCCGCGCCGAGGCGCTCGACAACATCTATCTGCGCAATTCCGGCGGCAGCCTGAACCTCGCCGGTGGCGAGCTCTGGCTGCGCCAGTCCGATCCCGGTATCCAGCCCGGCGGGGTGGCGATCCTGCATGCCCGCGACGTGATGATGCAGAAGGGCCGGCTCGACGTGAAGCAGATCAGCGTGTTCCGCCTCGACTCCCAGGACCGGCTGCTGCTGCGCATCGAGGCCGGCAGCGGCCAGCTCGGCGCGCACGCCTGGCAGTTCGAGGATGCGCGCACCGTCTCTCCCGACCACCTGCCAAAATATATCGGCGCGATGCGCCTGCCGACCGACCTCACCGTGTCGCGCGTGCAGGAGAGCTTCGCCGCGCCGGACACGCTCTCGGTCTGGAGCCTGCCCGGCTTCATTCGGCTGCTGGACCGCTCCGGCTTCTCCTCGATCCGCCACCGGCTGCACTTCCAGTCGCTGCTGTCGCTGCCGCTGCTGGCCGGAACCATGGCGCTGGTCTCCGCCGGCTTCTCGATGCGCCCGGTGCGGCGCGGCGGCGTGGCCCGCATGATCGCCAGCGGCGTCGGCGCCGGGTTCCTGCTGTTCACCATCTCCAAGGTCGCCGAGCAGTTCGGCCAGTCCGGGGCGCTGCCGCCGGTCATGGCGGCCTGGGCGCCGGCCGCCGCCGGCCTGTTGCTGGCGATCACCCTTCTGCTGCACCTGGAGGACGGCTGATGCGCCGCTTCGTCGCGCCACCGCCTACGCCGCTCCCGGCACTCCGGCAGCCCGGGACGAACCAGCGCATGCCGACCCGGCGTAAGGCGGTTCAGCGCAACACGGGCGCCAGCCTGTTCATGGCCGGGCTCTACGGCGCCTCGATCGCCGCCATGCCGTTCAGCGCCGCCGACGCGCAGATCGCCATGCCCGGCAGCCACGACAAGAGCGCGCCGCTGGCCCGCAACGAGCCGGTGACGTTCCGCGCCGACAGCGTCGACTACGACAGCAAGGCGGGCATCGTCACCTGGACCGGCCATGTCGAGATCTGGCAGAACGACCACGCGCTGCGCGCCGACAAGGTGACGTTCGACCGCAACACCAACGTCGCCGCAGCCTCCGGCCACGTCGCGATCGTCGAGCCGGACGGCCAGGTGCTGTTCTCCGACTACGCGGAACTCACCCAGGGCATGCGCCAGGGCGTGATGTCGAACATGCGCGGCCTGATGGCGGCCAACGGCAAGCTCGCCGCCAACGGCGCCCGCCGCACCGACGGCAAGGTCAACGACCTGTCGCGCGTGGTCTACACCGCCTGCAAGGTCTGCGCGCAGCATCCCGAACGGCTGCCGTTCTGGCAGTTGCGCGCCTACGACGCGACCGACGACCTCGAGCACAAGCGCATCGAGTATCGTGACGTCTATCTCGACATGTTCGGCCTGCCGGTCGGCTATCTGCCGTTTTTCTCCACGCCCGACCCCTCGGTGAAGCGGCAGAGCGGGTTTCTGCTCGGCGACATCTCGCCGCACGACAAATATCTCGGCACCTACGTGACGCTGCCGTATTTCTGGGCGATCAATCGCGACAGCGACCTGACGATCGTTCCGCTGCTCTCGACCGATACCGGACCGCAACTGACCGCCGAATATCGGCAGAACTTTAACAACGGCATCCTGCGCGTGACCGGGGCGCTCGCCTACGACACCACAGACACCGGCGGATACACCAACAGCAACGGCAGCTACGTGGCGCCGGTCGACGACAAGGGGCTGCAGGGCTACCTGTTCGCCAAGACCCAGTTCAACTACGACGAGCACTGGCGCTACGGCGCCGACATCAACGTCGCCAGCTCGGCCAACTATCTGCGCGACTACCGCATCAGCGGCTACGGCGCCGACGTGCTGGGCAGCAACGTCTATGTCGAGGGGTTTGGCGTCGGCGCCTATACGCGCCTCGACAGCACGGTCTACCAGGGGCTGAATTCCGGTGTCATCAATTCGAGCGAGCTGCCGTTCGTCCTTCCGCAATACCAGTATTCCTTCATGGGCGCGCCGGACGCGCTCGGCGGACGCACGTCGGTCTCGACGCGTGACTTCAACATCTACCGCTCCAACGGCACCTCGGACCAGCGCGCGCAACTGAGCCTGAACTGGGACCGGCCGTTCCACGACACGCTGGGCCAGATGTTCGTATTCACCGCCCATCTCGACAGCGAGGTCTACAAGGCGACCAAGCTCGACCTGCTGCCGAACTATGCCGGCGTGAACGCCGCCTCCACCAGCCAGGCGCTGCCAACGGTGGCGGTGAAGATGAACTGGCCGTTCCTGCGCAGCAGCAAGAGCAGCTCGGTGATCGTCGAACCGATCGTGCAGCTCATCGCGGCGCCGAACTACGGCAACAGCCGCAACCGCAACCTGCCGAACGAGGACAGCCTCGACTACGAATTCACCGACAGCACGCTGTTTTCGCTGAACCGGCACGAAGGCGTCGATCGTCTCGATGGCGGCCTGCGCGCCAATTACGGGCTGCATTTCAACTGGACCTTCGGCTCCAGGCAGATCGACGCCCTGGTCGGCGAGAGCTACCAGGAACATATCGACCAGAACCAGTTGCCCGACACCGGCCTGACCACCCACGCCTCCGACGTGGTCGGCAGGATCAGGTTCTCGCCGGTGAAGTATCTCGATTTCACCGCGCGCGGCCGGTTCGACCACGACACCGGTCAGACCCATTTCGCCGATGGCCTGATCACCGCCGGCGTGCCGCTGCTGTCGGTGACAGGCGGCTACATCTACAACCAGCATAGTTTCTATTATTACTATGACAACAACTTCTATACCGGCTTGCCGTCGTCGAACTATTTCGTACCGACCAACGAAGGCACCCTCGGCCTGTCGAGCACCTACAAGCAGTGGCATGTCGGCGCCTATGGACGGCGCGACCTCGCCACCAATCGCTTCGTGGCGCTGGGCAGCGACCTCTCCTACACCAACGACTGCTTCATCTTCGATGTCGCGTTCAATCGCCGCTATACGACCATCAACGGCGACAGCGGCGACACCTCCATCCTGTTCACCCTCACCTTCAAGACGCTCGGCACCTTCCCGGTGAATGGCTGATGCCGAACCTTCCGTTTGTCCAGGAACATACCATGAGCTTCATGCGCATCTCCCGAACGGCGCACGCCGCCTCGCTCGCGGCCATGCTTGCGGCCTTCGCGGCCGCGCTGCCTTTGTCGTCCGGACCGGCCCTGGCGCAGACCCGTCACCATCGCCACCAGCAGCAGCAGGCCGGCGCCGCGACCGGCGCCGCTGCGGCCAAGCCTGCCGACCAGGACGAGATCGGCCCGGCGCAGGACCGCATCGTCGCCGTGGTGAACGGGCAGATCATCACCAGGCGCGACATCGACGATCGCGCCCGCCTGTTCGCGCTCTCGACCGGACTGCCGATGAACGACGAGGTGCAGGCTCGCCTGCGGCCGCAGATCACCCGCCAACTGATCGACGAGAAGTTGCGCATGCAGGAGATCCAGCAGCGCCACATCAACGTGCCGCTCAGCCAGATCGCCAACGCCATCGCCGACATCGAGAAGCGCAACGGCATGGCGGAGAACGCGCTGCGCGACAAGCTCGCCTCCGACGGCGTGTCGATGACCACGCTGATCGACCAGATCAGGGCGCAGCTCGCCTGGACCGGGGTGCTGCGCCAGCAGCTCGGCGACCGTGCCAGGATCAGCTCCGCCGACATCCGCCAGCGCGCGGAGGCGATCAAGAGCGAGGCGGGCCAGCCGGAATACGAGATCAGCGAGATCTTCGTCCCGGTCGACGACCCGAAGAACACCGGTGACGCGCTGAAATTCGCCGACACGGTGATCCAGCAGCTCCGTGCCGGGGCGCCGTTCCCGATCGTGGCCGCGCAGTTCAGCCAGAGCCAGACCGCGCTCGATGGCGGCTCGCTCGGCTGGGTGCAGGCCGATACGCTCGATCCGCAGGTGGTTGCCGTGGCCAGGGAGATGCCGATCGGCGCGGTCAGCAACCCGATCCGCGTCGCCGGCGGCTACGACATCATCTCGCTGGCCGGACGGCGCGAAGTCGGCAAGCAGATGACCACGGTGCTCGATCTGCGGCAGGCCTTCATCCCGTTCACCTCGCCGCTGAACCCGCAGAATCCGACCGCGCAGCAGCAGCAGGCGCTGCAGCAGGCCACCGCCCTGTCCAGGAGCGCGCATGACTGCGCCACGCTGGAGGCCGCCAACAAGACCTTCGGCGAGAAGCGCCCCGGCAATCCCGGCCAGGTGCAGCTCGACCGCCTCAACCCGCAGATGGCCAACGTGCTCAAGCCGCTGCCGAACAACACCGCCAGCCACCCGCTGGTCTCGACCGACGGCATCGACATCATCATGGTCTGCTCGCGCACCGAAAAGAACCTCGCCGACCACAACACCGAGGAGCTCGCCGACCAGTTGCTGAACGATCGCGTCGAGCAGGTCTCGCGCCAGCTCAACCGCGATCTGCACCGCAAGGCGGTGATCGACATGCGTTCGACCTCCTAGCGACCGGGTATCCGGCGCGGACGCCGTCGGTGGCGATGCCGATCCTGCCGTCGCTGCGCGCGGTGATCGCGCAGCACGGGCTCGATGCGCGCAAATCCCTCGGCCAGCATTTCCTGCTCGATCCCGGACTGATCGCCAGGATCGCCGCCCTCGCCGGGGACCTCTCCGGCCGGCACGTGATTGAGGTCGGACCCGGCCCCGGCGGCCTGACCCGGGCGCTGCTCGACACCAGGGCGGAAAGCGTCACCGCGATCGAGATCGACCGGCGCGCGGTGGCGGCAATCGAGGCGCTGCGCGTGCTGCTCGACGAGGCCGGCGAGCGCCGGCTGCGCCTGATCGAGGCGGACGCCACCCGGCTCGACCTGGCGGCGCTGATTCCGGCGCCGCGCCAGATCGTCGCCAACCTGCCCTACAATGTCGGCACCCCCCTGCTGGTCGGCTGGCTGCGCCAGGCGACGCACTGGGAGCGGTTGACGCTGATGTTCCAGATGGAGGTCGCCGAGCGCATCGCCGCGGCGCCCGGCGAGGAGGCCTATGGCCGCCTGGCGGTGCTGTCGCAATGGACCTGCGGCGTTTCGCTGCTGACCCGGATCCCGCCCGGCGCCTTCTCGCCGCCGCCGAAAGTGTTCTCGGCCGTGGTCGGGCTGGTGCCGCATGCCGACCAGCCGCCGCCGGACCTGTTCGCGGCGATGGAACGCCTCACCGCCTCCGCGTTCGGCCAGCGCCGCAAGATGCTCAGGGGCGCGCTGAAGGGCCTGGGCGGCGAGGCGCTGCTGGCGCGCGCGGAGATCGATCCGCAGCGCCGCGCCGAGACGTTGTCGATCGCGGAGTTCGACCGGCTCGCGAAACGGCTCTGACGGGTTGCCGTAGATCGACGTAGGCACTGGCCGGGCACCGCAGAGCCGGCCGATGGGCGGACCCCCGACCTGGATCAGTCGGCATCGATCCGCGACTCCGCACGGGCGTCGGCAATGCGGAGGCGTTCCATGTCGGTCATGTAGTCGCGGGTCGTCGGCAGCGCGTCGACGGCGCGGCTGAGCTGGATCTGGAAGTTCATGTAGCCCTGGCGCCGGAACGCGATCTCCGACCCGGCCAGATACAGCTCGAACATGCGGCAGAACCGCTCGTCGTAGAGAGCGGCGATCAGGTCGCGGTTGCAGGCGAAGCGGCGGCGCCAATGGGCGATGGTGCGCGCATAGTGCAGCCGCAGCACCTCGCAATCCGTCACCCAGAGTCCGGTACCCTCGATGGCGGCGAACGTCTCGCTCAGAGCGGGACAATAGCCGCCGGGGAAGATGTATTTGTCGAGCCAGGGATTGGTGGCGCCAGGGCCGCGCGTCCGACCGATCGAGTGCACCAGGGCCACGCCGTCCTCGACCAGGCAGTCCCGGATGGTGGCGAAATAGCGCGCGAAATGGCCGATCCCGACATGCTCGATCATGCCGACCGAGACCACGCGGTCGAATGTCTGCCGCAGCGCGCGGTAATCCATCAGCTCGAAGCTGACACGGTCCTGCAGGCCCTCGTCCCTGGCCCTGGCGCGCGCCGCGGCGAGCTGTTCGGTCGAGAGGGTGATGCCGGTGACGCGGGCGCCGTAGTCGCGCGCCAGGGTCAGCGCCAGGCCGCCCCAGCCGGAACCGATGTCCAGCACCGTGAGCCCCGGACGGTCCAGCTTCAGCTTGGCGGCGATATGGTGCTTCTTGGCCTCCTGCGCCGCGTCGAGCGTCTCGTCGCCGCGCGGGAAATAGGCGCAGGAATATTGCCGGTCGCGGTCCAGGAACAGGCTGTAGAGCCGGCCATTCAGGTCGTAATGGTGCGCGACGTTGCGGCGTGCGCGCGGCGCCGGGTTGTACTGGGTGATGGCGCGCCGGGCTTCGCGCAGCCGGCCGGACAGGGCCACGCCGGGATGGAAACCGTGCTGGGCATTGACCAGGCAGAATTCGAGCAGCTCGTAGAGCGAGCACCCGACCGGCGCCAGCGTGCCGTCCATGTAGGCCTCGCCGAACGCCAGCCCGGGATTGAGCAGCAGGCCGTTCTCGATCGCGCTGTCGGCGATGCGCAGACCCACCACCGGGTCGCCCTGGCCGTAGCGGCGGGTGGTGCCGTCCGGAAACCCGATCCGCAGCGTGCCGCGCGTCACGAAGCGCCGCAGCACCAGGTCGAGCAGCAGGTTCATCCCGTGGGCTCCACGCTATCCGCCGCAAGAATGACGCAGGCCGGCCGGTTCGGTCAAAACATTGCGGCAGGCAGAAGAAAGGCCCGGACCTTGGCGGTCCGGGCCTGTCTTTTTCGCTCAGTCGTGTCCGGGTAGGATCAGACGGCCTCTTCGCTCTCGGGCTCGGCGCCCTCGAACGTCTCGGTCTCGTCCTGATCGTCGTCGTCGCCGTCATTGAGGCCGATGCGCTCGCCGCGGGCCTGACGCTCGGCCTCCTCGACCGAGCGGGCGACGTTGGCGACCACGCGGATGGTGACTTCCGGATGCAGCACCACGCGGACGTCGGACAAACCGAGCGTCTTGATCGGGTGTGCGAGCTGCACCTGGCTGCGATCGATGGTCAGGCCGCCTTCCGACGCCGCCGCGGCGATGTCGCGCGGCGACACGGAGCCGTACAGGCTGCCGCTGTCGCCGGCCTGGCGGATGATGACGACGGTGAGGCCGCTCATCCGCTCGGCGAGGCGCTCGGCCTCCTCGCGACGCTTGAGGTTGGTGGCCTCGAGCTGAATGCGCTCGCGCTCGAAACGCTCGCGGTTATGCGCGTTGGAGCGGATCGCCTTGCCCTGCGGCAACAGGAAGTTGCGGGCGTAGCCCGGCTTCACCTTCACGATTTCGCCCATCTGGCCCAGCTTCTCGACGCGCTGGAGCAGGATCACTTCGGTTGCGGCCATGGTGTGCGCTCCCTCAGCTCAGGATGTAGGGGAGGAGTGCCAGGAAGCGGGCGCGCTTGATGGCGTTGGCCAGCTCGCGCTGCTTCTTGGCGGACACCGCGGTGATGCGGCTCGGCACGATCTTGCCGCGCTCGGAGAGGAAGCGGGACAGCAGACGCACGTCCTTGTAGTCGATCTTCGGCGCGTTCGGGCCGGAGAACGGGCAGGACTTGCGGCGGCGATAGAACGGGCGGCGCGCGCCAACGGCGGCGCGGCGGCCGCCGGCCTCGTCGCCGGCGCCCTGGTTGCCGCCCTGGCGGCCAGGCTCGGCAGTGTTGCTCTGTGACATGGGTGCTTACTCCCCCTCGGCCATGTCGCGGCCGCCGCGCGGACCGCGCTCGGGACGATCGCTGTCCTCGGGACGGGCGCGGAATTCCTCGCGATCGTCGTAGCCGCGCTTGCGGCCGCTATCGAACCGTCCGGCCGGCTTCGGACCACGGAAGCCGCGCTCGCGATCGTCGCTCTTGCGGCTGAGGATGGCGGACGGGTTCTCGTCGATGGTCTCGACGCGCAGGGTCAGGAAGCGCAGCACGTCCTCGTTCAGGCCGAGCTGGCGCTCCATCTCGGTGATGGCGGTCGGCTTGGCATCGAGGCCGAGGAGCATGTAGTGCCCCTTGCGGTTCTTCTTGATCCGGTACGCCAGGCTGCGCAGGCCCCAATATTCGCGCTTCTGCACCGAACCGCCTTCGCCTTCGACGAGGGCGGCGATGCCGTCGGCGATCAGGTCGACCTGCGCCTGGGTGATGTCGTTGCGTGCGATCAGCACGCTTTCATACAGTGGCATGATTTCTCCCTTCGGATGGTTCAACCCGACCGTGCCGGGGGGATCCCGGGGTGCGGCGCCGGCCCGAGGGCACGGCATGGGTATAGCCGGGGCGATGCCACTCGCTCCGGCAGGGAAGCGGCGGGATAAACCATGGAAGCCGCGCGGGGGCAAGGCTTATCGCGCGATGGCAGCAACGCGGCACGCGGCGCGGCCCGTTCGCCGGGCGGGGTGCGATCGCGCATAGCCAATTTCCGAATACGGGCCGCATCGCCCATCCGCCGATCGCCTACTCATGGAACGGCGCGAGGCGGACGCCGCCCGAGCCGAACAAGGAGTTGGCCCATGCTGCTCGTGCCGCAGGCCCTGGAGGGCTACGACATCGTCGCCAGCGACGGCAGGCTCGGACACGTCCGCGACCTGCTGTTCGACGACCGGAGCTGGGTGTTTCGCTGGATCGTCGTCAATACCGGAACCTGGCTCTCCCAGAGGCTGGTGCTGATCCATCCGTCGGCGACGCTGGCTATCGATCACGAGCGGCGCACGATCAGGGTGGATCTGTCGAGGCTCCAGGTCGAGAACAGTCCGGACATTGCCGACGACCGGCCGGTCTCGCAACAGTCGCAACGGGCGCTGTTCGACTACTATGGCTGGAATCCCGCCTTCGGCCCGGTCTATTTCGGGATGGACGCGTTGGGATCCGAGGAGTCGCGGGCGCGTTCGGAACGGGAAGAGCAGCAGACCGGCGACACGGACTATCTCGGCAAGCCGGCAGACCCACACCTGCGCAGCGCCGCCGCCGTCTCCGGCTATCATATCGAGGCGAACGACGGTCTGGTCGGGCATCTCGAGAATTTTCTGTTCGATGACCAGAGCTGGGGCATCCGCTATCTGATCGTCGATACGCTGAACTGGTGGCCCGGCCGGCACGTCCTGCTGGCGCCCTACGCCGTCACCGCGATCGACTGGGACGCGCGGACGATCCGGGTCAGCGTCAGCAGAGACCAGATCAAGAGCAGTCCGCCCTGGGACCCGGCCGACATCATCGATCAGGCCGACGAGAAGCGCATCCATGCCCATTACGGCTGGCCGGGCTACGACATCTGATGCCGCCGGCCGGACTCCCCGCCCGACGCAGAGCCCATCTCGTCGGCGGAGGGATCGGCTCCCTTGCCGCTGCCGCCTTCATGGTTCGCGATGGCGGCATGGACGGCGACCAAATCACGATCTACGACGACCACGCCGTGCCTGGTGGCAGCCTGGACGCCGGCGGCGACGCCTCCGGCGGCTACAGGCTGCGCGGCGGGCGCATGTTCACGACCGAGAATTACGAATGCACATGGGCGCTGTTCCGCTCGATCCCGTCTCTCGCGACGCCCGGCCTCACGGTCTACGACGAAACGGTGGCCTTCAACGCGCTGCATCGTTCGCACGCCCAGGCGCGGCTCGTCGACCGCAACCGCGCCGTCGTCGAGACGGCGACGATGGGATTCTCGATGCGCGATCGCGCCGAGCTGCTGAAACTGTTCGTCTGCGAGGAACGCTCCGTCGGACCGTCGGCGATCACCGACTGGCTGTCTCCGTCGTTCTTCGCGACGAATTTCTGGTTTCTGTGGTCGACGACCTTCGCGTTCCAGCCCTGGCACAGCGCGATCGAATTCAGGCGCTATCTGCACCGCTTCATCCTGGAATTCACCAGGATCGACACCCTGGCCGGCGTCAAACGGACGGTGTTCAATCAATACGACTCGCTGGTCCGACCGCTGCGGAGCTACCTGGAAGCGGCGGGCGTCGGCTTCGCCGCTCGATGCACGGTGACGCAGGTGGCCCTGGATCCCGGGCCCGATCCGCTCGTGACCGGTCTGACGATCCGGCTCGAAGCCGAGACCCGGTCGATCGCGGTCTCGCCGATGGATCTCGTCATCGTCCAGAACGCCTCCATGACCGATGCGTCGAGCTTCGGCTCGATGGAGCACCCGCCGTCAAGGATGACGAAGCGGACCAGCCACGGCTGGGATCTCTGGGAAATCCTGGCGGCGGGACGCCCCGAGTTCGGCAGGCCTGCGGCCTTCAACGACGCCATATCGGAAACCGTCTGGGAATCCTTCACCGTCACGATGCAGGGAACCGGCTTTCTCGACGTGATGGAGGCACTGTCGGATAACGAGGCCGGCACCGGCGGACTGGTGACGTTTCGCGATTCGCGATGGCTCCTGTCGATCGTTATACCCCACCAGCCGCATTTCGCGGACCAACCGGCCTCGGTGACGGTGTTCTGGGGCTACGCCTTGCATCCCGGCAGGATCGGCGACTTCGTCGCCAAGCCGATGGAAGACTGCTCCGGAATGGAGATCCTGCAGGAATTGTGCGGGCACCTCGCGCTGGACCTCGCCTGCTTCGACGGCGCCACATGCCTGCCCTGCCGGCTGCCCTATATCACCAGCATGTTCATGCCCCGCCTGACGGCGGATCGGCCGCTTCCAGTGCCGCCGCGTTCGAAAAATCTCGGGTTCGTCAGCCAGTTCGTGGAGATCGACGACGATGTCGTCTTCACGGTCGAATACTCGATCCGGGCGGCGCAGATCGCGGTCTACGGCCTTTTGAATCTTCCGAACGCCATACCCCCCGTGCTGCGCCACGATCGCTCCCCGGCGCTCCTGCTGGAGGCGGCACTCAAGGCATTTCGCTGATCCGCCGGTTCGCCGACAGGCGAAACCGGCCTCTCCCTGCGATGACGGGAACGCCTGGCCTATCGATCCGCCTTGCCGAGATCGCGCATCGCGACGACGAGCTTCATGTTGTTGACCAGGAGCGAATGCTCGACCTGCGGCAGATAGACGCGGATCACGCCCAGTCTCTTCACGTCGGACAGGGACGCGAACGGCGCCGGCGGATCGGCGCGGTCGTAATTCCGGGCGATGGCGGCGAGCACGGTGGCGGGAACCGAGGCGAGCAGCGCCTGGTGCGCCGGGCTGAGACGTTTCTCGTACGGCTGCGCGGGCGCGCCGGGCCTGGGCTGCTTCGGAGCGGCGGCGTCGAAGGGCTTGAGCTGATCGAGCGGGAATTCGATCTCGACGCCGTTGGCCTGCATCAGATAGGCGGTGCTGCCGTCGATATCGATCAGCTTGCCGTCGTGCGAGCCGTTCAGATGCGCCAGGTGGTCGCCGATTTGAAAGCGGGCCATGCTGGCCTCCATTGTTGTTCAGACGCGGATGTAGTGCGTCCTGGCGTAGTCGATCGCGGTGGCGACCTGGTCGAGGCCGTCGCCGTCGCCCTGCTTCATCTCGATCACCACCCAACCATCGTAGCCGACCGCGTGCAGGGTGCGGCCGGGCGTGTCGTGATCGAGCGTCGGCGCGGCGAACGGACCGAGCTCGGGTTCGGCCATGTGGTAGTGCGCCAGGCTGGGGATCGCGGCGCGGATGGCGTCGGACGGATCGTCGCCGGCCAGAGACACGCAGGCCGTGTCGAGATGGGCGCGGATGTTGGGGTGGTCGGTCAGCGCGACCAGGGCGATCATGTCGGCGGCATGGTTCAGGAAGTCGGCCCCGTACACCGGCGGCACCGGCTCCATGCCGAAGCTCAGCCCGCCCTCGGCGGCGATGTCGCCCAGGATTCGCAGCCGGTCGGCGGCAAGCCGCATCGCGTCACCCTCGGCGAGCGCGCCGCGCAGGCGCGAGCGTGGCGCGCCGAACACGGCGATCTTCGCGCCGAGCGCGTCGGCGATGCCGGCCAGGATTTCGGTGTGCGCGCGCATGGCGGCGAACCCGGCCTCGTCGGCGAGCAGCGTGGCTTCCGGCCTGCCGAAGAAAACCGCCTGCAGCGAACTGATCTCCAGGCCGGCCGCGCGGCAGCCATTGCGGAACCCGCCGAGGCGCTGCGGCGTCAGCTCGTCCCAGGGCGCGATCCTGGTCGGTGCGACCTCGACGCCCTGGGCGCCCTTCTCGGCCAGCAGGGCGAGGGCGCGATCCTCCGCCTCGGACGGCCAGGCCAGATTGGACACGCCCAGCCGGATCATGCGCGCGGTTCCGTCTCGGACTGGATGAAGCGGCCCATCGCCGCGAGCACGCCCTCGCGATCGAGAATGTAGCCGTGCATGCCGCCGAACTCCGCATCGTGCAGGGTGCGCATGTCGTAGCGGGCGACCGGGGCCGCCTCGGCGCCGATGACGCTGCCGGGGGAGAAACGGGCGCGGATCTCCTCCATCGACAGCGGCGCGGTAGCGAGATTGACCACGCCGAGATGGCGCTCGCGCGCCAGGTCGAGATCCTCGCCCAGCCGCTCCAGCGGATACCACTGGAACCGGCTGTCGGGATTGATCACCTGGATGCGGTTGTCGTGCATCAGGTCGTAGATCGCGTTCTTCTTCAGCCCGGTGCCGAACAACGCGGGCAGGCGCAGGATCTGGTGGACGGCGAAGCGATCAGAGACCCAGCGCTCGAGCATCGCGCGATTGGCGCCGTAGGCGTGCAGCCCGTCCAGCAGGGGCTGGTCGGCCTCGGTGACGTCGATCGGCGTGGCGTACACGTCGATGGTCGAGATCAGGGTGAAGTTGTCGGCGGTGATGGTATCGAGCCGGGCGATCAGCGATTCGATTCTCGCCAGATCCTCTGCGGGATTCTGGTTGGCCCACCATTTCACCGCCGACACGCCGGCGCACACCACGTCGGTGAAGTGCCTGCCATCGATCGCGCCGATGCTGGTCGAGTTGTAGAGATGCTGGAAGCTCTGCTGCGAGACCAGGTTGGAGCCGACGAAGCCGGTATGGCCGATCAGGGCACGTTCGCTCATGTCAGGCGGCTCCCTGGCCGTGTTCGCGGGTCTGCAGGCCGCGCTTGACGATATCGCGTCGCAGCGGGCTGGCGAGCGGCGAGAAGGATTGCTCGCGGCTGCTCTCGACGAAGGCCAGGATGCGCTCCATGGCGAAGAAGATGGTGTCGATCTTGCCAGACATGACATGGAAGATGCGGCCGCGCCGGAACACCGAACAGCTCCGGTCGTCGAAATTGCCGACCGGCTTGGTCTTGATCGCCAACTGCGGACCGACGAAGCGGAAGCTCTCTTTGAAGGTCGGCAGGTAGCGCGAGACCTGCTCCTCCATCGCCGCAACCTTGGCGCTCACCGTGTCGGACGACACGCTGTCGCGAATCCTCTGCGCCTCGACAGCATCGGTGACGCGGGCCAGCGGCGTGTGCGGCACGCTCGACAGCGTGTAGATGTTGGGATCCTCGGTCGGGTACACCGAGCAGAGCGGCCCGTCGACGAACGTGACCGCCGGGAAGGCGTGGTCGGTCTCGTAATAGAGCAGCATGGTCGGCTCGTAGAAGAACGGCATCGGCATGCCGAGCTGCTGTCCCCAGCTCGCGTCGATCAGCAGGTCGTACGGCTCGCCCTCGACCACGACGTGATCCGCGGTCTCCTCGATCGACGTCACGCGGTGGTTCAACACGAGGCTGTCGCCGAGCAGATCGACGAAATAGCGCCTGGCATGCTCGATCAGCAGCACCCGTTCGCCGGTCAGCATCAGCCCGGCGATTTCGCGGATCGGGATCGAGGTGTCGCTCTGCTCGCGGAAATCGATGCCGGTGGAGGTCATGATCAGGCGGTAGGTGGCGAAGTCGATCAGGCTCTCCGCCTTCGGCACGGCGTAGATGTTCTCCGAGATCTCGCGCGAGAGCTGCGGATAGCGCTCCATGAAGCGCATGAACCCGTCACGCGACTGCACCCTGGTGCCGTGATGGCGCGGATAGTGGAAGCCCAGATGCAGGCGGAACTGGTTGTTGCCGGACGCCTCGTGCAGCGGGCGGTGATGCTGCTCGAACACGCGCACCTCGAAGCCGAGCGCCTTGAGCGAACTGCCCAGATGGCAGCCATACCAGCCGGCCCCAATGATCGCCACGCGCGAGACCATGCACACCACCTTCGTTGCGTTGGGAGTTTAGACGACATCGCCGGGTCCGGGCCAGCCCGCCGGGCGGTGGCCGGGGTTTGTTGCCGGGCTCCCGGGCGGGCGACCTGCTGCTAGCGATCGATATGGTAGTTGAACACCTGCATCATCTGCGTCGGCACCGGCACGCCGTCGCGGATCGCCGGGCGGAAATGCCAGTGCGACACCGCCCTGGTCGCGGTCTCGTCCAGGTCCGGATAGCCGGAACTGACCGCGACATCGATGCCCTCCACCGAGCCGTCGGCGGCGATCCTGACCAGCATCTGCACCGAGCCCTCCTCGCCGCGTCGTCCGGCGGCGCGCGGATAGGGCGGCATCTTGTTGGCGTGGCTGTCGGGCGAGGCCGGGATGATGTGCGGATCGTCCTGGTGGCCGTAGCCAAGACCGTCGGCCGGGTCGAGCGCGACCTCCGGCTGCTGCTGCTGCGCCTGCGGCGTCGGCGATGGCGCCGGCGGTTGCGGATCGGGCGATTTCTTCGCGTCCGGCGGCGTGGTCTCGTCCGCCGTCGCCGGTGCCGGCGGCTGCAGGTCGGAGGGGTCGGGCGCCCCGGCCTGCTTCGGCGGCGCGGGCGGCGCCGGCGGCGCGGGCGGGGTGGGCGTGGCCGGCGGGGTCGGCTTGGAGCCGCCGGCATAGCGGTTCTGATCCTCGACCATCTCGATGGTCGGCGGGTCCTGCGCCAGGGGCGGCACAGCGGCCGGATGCGGCGACAGGCGCTGCGCGGCCAGGATCGCCAGCACCGCCAGCACGTGCGCCAGCACGGCGATCGCCGCGGCCGCCAGCAGGATCTCGCGTCGCCGCCGGCCGCCCCAGGCGCGCGACGGCACAAACAGCCTGACCCGCGGCGCATCGATGAGCGGCGGCGGGCTCATGCGCTCAGGCCCGCAGCCGGTCCGGTATCGCAAGCCCGAGCCGGTCGGGAATGTCCCAGATCTCCCGGACCGTGCGCAGCGGACGGAATCCGGCGCGCAGATAGGTCGGCAGGGCGCGCGGATGATCGGCGGTGCAGGTATTGACCCGGACACTGCCGCTGCGGCTCGCCGCCCTGGCGATGCGGATCGCCTCGCCCAGCAGGGCGGCGCCGATCCCGGTGCCGACCGCATGCGGCATCAGGCCGAAATAGCCGATATTCACGTCGCTTCCGGCGCGCGAATCGAGTTCGAAGAAACCCGCCGGCTCGCCACCGCGCATCGCGACATGGATCTGGATCGACGGGTCGGCCATCAGCGCGGCGATCTCGGCATCCGGCGCCACGCGACGCAGCCACCAGCAATAGGCGCCGCCCACGGTGCCGTAGAGATAGCGATAGAAGGCGACGCTGGGTGCTGCGACCCGTACCAGCGACACGTCGGGCGGAAGCGCCGGGACCGGCTGCCCGGTCACGCCCGGATCGAGGCGCAGGAAAGTCACGTCCACAGCGATCCGGGTCGTATCCCCCATGGTCAGCATCTGCTTCGGCTCTGGACGTTAGGGCGCGCGGTGCGAGACGGGCTTCAATCGTCCAGGAACGAGCGCAGCTTGCGGCTACGGCTGGGGTGCTTGAGCTTGCGCAGCGCCTTCGCCTCGATCTGGCGGATGCGCTCGCGCGTCACGTTGAACTGCTGGCCGACCTCTTCGAGCGTGTGATCGGTGTTCATGCCGATGCCGAAGCGCATGCGCAGCACGCGCTCCTCGCGCGGCGTCAGCGAGGACAGCACGCGCGTGGTAGCCTCGCGCAGATTGGTCTGGATCGCCGCGTCGAGCGGGATGACGGCGGTCTTGTCCTCGATGAAGTCGCCGAGATGGCTGTCCTCCTCGTCGCCGATCGGGGTCTCGAGGCTGATCGGTTCCTTGGCGATCTTGAGCACCTTGCGCACCTTCTCGAGCGGCATGCCGAGCTTCTCGGCCAACTCCTCCGGGGCCGGCTCGCGACCGATTTCGTGCAGCATCTGCCGCGAGGTGCGGACCAGCTTGTTGATCGTCTCGATCATGTGCACCGGGATGCGGATGGTGCGCGCCTGGTCGGCGATCGAGCGGGTGATGGCCTGCCGGATCCACCAGGTGGCGTAGGTCGAGAATTTGTAGCCGCGCCGGTACTCGAACTTGTCCACCGCCTTCATCAGGCCGATGTTGCCTTCCTGGATCAGATCGAGGAATTGCAGCCCGCGATTGGTGTATTTCTTGGCGATCGAGATCACCAGCCGCAGATTGGCCTCGATCATCTCCTTCTTGGCGCGCGCCGAATCCCGCTCGCCGCGCGAGACGGTGGCATAGACGCGACGGAACTCGGTGATCGGCAGCCCGGTATCCGCGGCGACCTGTCCGACCTTGGCGCGCAGTTCCAGCACCTCGACGGAATGACGGGCGACGAAGTTCTTCCACGCCTTGCCGGGAAGCGACGCCATCGCCTCCATCCAGTTGGGGTCCATCTCCCGGCCGCGATACTTCACCAGGAAGTCGTCGCGGCTGACCTTGGCGCTTTCGGCGTAGCGCAGCATGCGGCCCTCGAGCCCGTTCAGAAGCTGGCTGATCTGCTTGAGCTGGGTGACCAGCTCCTCGATGCGGTTGTTGTGCAGGTGGACCTGCTCGACCTTGGCGACCAGCTCGTCGCGCAGCTTCTCGTAGGCCTTCTCCGACCGGTCGGACGCCTCCTCGCCGGCGGTGAGATTCTCGATCCGCTTGGCCTGGAGCTTGTGCAGCTTCTTGTAGAGGGTCTCGACCTCCTCGAACTGCTGCAGGACCTCCGGCTTGAGCTTCTCCTCCAGCGCCGACAGCGACAGGCCGGCGCCCTCGCCCTCCTCGGCGTCGTCGTCGGCCGGATTGTCGAAGCTCGGCTCCGACGGCGACGGGACGCCGCCGGCGACTCCGTCCGGCAGCTCCTCGACGACGACGTTGCCGGCCTGGGTGGCTTCGAGATCGATGATGTCGCGCAGCAGCATCTGGCCGACCTTGAGCCGGTCGTGCCAGGAAATGATGGCGCGGAAGGTGAGCGGGCTCTCGCACAGCCCGCCGATCATCTCGTCGCGTCCGGCCTCGATCCGCTTGGCGATGGCGATCTCGCCCTCGCGCGACAGCAGCTCGACCGAGCCCATCTCACGCAGATACATGCGCACCGGATCGTCGGTGCGGCCAAGGCTCTCGGCGTCGACGTTGCCGGACGGGCCGTCGCCCTCCTCCGCCTCCGGCTTCTTCTCCTCCTCCTCCTCGACCTTCTCGACTTCCTCGTTGTCCTCGTTCTCGACGACCTGGATGCCCATCTCGGACAGCACGGCCATAACGTCCTCGATCTGCTCCGACGACATCTGGTCGGGCGGCAGCACCGCGTTGAGCTCGTCGAAGGTGATGTAGCCGCGCTCGCGCCCGCGCGCGATCAGGCGCTTGACCGAAGCGGACTGCGTGTCGAGCAGGGTGGAGTCCGCGTCCTGTTCGCCTGCGGTCGCTTCCGTGGTCGCCGCCGTCTTCGTCGCCATGCTTAACCCAACTCCAAACCGACCCGCCGACCGAACCGCGCAAGTCCGGCGGCTTGCATGCTATACGTCTCCGTCGCCCGCTTGTTCACCGCGCTCGACCGCGGACAGGGCGGACTTTAACAAGATCAACTGCTTCTGAGCCGCCGGATCCCACCGCTCCGTCAGAAGCCGTTCCGCCGAGGCGACCTGCTCGCGCAGCCCGTCGGCATTCACGAACCCGAAAAACTGCCACCAGGCGGCCTCGGCGTCGGCCGGCATCACATCCCCGGCGGCGGCCGCCGCGACCGGCAGTGGGCTGGGCGCCAGGACGGCGTCGAGCTGGGCCGATAATCCGGCCGAGTGGAGGTGGGCTATGAGCCCTGCCGAGTCAAGAGACGGCGAGCGCCCGGGACCGGCGGCGACATCCCCCGAAGCGGCTTCGAGCCCGGCTTCGGACGAGCCCGCCCAGTCCAGCAAGGCAGCCCTGACCCGCGCCATGCCGTCCGGCAGGTCGAGCTGGCAGAAAGCCTGCTCCACGTCGTGCAGCACCTCTGGATGACGCAGCAGGATCGCGAGCATAGTCCGGAGGCGCTCGTGATGCCTGTCCACGCCAGGCGCGACCCTCTTCTTCGCGCCCAAAGTCGCGCCCAGGGTCGTACCCGACCTCGCGCCCAGCGTCGCACCGGGCCTGCCGAACGCCCTCCCCTGGCCGCGCGGCGCGGTGAACGACGCGAAGAAATGCTGCTGCAGGGTGCGCCGATATTCCGCGGCCAGCCCCCTGTGCCCGATCGTCGCTGCGGCTTCGGTCAGTCTGGCGTAGAGCCCGGCCCGCTGCTCCGGCCCGGCGTCACGCGGCACCCCCTCGGCGAGCAGGCCGAACAGCAGGTCGGCCAGCGGTTGCGCCGCGTCGATCTCCGCCGCCATCGCCTGCGCGCCCCGCCTGGCGAGCAGGCTGTCCGGATCCTCGCCCTCCGGCAGGCGTACGAAGCGCAGCGTGCGCTCCGGGTCCAGCAGCGGCAGCGCGGTCTCGGCCGCCTTCCTGGCGGCGTTGCGTCCGGCCTTGTCGCCGTCGAAACACAGCACCGGCGCCGGCGCCGTGCGCCACAGCGCCTCGAGCTGCTCGGCGGTGAGCGCGGTGCCGAGCGGCGCCACCGCTCCGGCGAAACCGGCCTGGTGCAGGGCGATCACGTCCATGTAGCCCTCGACCACGAGCAGGGTGCGCCGGGCGCCGCCGCCCGCCTCGCCGGGACGCACCGCCCGCAACGCGGACTGCGCCCGATCGAGGCCATACAGGGTGCGGCGCTTGACGAAGAGCGGGGTCTCCGGGCCGTTCAGGTATTTCGGCTGGCCGTCGCCGAGGATGCGGCCGCCGAAACTGATCAGGCCGCCGCGACGGTCGCGGATCGGGAAGGTGACGCGGTTGAAGAACAGCTCGCCCTTGGGCCGGCCCTCCTCGTCGAGCCGCATCAGGCCGGCCTCGGCGACCAGCTCGGCGGCAAAGCCCTGCGCCGCGAGCTCGGCCAGCAGCGCGCCGCGACCATCGCCGGACCAGCCCAGACCCTGCGCCGCGATGGTGGCGTCGGACAGCGAGCGGGCGCGCAGGTAGGCCAGACCCTCGCGGCCTTCCGGACGGTGCAGCCGCGCCACGTAGCCGGCCTGCGCCGCCTCCAGCACATCGGTGAGGGTCCGCGCCCGCTCCGCGCGTCCGCGATCGGCCGGGGCCTGCCTGGGCACCGCGATCCCGGCCTCGCCGGCCAGCGCCTCGACCGCCTCCAGGAACGAGCGCCCCTCCGCCTGCATCACGAACGAGATCGCGTCGCCATGCACACCGCAGCCGAAGCAGTGGAAATGGTCGTCATAGACGTAGAAGGAAGGGGTCTTCTCGCCGTGGAACGGGCAGCAGGCTTTGAACTGGCGCCCGGAGCGCACCAGCTTGGTCTTGCGCCCGACCACCGCCGCGATCGGGGTGCGGGCGCGCAGCTCGTCGAGAAAGGCGGGATCGAACGCCATTACGCCGAGAGGCGCGCCTTCACCAGCGCGTTGGCGCGGCCGAGATCGAGGTCGGCGCCGTGCGTCGCCTTCAGCGCGCCCATCACCTTGCCCATGTCCTTCATCGACGCGGCGCCGGTCTCGGCCACCGCGTCGGCGACCGCGCGGACCAGCGCGGCCTCGTCCATCGGCGCCGGCAGGAACTCCTCGATCACCACGATCTCGGCATCCTCCTTGGCGGCGAGCTCGCCGCGGCCGCCCTGGAGATACAGCGCGGCGGCCTCGGCGCGGGACTTCACCATGTTGCGCAGCATCGACACGATCTCGTCGTCGGGGATCCGTTCGATCCCCTTCGGCCGGGCGGCGATGTCCAGGTCCTTGAGACGGGCGGTGATCATGCGGAGCGTCGAGAGGCGGGGCGCGTCCTTGGCCTTCATCGCGCTCTTGAGGCTGTCGGAGAAGCGGTCGCGCAATGTCATGTCTGGTCTCCGGAAATGAGTGTGGGAATTTTCTTCCCACTGTCTGCCGGGCTTGCTACTGCCTGCGCAGCGAGACGGGAAGGTCCTATGGCATGACGCTCTCTGTCGAGACGATTCTGGAACGGCTGGGCGGACCGGCGCAGGCGGCGCGCCTGACCGGCGTCGGCACCGAGGCGATCCGCAAATGGCGCCAGGCGCGCGCGGTGCCGCCGAAGCACTGGACCGCGATCCTCGGCGCCACCGACCTGACCGTCGCCGATCTGCAACCCGCGACTTCCCCTGCCCCGGAGCCCAGCATGACCGATGCCCAGGACGAAACGCCCGCCGGGGCCACCGCGGCGCTCGTCCTGGCGGATGGAACCGTGCTCTGGGGACGCGGCTTCGGCGCGCGCACCGACGGCGCCCGGTCGGTGGGCGAGATCTGCTTCTCGACCGGCATGAGCGGGTACCAGGAGACCCTCACCGATCCGTCCTTCGCCGGCCAGATCATCACCTTCACCTTTCCGCATGTCGGCAACGTGGGGACCACCGCCGAGGATGACGAGGCCACCACGGTCGCGGCGTGCGGGCTGGTGGTGAAGGAGGCGCTGACCGAGCCGTCGAACTGGCGCTCGGCGCAGACGCTGGACGGTTGGCTGGCGGCGCGGGGGATCCCCGGGATCTGCGGCGTCGACACCCGCGCGCTGACCCGGCGCATCCGCGACCGCGGGCCGCAGAGCGCGGTGCTGAGCTTCCCGGCCGACGGCAGGGTCGACCTGGCCGCGCTGCGCCGCGCGGCGACCGACTGGCCCGGGCTCGAGGGCATGGACCTGGCCAGGCGCGTCTCCTGCACCCAGAGCTATGTGTGGGACCAGGGCACCTGGACCGGCGACGGCAGCGCGCCGCGCGGGCCGGGCGCATCCGCCAGGCGGGTGGTGGCGGTGGATTACGGCGCCAAGCGCAACATCCTGCGCTGCCTGGTGCAGGCGGGCTGCGCGGTGACGGTGGTGCCGGCGACGGCGACGGCGGAGGAGATCCTGGCGCACCGGCCGGACGGGGTGTTCCTGTCCAACGGACCGGGCGACCCGGCGGCGACGGCGGAGTACGCGGTGCCGGCGATCCGTGGCGTGCTGGAGGCCGGCACGCCGGTGTTCGGGATCTGTCTCGGGCACCAGTTGCTGGGTCTGGCGCTGGGTGCGAAGACCTACAAGCTCGACCAGGGCCATCGCGGCGCCAACCAGCCGGTGCAGGACCTGGCGACCGGGCGGGTCGAGATCACCAGCCAGAATCACGGCTTCGCGGTGGATGGCGCGACGCTGCCCGACGATGTGAGGATCACCCATGTGAGCCTGTTCGACGGCTCCAACGAGGGGATCGCCAGCACCCGTCTGCCGGCCTTCTCGGTGCAGTACCATCCGGAGGCGAGCCCCGGGCCCTCCGACAGTTTCTATCTCTTCGAGCGCTTCGTGGGGATGATGAACACCCGCGCAGCGACGATCTGAGGGCGGGCCGACCATGCCGAAGCGTACGGATATCCATTCCATCCTGATCATCGGCGCCGGGCCGATCGTCATCGGCCAGGCGTGCGAATTCGACTATTCCGGCGCGCAGGCCTGCAAGACGCTGCGCGACGAAGGCTACCGGGTGATCCTGGTGAACTCCAATCCGGCCACCATCATGACCGATCCGGGGCTGGCCGATGCGACCTATGTCGAGCCGATCACGCCGGAATTCGTCGAGCGCATCATCCTGCGCGAGAAGCCCGATGCGATCCTTCCCACCATGGGCGGGCAGACCGCGCTCAACACCGCGATGGCGCTGGACGCGTCCGGGTTCCTCAAGACCCACAATGTCGAGCTGATCGGCGCCAGGGCCGAGGTGATCGACCGCGCCGAGGACCGGCTGAAGTTCCGCGACGCGATGTCGGAGATCGGCATCGAGAGCCCGAAGAGCGTGATCGCGCACACCATCGCCGAGGCGCGCGCGGCGCTGGAGATCGTCGGCCTGCCGGCGGTGATCCGGCCCTCCTTCACCCTGGGCGGCACCGGCGGCGGCATCGCCTACAACAAGGAGGAGTTCGAGCGCATCGTCTCCGGCGGGCTGGAAGCCTCGCCGACCACCGAGGTGCTGGTCGAGGAGAGCGTGCTCGGCTGGAAGGAGTACGAGATGGAGGTGGTCCGCGACAGCGCGGACAACTGCATCATCGTCTGCTCGATCGAGAATATCGATCCGATGGGCATCCATACCGGAGATTCCGTGACCGTCGCGCCGGCGCTGACGCTGACCGACAAGGAATACCAGCGGATGCGCGACGCCTCGATCGCCTGCCTGCGCAAGATCGGCGTCGATACCGGCGGCTCCAACGTGCAGTTCGGCGTCAATCCCGCCGACGGGCGCATGGTGGTGATCGAGATGAATCCGCGCGTGTCGCGATCCTCGGCGCTGGCCTCGAAGGCGACCGGATTCCCGATCGCCAAGGTGGCGGCGCGCCTGGCGGTCGGCTACACGCTCGACGAGCTCGGCAACGACATCACCGGCGGACGCACGCCGGCGGCGTTCGAGCCGACGCTGGATTACGTCGTGGTCAAGATCCCCCGCTTCACCTTTGAGAAGTTCCCGGGCAGCCCTGCCCTGCTCTCGACCAGCATGAAATCGGTCGGCGAGGCGATGTCGATCGGGCGCAGCTTCAACGAGGCGCTGCAGAAGGGCCTGCGGTCGATGGAGACCGGCTTCTCCGGACTCGATCCGGTCGAGGTGCCCGGCGATGGCGGCCACGACGCGTTCCGCGCGGTGCTGAGCCAGCCCAAGCCGGATCGGCTGCTGATGGCGGCGCAGGCCCTGCGCGCCGGTCTGTCGGTCGAGGAGATCCACGACACCACCCGTTTCGATCCGTGGTTCCTGCGCGAGCTGGAAAAGATCGTTCAGGCGGAACGGACGATCGAGACCGATGGCCTGCCGGCGGATGCCGTCGGCCTGCGCCGGCTGAAGGCGATGGGGTTCTCCGACGCGCAGCTTGGCCGGCTCTCCGGACGCGACGCGGAGTCGGTGCAGGCGCTGCGCATGCGCGCCGGGGTCAAGCCGGTCTACAAGAGGATCGATACCTGCGCGGCGGAATTCGCGTCCGCGACGCCCTACATGTATTCGACCTACGAGGGCGGCTACGGCCAGCCGGAATGCGAGAGCGATCCGACCGCGCGCGACAAGATCGTGATCCTGGGCGGTGGCCCGAACAGGATCGGCCAGGGCATCGAGTTCGACTATTGCTGCGTGCATGCCGCCTACGCGCTGCGCGAGGCCGGCTTCGAGACCGTCATGGTCAACTGCAATCCGGAAACCGTCTCCACCGACTACGACACCTCGGACCGGCTGTATTTCGAGCCGCTGACCGCAGAGGACGTGATCGCGCTGATCCGTCGCGAGCAGGAGAACGGCCGCGTGCTCGGCTGCATCGTTCAGTATGGCGGGCAGACTCCGCTGAAGCTGAGCCAGTCGCTCGGGGCGGCCGGAATCCCGATCCTCGGCACGCCGGCCGACGCGATCGACCGCGCCGAGGATCGCGAGCGGTTCCAGGCGATGCTGCGCAAGCTCGGACTGCGCCAGCCGGAGAACGGCATCGCCCGGTCGGCGACGGAAGCGGAGGCGGTGGCGGAGCGGATCGGCTATCCGGTGGTGATCCGGCCGTCCTACGTGCTGGGCGGCCGGGCGATGGAGATCGTGCATGATCGCGCCAGCCTGGCGCGCTACATGCGCGTCGCGCTGCAGCTCGCCGGGCCGGACATCGCCAGCGGTCCGGTTCTGATCGACCGCTATCTCAACGACGCGATCGAGACCGACGTCGACTGCATCTGCGACGGCACCGACGTCTATGTCGCCGGCGTGATGGAGCATATCGAGGAGGCCGGGATCCATTCCGGCGACAGCGCCTGCTCGCTGCCGCCCTATTCCCTGTCGCCGGCGACCATCACCGAACTCAAGGCGCAGACCGAGGCGATGGCGCGCGAGCTCGGCATCGTCGGGCTGATGAACGTGCAGTATGCCATCAAGGGCGATGCGATCTACGTGCTGGAGGTCAATCCACGCGCGTCGCGCACCGTGCCGTTCGTCGCCAAGGCGACCGGCGTGCCGGTCGCCAAGATCGGCGCCAGGGTGATGGCGGGCGCCAAGCTGTCCGCCTTCAAGCTCGACGACCGGGCGATCGCCCCGCATGTCGCGGTCAAGGAGGCGGTGTTCCCGTTCGCGCGCTTTGCCGGCGTCGACGTGATCCTCGGGCCGGAGATGCGCTCGACCGGCGAGGTGATCGGCCTCGATGCCAGCTTCGAGCGGGCCTTCGCCAAGGCGCAGCTCGGCGCCGGGGTGAAGCTGCCGCTGTCGGGCCAGGTGTTCCTGTCGGTGCGGGCCGGCGACAAGCAGGCGATCGGGCCGCTGGCCAGGCGGCTGGTCGGCATGGGTTTCACCCTGCTGGCAACCCGCGGAACCGCCCAGACCCTGCGCGACCAGGGCATCGAGTCCGGTGTGATCAACAAGGTGCTGGAAGGACGGCCGCATTGCGTCGACGCGATCCGCTCCAACGGCGTGCAGATGGTGATCAACACCGCCGGCGGCGCGCAGTCGGTGGCGGACAGTTTCGACATCAGGCGCAGCGCGCTGACCAACGGCGTGCCGCACTTCACCACCATCGCCGGGGCCAGGGCGGCGGTGTATGCCATAGCCGCCCTGCGGGCCGGGCCGCTTGAAGTCGCCCCGCTGCAGTCCTATTTTCACGGATCGTTCTGACTGGAAGCGCCTGGGAACGTGCCCCGGACCAGTGTCCGCGGCCGCCTTCCGGCGGTTCCGTTCTGCCTGATCACTGTTCGAGGACGCCTTCGTTGCAGAAATTTCCGATGACCGGCCGCGGGCTGCAGCGGCTCGAGGACGAGCTGCGCCAGCTCAAGAGCGAGGAGCGTCCCGCGGTGATCCGGGCGATCGCCGAGGCGCGGAGCCACGGCGATCTGTCCGAGAACGCCGAATACGATGCCGCCCGCGACCGCCAGTCCTTCGTCGAGGGCCGCATCGCCGAGCTGGAAGAGGTGATCTCCGCCTCCGAAGTGATCGAGCCGCATCTGATGACCGGCGACCACGTGAAGTTCGGCGCCCAGGTCAAGCTGGTGGACGAGGAGACCGACAAGGAGGTCTCGTATCAGATCGTCGGCGTGTACGAAGCCGACATCAAGTCGGGGCTGCTGTCGGTGTCGGCGCCGCTGGCGAAGTCGCTGATCGGCAAGAAGAAAGGCGACACCGTGTCGGTTCCCGCCCCCGGCGGCGACCGTACGTACGAGATCCTGTCGATCACCTACGGTTGACCGGCGGGACCGGGTCGCGATGAGCGTTCGGCCATGATCGGCCTGGCCGATGTCCGCGCCGCACAGGCGCGGATCGCCGGGCGCGTGCTGCGGACGCCGACCGTGCCGAGCCACGCGCTGTCGCGCGCCGCGGGGTGCGAGATCACGCTGAAGCTCGACAATCTGCAGGCGGTCGGCTCGTTCAAGGAGCGCGGCGCCGCCAACAGACTGGCGCTGCTGACCGAGGCGGAACGCGCCCGTGGCGTCATCACCGTGTCGGCCGGCAACCATGCGCAGGGCGTGGCGCGCCACGCCAGCCTGCTCGGCATCGACGCGGTGATCGTGATGCCGCGCTTCACCCCGGCGGCGAAGGTGACGCGCACCGCGTCCTGGGGCGCGCGCGTGGTGCTGCACGGGCTGAGCTTCGCAGAGGCGACGCTGCACGCCAACGAACTCTGCCAGTCCGAGCAACGGGTGTTCGTGCATCCGTATGACGACGAGGCGGTGATGGCCGGACAGGGAACGCTGACCCTGGAGCTGCTGGAGGATGCGGGACCGCTCGATACGCTGGTGATTCCGATCGGCGGCGGCGGGCTGATTTCCGGCGGCGCCGCGGCGGCGGTCGAGATGCGTCCGGGGATCGAAATCATCGGCGTGCAGGTCGAGAACTATTCTTCCCTGTCGTCCTTCCCTGGAGAGGAGGTCATGCCGCCTGGCGGAGCGACCATCGCCGAGGGCATCGCCGTGCTGCAGATCGGCCGGCAGCCGCTCGCGGTGGTTCGGCGCCACGTGAACCGGATCATCACCGTCAGCGAGCGCGCGGTCGAGGATGCGATCACCCTGATGGCGGAAGGCGCCAAGCAGATCGCCGAGGGTGCCGGGGCGGCGGCGCTGGCGGCGATCCTGTCCGAACCAGGCTATTTCCGCGACCGGCGGGTGGCGCTGCCGGTGTGCGGTGGCAACATCGACAGCCGCATCCTCGCCAATACGCTTCTGCGCTCCCTGCTCCGCGACGGGCGCCTGCTGCGGCTGATCATGGAGATCCCCGACCGGCCGGGGGTCCTGGCCGACATCGCGACCATCATCGGCGAGCGCGGCGGCAACATCATCGAGGTGTCGCATCAGCGCCTGTTCGCGGCCCCCAGCGTGCAGGCGGCGGAACTCGAGGTGATGCTCGAAGCGCGCGACCCGGCCCATGCCGACGAGATCGCGCTGGCGCTCGGCGAGCGCTACATCGTCCGGCGGGCCTGATCCGGGGTCCGAGCGCGCCCCTAGGGCTGCAGCGTCACGTTCTCGTCCTCGACCGAGAATCCCACCTTCAGCGTGACCTGATAATGCGCGACCTTGTTGTTCTCGATATGGCCGCGTGTCTCGACCACCTCGAACCAGCGCATGTGGCGCACGGTCCTGCCCGCCTTGGTGATGGCGCTGTTGATCGCATCCTCGATGCCGGTCTCCGACGAGCCGACCAGATCGATCACGCGGTAGACATGGTCCGTCATGGCTGTTCTCCCGTTCGCCTGGCACGCCAACGGAAAACGCTGGATGCGGTTCCTACTTGGTGCCGAACAGGCGGTCCCCGGCATCGCCCAGGCCGGGCCGGATGTAGCCGTGCGAATCGAGGCCGCGATCGATCGCGGCGGTGACGATCCTCACGTCGGGGTGCGCGGCATGGAAGGTCGCCAGGCCCTCCGGAACGCACAGCATGCAGACGAACACGATCTCGCGGGCGCCGGCCTGCTTGAGCTTGGTGACCGCGGCGACCGCGGAATGGCCGGTGGCCAGCATCGGGTCGACCACGATGCAGAGCCGCTCCTGCATGTCGTCCGGCAGCTTCAGGTAGTATTCGACCGGCTCGAGCGTCGCTGGATCACGGTACAGGCCGATATGGCCGACCCTGGCGGCCGGCACCAGATCGAGCATGCCGTCGAGAATGCCGTTGCCGGCGCGCAGCACCGAGACGAAGCAGAGCTTCTTGCCGGACAGCATCATTCCGGTCATCGACTCGAGCGGGGTCCGGATCTCGACCGGCTCCAGCTTCAGGTCGCGGGTCGCCTCGTAAGCCATCAGCAGGCTGAGCTCGCGGGTCAGCCGGCGGAACCCGGCGGTCGACGTCGTCGCCTGGCGCAGCCTGGTCAGCTTGTGCTGCACCAGCGGATGATCGAGCACGGTCACGCTCGGCGCAGGATCGACGGAGGGCGGGGCGGGGGACGGATCGGTCATGTCCCCCGCATAGCATCACCCGCCGGCAGGCGTGAACGCCAGCGAGAGGCCGTTCATGCAATAGCGCTCGCCGGTCGGCTGCGGACCGTCCGGGAACACGTGGCCGAGATGGCTGTCGCAGGCGGCGCAGCGCACCTCGATCCGGCGCATGCCGAGGCTGGTGTCGGCGACGTTGCGGGTGGCGCCGTCGAGCGGGGCGAAGAAACTGGGCCAGCCGCTGCCGCTCTCGTATTTGGTGTCCGAGCTGAACAGGGCCGCGTCGCAGGCGGCGCAATGAAACAGCCCGTCGCGCTTTTCGAAATTGAGCGGACTGGTGCCGGCGCGTTCCGTGCCGTGCTCCCGCAGCACGTGATATTGCTGCGGCGTCAGCTTGGCGCGCAGCGTCGCGTCGTCGATGGCGGGCTTGGTGTCCTGATCGCTCATGCTGGTTCTCCCCTTGCTCTCGGGAAGATTGGGCCTGGCCGGTGCTCCCGCAACCCGGGCCGGTCCGGGACGCTCTCCTCGACAGCCGAGGGGAAAACACCAGCGATGAGCGACGTGAAGAAGACCGAGACGGTTCCTCAGACCGAGGAAGAGAAGATCGACGAGGCGGTGGAGGACACCTTCCCGGCCAGCGATCCGCCGGCGGTCGGCGGCAGCACCGGACCGAACGACTAGCCGCACGATTGGCCGCGGTTCGCAATCGGCGGGTTCGATGGCACAGTCGGCTCGCCAAGGAGAATGCGATGCCGACCACGGAGCCTTCGACCGCAGCCGCAGACCAGGCGGGGCACCAGGCCGGGCGCCCGGTGATGCTGGTCATCCTCGACGGGTTCGGCTGGCGCGAGGACAGCGTCGAGAATGCGGTCGCGCAGGCGCGCACGCCGACCTTCGATCGGCTCTGGGCTCAGGGGCCGCGCGCATTCCTGCGCACCTGCGGCCGCGACGTGGGCCTGCCCGACGGGCAGATGGGCAATTCCGAGGTCGGGCACCTGAATATCGGCGCCGGACGGGTGGTGATGCAGGAACTGCCACGCATCCATGCCGCGATCGAGGACGGATCGCTGGCCGAGGCGCCGGCGCTGCAGGCGCTGATCGCATCGCTGCACGCCAGCGGCGGGACCGCGCATCTGATGGGGCTGGTTTCGGATGGCGGGGTGCATGCGCACCAGGACCATGCGGTCGCGCTGGCGCGGATCCTCGCCGGGGCCGGAATTCCGGTCGCGTTCCATGTCTTCACCGACGGGCGCGACACGCCGCCGCAATCCGGCCGTGCCTTCCTGGCCGGGCTGATCCGTGCGCTGCCGCCCGAAATCGCCGTCGCGACCCTGTCCGGCCGCTACTACGCGATGGATCGGGACAGACGCTGGGAACGCGTCGCCCGGGCGCACGCGGCCATCGTGCACGGCCAGGGAGAGCGCGGCGACAGCCCGGACCAGGTGCTCGAGGCCGCCTACCGCCAGGGCACGACCGACGAGTTCGTGCTGCCGACCGTGCTCGGCGCCTATGCCGGCATGAAGGACGGCGACGGCATCGTGTCGTTCAATTTTCGCGCCGATCGCATCCGCGAATTGCTGAACGCGATCCTCGACGAACCGTTCGCCGGATTCGAGCGCGGGCCGGCGCCGAAGCTGGTCGGCGTTGTGGCGATGACGCGCTACAGCGACGATCTGGCGGACCGGCTATCGGTGCTGTTCGCGCCGCAGAGCCTGGACGATCTGCTGGGCGAGGTGGTGTCGCGCGCCGGGCGGCGTCAGCTCCGCATGGCGGAGACGGAGAAATTTCCGCACGTCACCTATTTCCTCAATGGCGGCCGCGAGGCGCTGCTGCCGGGCGAGGAGCGCATCATGGTGCCCTCCCCCAAGGTCGCTACCTACGACCTGCAACCGGAAATGTCGGCGCCGGAACTGACCGACCGCGCGGTCGCGGCGATCGGATCTGCGCAGTACGACCTGATCGTGCTGAACTTCGCCAATCCGGACATGGTCGGGCATACCGGCCAGCTCGCGGCCGCGGTCAAGGCGGTGGAGGCGGTCGATGCCGGGCTCGGCCGGATCGTTTCCGCAATCGCGGCGCAGGGCGGGGTTCTGCTGGCGACCGCCGACCACGGCAATTGCGAACTGATGCGCGACCCGGAGACCGGCGAGCCGCATACCGCGCACACCCTGAACGTGGTGCCGTTGGTGCTGAGCGGACGGGACGACGCGACCCTGGCGGATGGAAGGCTGGCGGACATCGCCCCGACCCTGCTGGCGCTGATGGGGCTGGAGCAGCCGGCGGCGATGACCGGGCGGTCGCTGCTGGGCGGCTGAACCCTGCCGACCGCGGATCCGATGCGAGCGATCCGCGCCCTTCTGTTCGCCTCCCTGTTCGCCCTCCTGGCGCCTGGCCTGGCCACGGCTCCGGTGGCAGGAGCGGCGACGCAAGGTGCCAGGTCGCATCATGGACCGCCATCGCCGCAGGAGCGGATCCGGCTTGCCCACCAGCGCGCGCAGGTCGCGGCGCAGAGTGCGGCGGCGCGGGCGCTGGCGGCGCGCGCGGGAGCGCTTCGCGAGGCCGCACGACAGCAGGCCGCCGCCGATGCGCGGCGCGCCACGGCCTTGTCGCAGCAGACCGTGCAGGCGGCGTCGCGCGTGCAGCAGACCGAAGCCCAGGCGGATGAAGCGGCCGACCGCACCGCCGACCTCGCCCGGCAGCGCGCCGATGCCGCCGCATCGCTGGCCGCCGACGCCAGGGCACTGGCGCCGCTGCTGCCGGTGATCGAGCGGCTGTCGCTCTACCCGTCGGAAACCCTGCTCGCCGCCCCGTTCGACACCGAGGATGCGCTGACCGGGCTCTCGGTGCTGCGCGGTCTCGGCCGGACCCTGGAGCAGCGCGCCGAGCAGGCCAGGCAGGCGCAGGCGCGCCTGGCATCGCTCGGCGTGCAGCTCGACGCCGAGCAGGCCCGTCTGGAGGCGCTGCAACGCGACCAGGCCGCGCAACAGGCGGCGCTGCAGGCGCGGACCGAAGCGGCCAAGGCGGCGCAGCGCGCGTCTGCGCGCCAGGCGGACGCGGCGGCACGCCAGGCCGCGGACGCCGCCGCCAGGGCGGCGACGCTGGACGACGCGGTCAGCCAGATCGCCAAGGCGGAGCGCGACGCGCAGCTCCGGTTCGAACAGGCGGCGGCGGCGGCGGAACACGCGCGGCAGCCGGAGGCGGCCCGTCAGGCCAGGGAGGGGGCGGCGCGCCTGGAAATCCCCGCCGGACCCGGACTCCAGGGCTCATCGCCGGGTTCATCGTCGGGATCCGCGCCGGTCGCCGGGCGCCTGGTGCAGAAATTCGGCGATCCGACCGATGCCGGCGCCGCGACCGGGCTGCGTTACGCCCCGCCCTCGCTGGCCACCGTCACCGCGCCCTGCACCGGCCGGATCGATTTCGCCGGCCCGTTCCGCTCCTACGGTCAGATGCTGATCGTGAATTGCGGACGCGACGACCGTTTCGTGCTGGCCGGGCTGGGCGGGATCGACGTCCAGATCGGCCAGAGCGTGGCGCGCGGCGGACAGCTCGGACACATGCCGGCCTGGAGCGGCGAGCAGAACCGGCCGGGACTGTATGTGCAGTTGAGACACGGGGACCGGACGATCGACCCGGGACGGTTTTTGCAAGGTCGGTGATCGGTGTAATGTGCCGTTAAGGCGCCGGTAGCGATGCCGCCGCCATACTGGCGGTCCGACGCGCGGCCCGCGTGCCCTGGAGACGAACCCGCATGACGTTGCGATATGGCCTGCTGCTCGGCGCCAGCTTCCTGGTCGGCGCCGTGGCGGGCCCGGAGATCGGCCGGCTGGCAGCGAACCATGACGGGTTCGGCAAGGCGCTGGCGCAGGATGTGGCGCAAAAGACCGACACCCAGGCGGGCAGCCACGCCGAGACCTACCGGCTGCTGACCCTGTTCGGCGACGTGTTCGAGCAGGTGCGCGCCGGCTACGTCACGCCGGTCACCGACCGCGAGCTGATCAACAACGCGCTCAACGGTATGCTGACCGGGCTCGACCCGCACAGCTCCTACATGACCGCCAAACAGTTCGCCGACATGCAGGTGCAGACCACCGGCCAGTTCGGCGGTCTCGGCCTGGAGGTCACCTCCGATGCCGGCCTGATCAAGGTGATGACGCCGATGGACGGCACGCCCGCCTTCCGCGCCGGGATGAAGACCGGCGACTACATCATCGGCATCAACGGCAAGAGTCTCGACGGCATCGACCTGAACGACGCCGTCGATCGCATGCGCGGCGCGCCGCAGACCAAGATCACCCTCTCGGTCAAGCGTCAGGGCAAGGACAAGCCGTTCGACGTGACCATGACGCGCGAGATCATCCATATCCAGGTGATCCGCTCGGCGCTGTACGGCAAGACCGGCTATATCCGCGTCGCCTCGTTCGACGAGGATACCGAGAGCGGCCTGCGCGATGCGTTTGCCAAGCTGACCAAGCAGGCCGGCGGAAAACTGGACGGGCTGGTCCTCGACCTGCGCAACGATCCGGGCGGCCTGCTCGACCAGGCGGTCGCGGTCTGCGACGACTTCATCACCTCTGGAGAGGTGGTCTCGACCAGGGCCCGCCATCCGCAGGACAGCCAGCGCATGAACGCGCACGGCACCGACATCACCGACGGGCTGCCGCTGCTGGTGCTGATCAACGAAGGCTCGGCCTCGGCCAGCGAGATCGTGGCCGGGGCGCTGCAGGACCACAAGCGCTCCATCACGCTCGGGGTGCGCTCGTTCGGCAAGGGCTCGGTGCAGACGCTGATCCCGCTCTCGGGCGACAATGGCGCGATCAGGCTGACGACGGCGCGCTACTACACCCCGTCCGGCCGCTCGATCCAGGGCCTGGGCATCGCCCCCGACATCAAGGTGCGCGAGACCCGCGAGGACGACAGCAAGTTCATGCTGCGCGAAGGCGATCTCAACCACATCATCAAGAACGAGGGCGGCACCCAGGGCACCGCGCCGCCACGCACCGACCTGCCGGCGATCGCCAAGACGATCCCCGACGCGCCGCCGGCGAACTGGCCGACCTTCGACCCGAACAAGCCCGCCACCGACTACCAGCTCCAGCAGGGGCTCAGGGTCGTGGCGGCGATGGCCGGCAAACCGGTTCCGGCGGATCCGCAGACCGTGCAGGCCAATGCCAAGCCACCGGCCGGACAGCCAGGCGGCCAGGGCGGTACGAAACCGGACGGCTCGCCCTGAGATGCATCCTGCCGGCCGGGCCCTGATCGGTTTCTGGGCGGCGATCGCGATTCTGGCGGCAGGCGGGGGCCTGATCCTGACGCGGCTCGGGCCGCCGAAGCCAGCGCCTGCCGTGGCCCGTCCTGGCGGCGCCCAGGCAAGTGCCGCGACCGCTTCCACCGCCATGCCCACGCCGGCGACGAAGCAGGCGCCGGCTGCCATCGCGCAAGGCGCGTTTTCTGCCATTGCGCAAGGCGCGTTTCCTGCCATTGCGCATGGCGCGATCCCTGTCCTCGCGCACGGTGCGATTCCGCCTCCAGATCCGGCGCTGCTCGAACCGTCGGCGGATTTCCAGGACCGCAGGCTGCCGGTGGTCGGACCGGACGGGCGCGCGCCGGCACAGTTCTATGCCTCCAGGGCCGGACAGCCGGCGCATGGGCCGCAGGTGGCGATCCTGCTCGAGGGGATCGGATTGTCCGACGAGCTGGACCGGCAGGCGGTGGAGACGCTGCCGGCTGCGATCTCGCTCGGCGTGTCGCCCTACGCCGATGCGCTCCAGAGGCCCGGCCCCGACCCTATCCTCGACCGGGCACGCGGGCTCGGTCACGAGACCTGGCTTTGTCTGCCGATGGATCCGGCCGGCAGTCCGGTGGATAGCGAAGGCCCCCAGGCGCTGAGCCTTGCGATCGACCTGGCGCTGGATCGCAGGGCGCTGGCCTGGTCGCTGTCGCGGTTCGAGGGTTATGTCGGCGTGACCAACGCCCTGGGCGGCTTACGTGGCGACAGGTTCGCCGGTTCGGACGGATTCGCGATGGTCGCCGACCAGCTCGACAGGCGCGGCCTCCTCTATCTCGATGCCGGGGTGGCGCCGCACGAAGCCCCGGTGATCGCCCCGCGCTTCACCCGCCATGCCGACCTGACCCTCGACGAACCAGCCGACGATGCCGATATCGCCGCTCGGCTGGACAGGCTCGAACAGCTCGCGCAGAGCCAGGGCAGCGCCCTGGGCGTCGCCGGACCGCTGCGGCCGGTGACGATCGACCGGCTGCGGACCTGGAGCCGCGGCCTCGCCGCACGCGGTATCGCCCTGGTTCCGGTCAGCGCCCTGCCCGCACCGGCGCCACCCGCCACGAAGCCGCCCGCGCCGACGGCGTCGGCCCTTGCGCCGGCCTCGGCGCCAGCCCTGGCACCGACGCCACCGCTCCCCTCAGCACCGCCGTCCGCACCGGCGCCAACAGCAACGAGCCGGCCATGACCGACGACTATGCCCATCTGCCCTATCGTCCGAACGTCGGTGCGGTCCTGTTCGACCGCCGCGGCTACGTGCTGGCGGCGCGCCGGGCGGATCTGCCGAATGCCGAAGGTGCCGCCGGCGTCTGGCAATTGCCGCAAGGCGGTATCGATGAGGGCGAAGATCCCGCGACCGCGGTGCTGCGCGAATTGCGCGAGGAGGTCGGCACCGACAACGCGACGATCCTCGCCGAACATCCCGCATGGCTGAGCTACGATCTGCCGCCGCACCTGCTCGGCCGCGCGCTGGGCGGCCGCTATCGCGGACAGAGGCAGCGCTGGTTCGCACTGCGATTTCTCGGCGCGGACACCGACATCAGGCTCGATCTGGATCCGCATCCAGAGTTCGATGCCTGGAAATGGGTGAAGCTGGCGGCGTTGCCGACGTTGGAAGTGGGTTTCAAGCGCGAAACCTATCGCATCCTGGCAGACTCGTTCGCATCGTACGCGCACCCGGCGTGACCGCGGCGCCGACGTGCCGTTCGGTATCGTTAGCCGTTCTTTAATTCCCGAATCATAGGATCACATCGGGAACGGCAGGGCGGTTGAGATGCGCGCGGTGTACGACTGTCTCGTCGACGAACGCGCCCTGAAGCGTGGTGCCGAGACCGGCCGCGTCGCCGTCGCAGGCACGCCCGCTCAGAAAAGGCGCGTACCGCGCGCGCGCGGTCGCTGCCGGCGGCTGCTCTGCTTGATCCGCCTCCGGCCCGGCGGGAGCTGGAGCCTCTCGGCCTGGCTTCTGGCCCTCTCGATCTGCTCGCTCACGGGCACCGGGACGCCCGCCATCGCCCACGGCCTGCAGATACCCCCCACGCACGAGACGATGACCATCGCGACGGGCACGCTCGACGCGCTCATCGCCGGCTTCTGCCTGATGCCGCTGGTGTTGGCGGGAGCGGCGTACGGTCTGGCGCGGACGGTGGTCCGCCGGCGGACAGTCGAACCGGTGAACCCGCAAGACCTCGCGGACATCGCCGTGGAGGGCCTGCTCGTCTGCCGCGGCGAGGTGATCGTTTATGCGAACCCCAGCTTCCTGGCCATGACCGGCATCGCAGCGGACGCCGTGGTCGGCATGTCCACCCGCGGTCTGTTCGCGCACACCACGCCGGGAGGGCGGGAGGCGCTCGATGAATCGGCCGAACGGCTTCTGAACCTGGCAGGCGGCGAGACGATTCCGGTCGAGGTCGTACGCCGCTCGATCCGATATGCCGGGACGCCGCACGACGTGATCGCAATCTGGGATCTACGGGAACGGCGCAAGCTGGAGGAGGAGGTGCGGTGCCTGGCACTTCGCGACTCTCTGACCGACGTCGCCAACCGGCAGGCGCTCGGGTTGCAGATCGACCGCGAGCTGCAGGAACAGGAGCGCCGAGGTGGGATCTTCAGCCTGCTGACCATCGAGCTCGAACGCTTCAGGAGCGTGACCGAAACGCACGGTCATCGAATCGGAGACCTTTTGATCAGGCAGGTCGCCAGACGCCTGAAGGCGACCGTACGGGCGACCGACATGGTGGCCCGCCGCAACAGCGCAGCCTTCACCATTCTGGCGACGGCGCCGATGACCCCCGACGACGCCGCGACGATGGCGCGTCGCATCGTCGAGGTGATCCGGCGGCCGTTCCTCCTCGAAGGCAAGGTGGTCACGATCGGGACAAGCATCGGCGTGGTGATGGCGCCGCAGGACGGACGCGACCAGGCGACCCTGCTGCGCAATGCCGATCTGGCGCTGGGCCAGGCGACGGACGAAGGACGCAACACGGTGCGGTTCTTTGAGACAGCCATGGATATGAGGGTGCGGGCGCGCGGATCGCTGGAACTGGACCTGCGCCGCGCCCTGGCGGAGGACCAGATCAAGGTCTTCTACCAGCCCCTGTTCGACGTCAGTTGCCAGCAGGTGCGCGGCTTCGAGGCGCTCGTCCGCTGGGAAAGCCCGGAGCGCGGCTTGGTCATGCCCAACGACTTCATTGCGCTTGCCGAGGAAACCGGCCTGATCGTCGAGATCGGAGAGCGCGTCCTGGAGCTGGCGACCAGACAGGCGGCGGAATGGGGCAACGGGATGACGATCGCCGTCAATCTGTCGGCGGTGCAGTTCGGCGCGACCGATCTGGTCGAGACCGTCGAAACCGCACTGCGCTCGTCCGGACTGGAAGCCTCCCGGCTCGAACTCGAGATCACCGAGAGCGTGCTGCTGAAAGAGGACCAATCGACCATGAACACGCTGCATGCCCTGCGCAATCTCGGCGTTCGCATCTCGATGGACGATTTCGGCACCGGCTATTCCTCGCTGCGCTATCTGCGATCGTTCCCGTTCGACAAGATCAAGATCGACCGCTCCTTCGTTCAGGAGATGCTGGCGAGCAAGGAGAGCTCGGCAATCATCCGCGCGGTGCTCGGGCTCGGTCAGCGCCTGGGGATCGCGACCACCGCCGAAGGCGTCGAGACACTCGAGCAGCGCGAGTATCTCGAACAGGAAGGCTGCGACGTTTTGCAGGGCTATCTGATCGGCCGGCCGGTCTCTCCGGACGAGGCGGCCCGCTTCGTCCGCGTCGCAACCCGGGCGGAGGACTGACATGACCCATTCCTTGACTCGCCTGGTGTATCGCAGCCGAAGCCTGCTGGCGGGCACGAAGTCCGACCGATTGGCGCAGGCGGAGGCAATTCTGGAACGGGCGCGACCGAAGAACCTCGCCGCCGGCCTGACCGGGATGCTGCACTTCGATGGCACCAGCTTCATGCAGACGATCGAAGGGTCGGTCGATGGCGTGGAGCGTCTGTACGAGGCCATCGCATGCGACAGCCGGCACGAGAAACTGACGATTCTCGAACTCAGGACGGTCGAGGAACGCGAGCACCCTGACTGGTCCATGGCCTTCGTCGCCGCGATACCGGTCGCGGACGAAGACCCGGCGATCGGGGAGGCGCTTTCGCCCCGCCACGAGGCGCTGCCTCAGCCACCTCACCAAGACCAGCCGGACCGAGGATCGGCCACGCTGTAGCCCTGGCCGCGGCACGCGAGCGAGCCGCCCTGCTCCCGGCCCCTGCAGAGGTCAGTGGCCGCCGCCGCCGCCGCCTTTCGCCACCACAGGCCGCAGGATGAAACAGAACGGCACCACAGCGAACGCGATCATGGAAAAAACCAGGAAGCAGTCGCTGTAGGCCAGGACCGAAGCCTGCCGGAAGAACTGCTGGTGCAACTGGTAATTGGCGGTGGCATTGGCGGCCTGCGGCGATTGTCCGACCGCCCGCGCGGCGGCGCGTGCCGTATCGAGATAGGCGTTGTACGGCTGGTGGAACGGGGTCATGTTCTGCACCATGTGCGCCTCGCGGATCTGGGTCCGTTCGGTCACCAGGGAGGTGCTCGCGGAAATACCGATCGCGCCGAGCACGTTGCGCGCCATGCTGAACAGCGCCGAGGCGTCGCCATTCAGTTCGCGCGGCAGCGTGGTGTAGGCGATGGTGCTGATCGGCACGAACAGGAACGCGAGAGCGATGGTCTGGCTCATCCGGTAGTACACCAGATGGCGGAAATCGATCGCGGGAACCAGGTTCGACGAATAGACCAGCGAGCAGCCCATCACGAAGAACCCGGTGGCGACGATGTAGCGCGCCTGGAAGAATTTCATCGCGATGTTGATGAACGGGATCAGCAGGATGATCGCCAGGCCGCCCGGCGAGAGCACCAGACCGGCCAGGGTCGCGGTATAGCCGATCACCTGCTGCGAGAATTGCGGGATCAACACCGCGCTCGCATAGAGCACCACGCCGACCACGCCGATCAGCAGCGTGCCGATGGCGAAGTTCTTGTCCTTGAACACCCGCAGATCGACCGCCGGCCGTTTGGTGGACAGCAGCCAGCCGATCGCGCCGACGATGCCGATCAGCGCCAGGATGCCCATCAGACGAATGAACGGCGAGCCGAACCAGTCGTCGTCCTCGCCGCGATCCATCATCACTTCGAGGCAGCCGAGGCCGAGCGTGATCAGGCCGAGACCGACGGCGTCGACCGGGGCCTTTCTCTTGCGCGCCCAGGGCGGATCCTGGACCAGCGCGCCCACCGCGAGCAGGGCGAAGATGCCGACCGGGACGTTCAGGAAGAACACCCAGCGCCAGGACGCATTGTCGGTGATGTAGCCGCCGAGCGTCGGCCCGATCACCGGCGCGACCACGGTGGCGATGGCGGTGATGGCGAACGCGCCGCCGCGCTTGGCGGGCGGGAACGTGTCGAGAATGATCGATTGCTGGTTCGGCTGCAGCCCGCCACCGAAGAAGCCCTGCATCAGCCTGAACACGATCAGCTCTGGCAGGTTGTCGGCGACCCCGCACAGGAACGAGAACACCGTGAACATGCCGATGCAGATCATGAAATAGCGTTTGCGGCCGAGCACGCGGCCGAGCCATCCGGAGATCGTGAGCACGATGCCGTTGGCGGCGAGATAGGAGGTGAGCGCCCAGCTCGCATCGTCGTACGAGGTCGAGAGATTGCCGGCGATGTGCGGCAGCGACACGTTGACGATGGTGGTGTCCAGCACCTCCATGAACGCGGCCAGCGTGACGACGACCGCGATCAGCCAGGGATTACCCTTGGGCGTCCATTCCTGCTCGGCGCTCTTGGCCTGCCCGCTCATTCGACATGCACGGTGGGTTCGACGGAGGCGCCGAGCGGCAGCGGCAGCAGCGGATCGAGACCGTCGTCGATGATGATCTTGACCGGAACGCGCTGCACGATCTTGACGAAGTTGCCGGTGGCGTTCTCCGGCGGGAAGGTCGAGAACGCCGAGCCGGTACCGCGCTGCACGCTGCCGATATGGCCGCTCAGCTTCATCGCCGGATAGGCGTCGATGGTAATGTCGACCGGCTGGCCGGGCCGCAGCCGGGTGATCTGGGTCTCCTTGAAGTTGGCGGTGATCCACAGATCGGGCTGCACCACCGCGAACAGTGCCTGTCCGCTCTGCACCAGGGCGCCGCGCTCGACATTGCGCTGGGCGATCCAGCCATCGTGCGGCGCGCGGATCACCGTCCATTCCAAATTCAGCTTGGCGGTGGCGACCTGCGCCTGCGCCTGGCCGAGGCTGGCTTCCTGCTGCGACACCCTGGTCTGCTGCGACCCGACCTGGGCCTCGATCGGGCTCGCCTGCTCGACCTGGCCCTGCGCCTGGACGACCTGCGCCTTGGCCTGGTCCAGCGCCGCGGTCGAGTAGTCGACCTGCTGCTGCGTCGTGGCGGCGCGCTCGATGGCGTGCTGGCGTCTGTAGTCGGTCTCGGCCTTGAACTGCTGCGCCTGGGCGAGAGCGAGCTGGCCCTCCGCCTGCTTGAGCTGTCCGGGGAAGTTCTTCTTGGCCACCAGAACCGAGAATTTGGCGCCTTCGAGCTCGCCCTGCGCCTGCGCCAGCGAGGCCTGGGCGCGGTCGAGCGAGGCCTGGTAGTCGCGCGGATCGATCCTGGCCAGCACCTGGCCCTCGTGCACGAACTGGTTGTCGTTCACGTCGAGCTCGACGATGTAGCCGCCGACATGCGGCGCGATGGTGACGCTGCGGCCCGAGGTGAAGGCATCGTCGGTGGTGACGAGGTTGCGGGTGGTGAACCAGTAGAAGACGCCGCCGACGACCAGCGCGACCACGAACAGGATCAGGCCGATCCTGATCAGCGGATTGGCCTTCTTGTGCTCGGCCTCGCCATCCTTGTCCTCGGTGCCGCCCCCTTCCTTCCGGTCCTGAGCTTTGCCGTGCGTCATGGCGGACTCGTCCTGAGGCTGGTCCTGGTCGTCCTCCGACCGCTCTTGATCAGCCATCATGCCTCCCGTGCGCCGCACAACCCGAACGACGGACGAGCACACGGCTGACCGATCGGTTCGGTCAGAGTGGCATACGACCCCTCGTCCGGCAATGCCGGGACCGACCCGGCCTATCCGACCGCCAGCGCCTGCGTCCTGACCAGACGGGCATAAAGCCCGTCCTGGTCGATCAGCGCGGCATGGCTGCCGCATTCGACCGCCTCGCCCTCCGAGAGCGCGATCACCAGGTCGGCCGACCGGACGGTGGACAGGCGATGCGCCACCACGATCGTGGTGCGGCCCTGGCGGAGCCGGGTCAGCGCTTCCTGCACGGTCGCCTCGCTCTCGGTATCGAGCGCGCTGGTCGCCTCGTCGAGCAGCAGCAGCCGCGGATCGCGCAGCAGCGCACGGGCCAGGGCGATGCGCTGGCGCTGACCGCCCGACAGGCGCTGGCCGCCAGGGCCGACCCGGGTCGCGAATCCGTCCGGCAGCTCGTCGATGAAGCCCTCCGCGGCAGCCGCGCGGGCGGCCGCGCGCACCTCCTCGTCGCTGGCGCCGGCGCGGCCCATGCGGATATTGCCGGCGACCGAGGTGTCGAACAGCAGCGTATCCTGGCTGACATAGGCGATCGCATCGCGCAGCGCGTCGAGCCTGAGCGCGCGCAGATCGACGCCGTCGAGCAGGATCCTGCCGGACGAGACATCGTGCAGGCGCGGGATCAGCGACAGCGCGGTGGATTTGCCGGCGCCGGACGGTCCGACCAGCGCCACGGTCAGGCCGGGCTCGGCGACGAAGCTGAGATTGCGCAGGCCGGCACGCCCATCCGGGTAGGCGAAGGCGACGTTCTCGAACACCAGCCTGCCGCGCCCGGGCGGCAAGGGCGAGGCGTCCGGCCGCTCCCGCACCCCGGCCGGCTCGTCGATCACGCCGAAGATGCGCTCGATCCCGGCCAGCCCCTCCTGCACCGCGGCGTTCAGCGACCCCAGCGCACGCAGCGGGCGCGACGCCAGCAGCAGCGCGGCGACGAAGCCGGAGAAGCCGCCCAGCGTGGCGCCGCCGGTCGCCGCGCGCCAGCCGGCGAAGCCCAGCACCGCGGCCACCGCAGAGCCGCCCAGCACTTCCAGCACCGGATCGACGCCGGCACGGCCGCGCGTGATCCGCAGCAGGCTGTGATGCAGCAGGTCGAACGAACGATTGGCGCGGTCGATCTCCGCCGTCTCCAGGCGATAGACCCGCACGCTGCGCGCCTGCGCGAAGCTCTCGTTGAGCAGGGTCGCGGTCTCGCCGATCTGCTCCTGCATGCCGCCGGAGGCGCGGCGGACGCGCTTGCCGATGCGCTGGATCGGCACCGCGGCGATCGGATACAGGAACGCCGCGACCAGGCTCAGCTCCCAGTCCATGTAGATCATCGATACCACCAGCCCGACCACGGTGACGCTGTCGCCCAGCGCGTTCACGGCGCGGATCATCGCCTCGCGGATGGTGACCGCATCGGTGGTGAAGCGGGCGGAGAGCTGCGCCGGCGCCTCGCGCTCGATACGCGCGATGTCGGCGTCGATCAGGTGGCTGAACATGCGGCCCTGCAAGCCGCGGATCACCACCAGCACCAGGCCCTGCACCGCCAGCGTCTGGCCGTACTGCGCGGCCGCCTTCGAGGCGGTGATGATCACCACCAGAGCCGGCACCTGGTAGAGGATGCGCGGATCGTGCGCGGTGAACATGTCGATGGCCCGCTGGATCACCAGCGGATAGGCGGCATTCAGCGTCGCCATCAGGATCGTCAGCACCAGCACCGAGGTCAGGCGCGACCGGTGATGACGGATGTCGTCGCGCCACAGCCGCCGCAGCAGCGATCCGCTGGACGACGGATTCCGGTCCCTGCGAGTCCCGGCCTGGTGCGGCGCCCTATCCATCGGCGCGCTTTACCAGCGGCCACGTTCGATCACAAACCCGGCTGTCCGACACCGCGGAAGCGGCGTGCCGGCCAGCCAACTTTCAGGCGTGCCGGCCAGCCAGCAGTCAGGCGTGCCGGCCAGCCAGCACTCAGACGCGCGGCAGCCGCGCCAGGCACGCCGCGCGATCGGCGCGGCAGCCGCCCTGCATCCACCACGCCCGCACCGCCTCCAGCGCGCTGCCGACGGCAGGTCCCGGCGGTATGCCCGCGGCCACCGCGTCGCGGCCGGCCAGCGGAAACACCGGCCGCTCCAGACCGGCGAGCCGCGCGCGGATCGCATCCCCGGCGCCGGAGAGCCAGGTGCGGTCGATCAGAACCGAAGCCGGCTGGTCGGCGAGCAGGCGGCGAAGCTGGTCGTCGTCCTGCGCCGGATGCGGCACCGGGCCGGCCAGCAGCAGGCGCAGACGGTCGGCGTCCGCGTTCGAGAGTTTGAGCCGGCGCGCGACCTGATCCGCGTCGCGGCCGATCAGCGCCGCCAGCCGGAGCAGCGCGTCGGGCGGCGCGCCGGCCTGTTCCAGCGCTTCGATCGGCGCCGGATCGGCGCCGGGAAGGATCGCCTCCAGAACGCCGGTGCGTTGCATCAGACGCAGGATCGGCGACGGCGACGGCCCGGCAAGCAGCCGCTCCAGCTCGGACCAGATGCGTTCGGCCGACAGCGGCGCCAGACGGGACAGGCGCGCGGCGATCGCCGACAGCGCCAGCGCGTCCGGCGCGCCGCCGCCATACCGGGCCTGGAAGCGGAAGAAGCGCAGGATGCGTAGCCCGTCCTCGTCGATCCTGCGCAGCGGATCGCCGACGAAGCGGACCCGCCCGGCCGCGAGATCGGACCGGCCGTCGAAGAAATCATGCAGCGTGCCGTCGTGCGACAGCGACATGGCGTTGATGGTGAAATCGCGCCGCGCCGCGTCGCTGCGCCAGTCGTCGGTCCAGGCCACCGTCGCGTGGCGCCCGTCGGTCTCGACATCCTGGCGCAGCGTGGTGATCTCGAACGGACGACCATCGATCACCGCGGTGACGGTGCCGTGCGCGAGACCGGTTGGGACGACGCGGACCCCTGCCGCGCGCAGCCGCGTCAGCACCGTCTCCGGCGGCTCAGGGGTGGCCAGGTCGATATCGGAGACGGGCCGGCCGGACAGCAGGTCGCGCACCACGCCACCGACAAGCCTTGCGTCGGGCAGGGTCGACCAGATCGCCCCCAGCGCCGTGTCGACGCCGAGCCGCGCCACCGGGTCGGCCATCGGTCCGGCCATCGGTCTGGGCATCATTCCGGGTGGTCCGCGCACGCCTCCGGGACCGGGCCGATCGGGAAGAACCTGTTCTGGCTCCAGACGCCCAGGCAGCGCTGACCGTGGCGGGTGCCTTCGACCGCCAATGCCGCCAGCTCGTAATACACCGCCCTCGCCACCCTGGCCTGGATCGGATGCGCGCCGTCGCCGGGGCGAACGGTGAGGTAGGGGATCGCCGCGCAGTCGCCGCCGCTCCGCGCGCAGTCCCAATCGACCACAAGGGGATTGTCCGGCCCGGCGCAGACGATCTGATCGACGTTGGTACGGAACGCCAGCACCTGGCCGCGGCCGGTGCCGCGCCATTCGAGCTCGACCGCGACGAACGGCACGTCCTCGACCTCGATCTCGCCGCGCTCGACCGGGGTTTCCAGCCGGTAGCGTCCGGCCGGGTCGCGGCGCAGCACGCTGGCGAACAGGCAGACCATCGGCTTCCGCTTGATCAGGGTGCCCTGATACAGCCAGCTCCCGTCGCGCTGAATCAGGAACGGCAGCTTGCCGCAATCGCGCTGCGCCGGTCCGGGCCGGGGTTTCGGCGGCGGCGGCGCCGCCGCGCACCGTTGCTCCGGAGCCAGGCTGGGGAAGCGATCTTGCTCCACGGGTGCGGGCTCCTTCAGCCAGACCGCCGATCGCGGGGCCGCACCGGCCGGGAGCCCCGGCGGCGACAGACCCTGATGCGGGGTGACGTGCTGTGTCATCACTCCGATATAGGGAGCCGCACCGGCTTGATGAAACCCCCGGACATGGCAGATTGCCCCCCACAGGCACTCCCGGAGGCACTTCCGGGGGCACTGCACCGGGGCACCGCCCGGGGGCGCCCGCCGGGCGAGAGCGAGGCAGGATGACAGGACCGGTTGGATTGACGCTGGACGAGACCGGGACCGACCCGGTGGAGGCGGCGGACTCGCTCGCGACCCGGCTGGCCCTGGTCAAAACCGGCATCGGCCGGGTGATCTTCGGCCAGGACCAGGTGGTGGACGAGGTCCTGACCGCGATCCTGTCCGGCGGCCACGCGCTGCTGGTCGGTGCGCCAGGGCTCGGCAAGACGCTGCTGGTCGAGACGCTGGGGACCGTGCTGGGCCTGCAATCCAGGCGGGTCCAGTTCACCCCCGACCTGATGCCGGCCGACATCACCGGCTCCGAGATCCTGGAGGAGGATCCGTCCGGACGGCGCGGCTTCCGCTTCGTGCGCGGGCCGGTGTTCTGCCAGTTGCTGATGGCGGACGAGATCAACCGCGCCAGCCCGCGCACCCAGTCGGCACTGCTGCAGGCGATGCAGGAGCACAAGGTGGCGGTCGCCGGCCTCGATCAGGCGCTGCCGTCGCCGTTCCACGTGCTGGCGACGCAGAACCCGATCGAGCAGGAAGGCACCTACCCGCTGCCCGAGGCGCAGCTCGACCGGTTCCTGCTGCAGATCGACCTGACCTACCCCGACCAGGCGGCGGAGCGGACCATGCTGCTGGCCACCACCGGCGGGCCGCGCGCGGGCGCCGCGCCGGTGCTGGCCGAGGGCGAGTTGCTGGCGGCGCAGGCGCTGGTCCGGCGGCTGCCGATCGGCGAGACCATCGTCGACGCGATCCTGGCGCTGGTCCGAGGCGCCAGACCGGAAACCGCCGCGGACGAGACGGTGCGTCGATCGCTGGCCTGGGGGCCGGGTCCTCGCGCGGCGCAGGCGCTGATGCTGGCGACGCGCGCCAGGGCGCTGCTGGACGGACGCCTGTCGCCGAGCCTGGACGACGTGGCGGCGCTGGCGCAGCCGGTGCTGCGCCACCGCATGGCGCTGAGCTTCGCCGCCAGGGCGGAAGGCATCCAGCTCTCGCAGTTGATCGACGGGCTGGTCCGACGGCTCGGGTGAGCGCTCCCGGGGCACGACCGGACCGCGGCATGGCGGCCAGGATCGGGATGGTGTTCGGAACCGGTGTCGGGACCACGCTCCGCGCCGCCGTGCGCCGCGCCGCGCCGGCCGGCGATCGGACCACCTCCAGGATCGCGGCCGAGGCGCTCGCCGCGCGTCTCCCGGCGCTGCTGGCGGATGCCGAGCGGATTGCCGCCACCGTGGCCGCGGGCGTGCATGGCAGGCTCCGGGCCGGCAGCGGCGACAGCTTCTGGCAGTACCGGCCGCTGACGCCGGGCGAATCGACGGCGCGGATCGACTGGCGGCAATCCGCGCGCGGCAGCAGGCTGTTCGTGCGCGAGACGGAATGGGAGGCGGCGCAGACCGTCTGTCTATGGCGCGACCACTCGCCCAGCATGCGGTGGCGCTCGGCCGCTTCGCTGCCGGAAAAGGGCGACCGCGCCGAGCTGGTGCTGCTGGCGCTGTCGCTGCTGCTGCTGCGCGGCGGCGAGCATCTGGCCCTGCTCGACGGCTCCGGCGGACGCGAACGCTTCGCCGGACGACAGGCGGCGGAGCGCCTGGCGCTGCGCCTGGCCGGCGATGCCGCCAGGCAGGGATCGTCCCTCCCCCTGCATGCCGACCTGCCGCGCCATGCCAGGCTGGTGCTGATCGGCGATTTCCTGTCTCCGCTGCCGGAGATCCGGGCGATGCTGGCCGGGCTGGCGGCGATCCCGGTGACGCCTCTGCTGGTGCAGGTGCTCGACCCGGCCGAGCTGACCCTGCCCTATGACGGCCGCATCCGGTTCGAGGGCGTCGAGGGCGAGGCACCGCTTCTGGTCGCGCAGGCGGGCGACATACGCGACCTGTATGCGGAGGCGATCGCCGCGCACCGGTCCGGTCTCGCGTCGCTCTGCGCCGGCGTCGGTGCCGGGCTGCTGTTCCATCGCACCGACCGGCCCGCCGAGACGCTGCTGCTGGCGCTGCACCAGGCGCTGGCGCCACGCCGGCCGGGGATGAGCGCGGCCGGATGATCTTCGCCGCTCCGTTCCTGCTGCTCGGCCTGGCGGCGCTGCCGCTGCTGTGGTGGCTGCTGCGCGCCCTGCCGCCAAGCCCGCTGGTGCAGCCGTTCCCGGCGATCCGGCTGCTGGATGGGCTCGTCGCCAGGCTGCGCGAGGCGAGACGGGTGCCGCCCTGGCTGCTCGTGCTCCGAATCCTCGCCGCGACCCTGCTGGTGACCGGACTGGCGCAGCCGGTGCTGGTCGGACGGGCGCCGGACGCCGCCGCGCAGACCGGCCCGCTGCTGCTGGCCATCGACGATGGCTGGGCGGCGGCGCCGGACTGGCCGGCCAGGCTGGCCGCCGCCGGCGACGCGCTCGACCGGGCGGCGCGGGCCGGACGGATGGTGAGGCTGCTGCGCACCGCGCCGGACCGGTCGGGTGTCGCACCCGCGCTCTCGGCGGCGATGCCTGCGTCGGAGATCCGCGCCAGGCTGGAGGGGGCGACGCCGCGCGCCTGGCCGACCGATCGCGGCGGCGCCGCGCGCGCGCTGCGCAGCGCGCGGATGCAGGGCAGCGTGCTCTATCTGGCGGACGGGCTCGCCTCTGCCGGGGATGCGGCGTTCGCCGCTGCGCTGCGCGCGACCGGCCCGGTCACGCAACTCGGCGCCGAGCCGACGATCGCTGTCCCGGGCGCTCCCTCGGTCTCCGCGCACGGGCTCGACGTTCCGCTCATGGTGTTACCGGGCCGGGCGGCCCGCCGCCTGGTGGTGCGCGGCGAGACGCTGTCCGGCGGCGTGCTGGCCCGCGCCTCGGCGCTGGTTCCCGCCGGCGGGTCCCGGGCCGTCGCCAGCCTGACGCTGCCGGCCGAGCTTCGGAACCAGCTCTCCCGGCTGGTGGTCGACCAGGTGGCCGGCGCCGGCGCGGTCAGGCTGCTGGACGAGGGCGATCGCCGCCGGCCGGTCGGATTGCTGACCCAGGCGGGCGCGGACACGCCGCTGCTCGGCGCGCTGTTCTATCTGCGACGGGCGCTGTCCCCGACCACCGAGCTGCGCGAGGGCACGCTGGACGCCCTGCTCGGACGGCAGCTCTCGGTGCTGGTGGCGCCGGACGGCACGCTGGGCAGCCAGGCGTCGCGCGACCGGGTCGCAGGCTGGGTAAGACAGGGCGGCATGCTGATCCGCTTCGCCGGACCGAGACTGGCGTCGGACAGCGCCGGAGACGCCGCGAACCTGGGCGCCGCCGCGGACCCAGGCGCTGCCGCCACCGGCGGCACCGGGGACAGCCCGGACCGGACCGGCCACGCGGCGACCGCGCCGGGCGGCGTATCGCTGCTTCCGACCAGACTGCTCGGCGGCGCGCGGCAGCTCGGCGGCGCGATGTCCTGGGGCCATCCCGAGCATCCGTCGCCGTTTCCCGCCGGATCGCCGTTCGCCGGGCTGGAGATCCCCGCGGAAGTCACCGTCTCGCGACAGGTGCTGGCCGAACCGTCCGCCGATCTCGGCGACAAGGTCTGGGCGAGGCTCGCGGACGGCACGCCGCTGGTGACCCATGCCCCGCTGGGAGACGGCCAACTGGTGCTGTTCCACGTCACCAGCACCGCCGACTGGTCGAACCTGCCGCTGTCGGGCCTGTTCCCGCAGATGCTGCAGCGGCTGGTGCAGCGGTCCGCCGGGCTGGCCACGCCGGGCGACGGCGCGGTCCTGGCTCCGGCGCAGACCCTGTCGGGCGACGGCCAGCTCGGTCCGCCGCCACCATCCGCGCAAGGGCTGCGGTCGGACCTGTTCGGCACGACGCCCGCCTCGAGCACGCATCCGGCCGGGCTGTACGGACCGCTCGCCAGCCGCCGTGCGCTCAACATCGCCGATGCCCTGCCGGCGCTGACGCCGGAGGCGCCGGTCGGTACGCTGCGCGACCTCGCCGGCGATGCCGGCGAGCGGCCGCTCGGCCCGTCGCTGCTGGCGGCCTGCCTGGTGCTGCTGGTCGCGGACCTGATCGCCACACTCGCGCTGCGCGGCCTGATCCGGCTGCCCGGACGACGCGCCAGGCGTGGCGCTGGCATGGCGGCGCTGGCGCTGGTTCCGGTTGTGCTGGCGGTTCTCGTCGCCCCGCTGGCCGCCTCGGCCCAGGGTCCTGCTCAGGTTCCGGGCGGTGCGCTCGAGACCAGGCTGGCCTATGTGGTCACCGGCGATCCGGCCACCGACCAGATCTCGAAGGAGGGGCTGGAAGGGCTGTCGCATTACGCCAATGCCCGCACCTCGGCCAAGCTCGGCGAGCCGGACGGGGTGTTGCCGGGTCGCGACGACCTCGCCTTCTATCCGCTGCTGTACTGGCCGGTGACGCCGGCCAGCGTCACCGCGGCCCCGTCGCCGGCATGGACCGCAGCGCTGAACGGCTACATGAGCCATGGCGGCATCCTGCTGATCGACACGCAGGGCGCGGCGGCAGGCGGAGCGGGCGACGGCTATGTGCCGGTGGTGCCGGGGACGAGCCAGGCGCTGCGGCTGGCGACAGGCGGGCTGGAGCTTCCGGCGCTCGCCGTCGCCGCGCCGAACCACGTGCTGTCGCGCACATTCTACCTCCTGCATGGCATGCCCGGCCGCTACGCCGGCGCGCCGGTCTGGGTGGCGGGGGCGGAGGATGCCGGCAATGACGGGGTCAGCCCGGTGATCCTGGGCGCCAACGACTGGGCGGCCGCCTGGGCGGTCGATCCGTCCGGGCAGAACCCGTACGCCACCATCCCCGGCGGCGAGGAGCAGCGCATCGCCGCCTACCGGTTCGGGGTGAATGCGGTGATCTACGCCCTCACCGGCAACTACAAGACCGACCAGGTGCACGTGCCGGCGCTGCTCAAGCGGCTGGGCCAGGGGAGTGGCCAGGGAAGTGGCCAGGGAAGTGGCCTGGGCGATGAGAGCGGCGGCGACGGCTCCGACCCGGGGCAGCCGCCATGAGGCGCCTGTCGCTGGATTTCGCGCCGCTGCTGCCGGCCTGGCTGCTCTGGTCGCTGGCCGGGCTGTGCCTGGCGTCGATCGTGCTGGCGCTGCTGCGCCGCGCCTCCGGCGCGGTGTGGCGCGGGCTCGGGCTGGGCCTGCTGCTGGCCTGGCTGAGCGGGCCGATCCTGCTCCGCCAGGATTGGCGCGAACTGCCGCAGACCCTGCTGCTGCTGGTCGACCGTACCGGCTCGATGCAGGTGGGACGGCGCCAGGCGATCGCCGACGAAGCGGTGGCGCGGATCCGGCAGGAAGCCGCGGCGCTGCCGGGGATCGGCGTGCAGACGGTGCCGGTGTCGCAGGACCAGGAGGCGGGCGGCGGCACCCGGCTGATCGGCGCGATCGAGCATGCGGCCGCATCGGTGCCGGCCTCGGAAGGCGGCGGCAGGATCGCCGCGGTGATCGCGGTGACGGACGGACAGGCCCACGACGTGCCGCCGGCGCCGGCGCCCGGCACACCGGCGCCGGCATTCCCGCCGGGCAATCCGGACGTGCCGCTGCATGTGCTGATCCCGGCCGCCGGCGAGCAGACCGACCGTCGCCTGCGGATCCTGCAGGCGCCGCCGTTCGCCATCGTCGGCCAGAACGCGACCCTGCGCGTGCAGGTCGACGATCTGGGACCGGCGCCGGCCGGACGAGGCGAGACGACCCCGGCGACCCTGACCACCCTGACCTTGCGTCGCGACGGCGATCCGCCGCTGACCCGCAGGGTGGCGGTCGGCACGCCGCAGGACATCACCGTGCCGGTGACGCGTCCGGGGCCGATGCTGCTGTCGCTCACCGCCACGACCCTGCCGGGCGAGGTCTCGACCGAGAACAACCAGCAGATCGTGCAGATCGACGGGGTGCGCGACCGGCTGAAGGTGCTGCTGGTGTCCGGGACCCCGAACCAGGGCGAGCGCGTCTGGCGCCGGCTGCTCAAGGCCGATCCGGCGGTCGATCTGGTGCATTTCACCATCCTGCGTCCGCCGGACAAGGACGACTCCACCCCGCTGAACGACCTGGCGCTGATCGCCTTCCCGATCCGCGAGCTGTTCCTGGAGAAGATCGACCAGTTCGACCTGATCATCCTGGACGGGTTCGAGAATCGCGGCATCCTGCCGATGTCCTATCTGCGCAACATCGCCGATTTCGTGCGTGGCGGCGGCGGCCTGCTGGTGACCGCCGGGCCGGAATTCATCGGCCCGGGCACGCTGCAGGACACGCCGCTCGGCGAGGTGCTGCCGGTGCGGGTGCCGGAGGAGGGCGGGCTGGTCGAGCAGCGCTACCAGCCGATGCCGACCGCGCTCGGCCGTCGCCACCCGGTGACCGCCGGCCTGCCGCAGATGCCGCCGGGTCAGACGAACCCGGGCGAGACACGGCCGGAAAAGAGCGCGGACAGAGGCTGGGGCGACTGGTATCGCGCGCTGGCCGCCGATCCGTCCCGGCTCGATCCGTCCGCGCAGGTGCTGCTCGACGGTCCGAACCACAGCCCGCTGCTGGTCCTGGACCGGGTCGGCGACGGCAGGGTGGCGATGCTGCTGTCGGACCAGCTCTGGCTCTGGTCGCGGGCAGAGGATGGCGGCGGCCCGCAGGCGGAGCTGCTGCGCCGTCTGGCGCACTGGCTGATGAAGGAGCCGGAACTCGAGGAGGAGCGGCTGAGCGCCGGACTGAGCGACGGCACGCTGACGGTGACGCGTCATTCGGTCGCCGGCCAGCCAGCCTCGAGCGCGGTGGTGACCGCGCCCGACGGCGCCAGGAGCACGCTGGCGCTGTCGATGCGACCGGACGGCAGCGCGTCCGGCAGCATGCCGGCGGCGGCGCCCGGGATCTGGCAGGCGAGCGTCGGCGGCGAGCACGCCTTCGCCGCGGCGCGCCCGGGCGATCCGCTGGAATTGTCCGATCTGCGGGCCACCGCGAGCGTGCTTGCGCCTCTGGTCCGGCGCACCGGCGGCAGCGTCGGCTGGCTGGGCGACGATCCGGCGCCGGACGCGGTGGCGGCCAGGGTGCCGTCGCTGCGCCTGGTCGGTGCGCACGAGGCGGCGTCGGGCGCCGGCTGGATCGGGCTCAAGCGGCATGGCGCGCATGTCGTCACCGGGGAGCGGGCGAGGAGCCTGCTGCCGGCCTGGCTGGTGCTGCCGCTGGCCCTGCTGCTGCTGCTGCTGGGCTGGTATCGCGAAGGACGGGCGCGGCCGTGACCGGGATTCCGGCGCCGCGACCCCTTGCGGAACCCGCCCCGCTCTGTTGCAGTCGCCCGGCGCCGCACCGGGAGACCGTGCCTTCCAGACCTCGTCCAGAATGCCCCGCCGGAGCCTGCCGCACCCGATCCTGGTCCTGATCGGCTTCCTGGTGCTGTGCCTGTCGGTGGCCGGGCTGGCGGCGCTGATCACCCGGCCGGCGATGCAGGGCTGGTATCAGAGCCTGCGGCAGCCGCCGGGCAACCCGCCGCGCTGGGTGTTCCCGCTGGTCTGGGTGCCGCTCTATCTGGCGATGGCGGTCGCCGCCTGGCGGGTCTGGCGCTCCGACCGGCGGCCGCCGCGGCATCGCTCGCTGCAGCTCTGGGGCTGGCAGCTTTTCGTCAACGCGCTCTGGACGCCCACCTTCTTCGGCCTGCACAAGACCCAGGCGGCGACCGCGATCATGCTGTTCCTCTGCCTGCTGGTGACGCTGATGCTGCGCGATTTCCGCCGCGTCGATCGCACCGCCAGTCTTTTGATGGCGCCATATCTCGCCTGGGTGTGCTACGCGACCTGGCTGACGGCCGGGATCGCCTGGCTCAACCCGGCCTGAGATTTTGCGCACGATGAGCGGACCGAGACTCGATATGGATTCACCCAGCACTTTGCGCACCCGCCTGCGTATCGCCATGACCGTCCTGCTGCTCGGCGCCGCTCCGGCGCTGCTGCCGACGCATGCGGCGATGGCGCAGTTCAGCATGGGCAACAGCGGCGGCGGCGGCTCCGGCCCCGACGACGATCGCGAGGCCGCGGACGCGGCGCAGAAGGCCCAGGCCAAGGCCGACGCCAAGGCCGCCGCGCCGCCGCCGGCGATCCCGGGCGCCGTCACCGACGAGGCCACCGCGACCTCCGGCCATGCCAGCATCGACATGGAGCCGACGGCAGCGCTGTTCGACGCCATCAACCGCGGCGACATCACCTCCGCCAAGGAGGCGCTCGGACGCGGCGCCGACCTGAACGGCAAGAACGTGCTCGGCCAGAGCCCGCTGGACATGGCGATCGACCTGAACCGCAACGACCTCACCTTCCTGCTGCTGTCGATGCGCAACAACGAGCAGGGCGCCCCGGTCGCCTCGGTCGCCGATGCCGGCGACGGCCCAGGCGCAGGCACCACGGCGTCGGGCAAGTCGGTCAAGGCGAGCCGGGTCAAGATCAGCCGCGCCGACAAGCTGGCGGCCAAGCGGATTCCGGCGAAGCAGAACCGGCAATACGCCGCCGATGGCGGCACGCCGAAGCCGGATGTCGGCTTCCTCGGCTTCGGCGGCAGCTAGCCCGACCATGGCGACGACGGTCTCGGCCGGGCGGGCCGGGACCGGCTATCGCGACGGCCGGTATCAGGCCGCCAATCTCGGCGCGCTGCTGATCGGCATGGTGTCGGTGCAGGTCGGCGCCAGCCTGGCGAAGATCCTGTTTCCGGCGCTGGGCGCCGCCGGCACGGCCGGCCTGCGGGTGCTGCTGGCCAGCGCGATCCTGCTGCTCGTCGCACTCCTGGTGCGTCACGACCGGTTCAGGATGCCGTCGCGACGGGCGGCCGGGGTTATCCTGGCCTACGGCGTCACGCTGGGCGTGATGAACGTGGTGTTCTACCTCGCGCTGTCGCGGCTGCCGCTCGGCATCGTCGTCGCGATCGAGTTCACCGGGCCGCTGGGACTGGCGCTGATCGGTTCCAGGCGGGCGCTGGATCTGCTCTGGGTGGCACTCGCGGTCGCCGGTCTGGTCCTGCTGCTGCAGCCCTGGCAGACGGCACACCGGCTCGATCCTGTCGGCGTGCTGCTGGCGATCGCCGCCGGCGGCGCCTGGGCGCTCTATATCCTGGTCGGGCGCAGACTCGGCCGCCATGTCTCCGGAATCACCGCCACCGCCCTCGGCATGAGCGTCGCCGCGATCGTCACCCTGCCGGTCGCCCTGCCCGCGCTGCCGCTGCTGACGACCGGCGAGGCGATGCGTCACTGGCTGCTGCCGGCGGCGCTCGGCATGGCGCTGCTGTCGAGCGCGGTGCCCTATTCGATCGAGATGTTCGTGATGCAGCGCATGAGCATGCGCGGCTTCTCGATCCTGATGTCGCTGGAGCCCGCGATCGCCGCCCTGATCGGGCTGGCGCTGCTCGGCGAGCATCTCTCGACGCTGCGCTGGCTGGCGATCGGCGGCATCATCGCCGCCTCGCTCGGCAGCGCCGCCACCGACCGGCCGGCGCCGGCGACGAGCATGTCGGCCGGTGGTCCCGGCCCGCCGCCCTGAACCCGCCCCCGGGCCCTACCGCGCCGTGGGACGGGCGGCGCGAACCTCGGCCAACTGCGTGGCGCGCACGACCTGACGCTCCATCATCCAGTGCGGGTATTCGCTCGGCAGGGCGCTGACCCGGTC
>CAIMSN010000126.1 GCA_903844135.1 uncultured Rhodospirillales bacterium | reverse complement strand
CAACCTGCATGGCAGCCACGACCGCTCGGATGCCGCCGGCCTGCATCTGTATGCGCCGCTCACCTCGCTGCCGACCTATCTCGGCGCCGGCCAGCCGGTATTCCCGCTCGACACCGACCGCTACGCCACCGCCTGGGGCACATCGCCGCAATTCGCGCGGCTGATCGGCATCGATCCGAAGGAGAAGCCGTTCAGCCACATCGATACCGGCGGCGCCAGCCTGCGCGCCGACCAAACGCTGAACTTCGCCACCCTGACCGACCTGCTGAGCTACGACTACATGCAGCGCCGCGAGTACGACAATTTCGACGCCTCCAGCCTGAGCATCGCCGACGTCTATTTCAATTCGCGCGCCAACGTGCTCGCCAACGAGCTGCGCCTCACCTCGCGCGATGCCGGCCGCTTCAAATGGGTCGCCGGCATCTACTACGCCAACCAATACCTGGCCGACACCTACGATTCCGGTTTCCAGAACGTCTATCATTTCGATCGCACGGTGCAGTACTCGCAGACCGTCAACACCATCAGCGGATTCGGCCAGGCGAGCTACCAGATCGCCCATGGTCTCACCGCCACCGGCGGCCTGCGCATCGAGAACGAGGTGCGCGACCTCAACAATTTCCGCGCCGCGTATGCCGACAGCGCGGTGCAGACCGGCGTCACCACGCTGGCGCACCGCAGCACCTCGTTCACCGAGCCGTCCGGAAAGGCCGAGCTGCAATACGTGCCGTTCGCCAACGACATGCTCTATGCCTCGGTCAGCCGCGGCGTCAAATCCGGCGGCTTCACCACCTACAACTCCGCCTCGGCGCAGGTCTCGACGTCGCCGTTCGCGCCGGAGAAGGTCTGGGCCTACGAGATCGGCAACAAGGCCGAATTCCCGCGCGAGCATCTGCGGCTGAACCTGTCCGCGTTCTACTACGACTATCACGACGAGCAGATCCAGTCGGCGGTGGTGAACCCGCTCACCGGGCTGGTCGGCGCCATCCTGAACGCGCCGAAATCGCATCTGTACGGCGGCGAACTCGAGGCGGACTGGACGCCGATCCCGCATCTCAAGCTGACCCAGTCCGGCGGCTGGGCCACCGGGCAGTTCGACGAGTTCCAGTCGGTGCTCTCCGCGGTGCGGGTCAACGGCCAGTTCGTCGGCATCTACGCCGATCGCAAAGGCGACAGCCTGCCGGCGCCGAAGCTCACCCTGAACGGTTCGGCCACCTACACCTTCGATCTCGGACGTTACGACCTGCAGACCGGGATGGATTACAGCCTGCGCTCGACGTACAATTCGCTGTTCGGCAAATTGTTCAACGTCGCCGGCTACACGCTGGTCAACGCCAACGTCAGCTTCTCGCCGAAGAGCGGCCGCTGGACCATCGCCGCCTTCGGCCAGAACATCCTGAACAAGGGCTACGACGTGACCACCAACTATTTCGTCACCGGCGACGACATCGCTTTGGCCGGATTGCCGGCGACCTGGGGCGTCAGGGCGACGGTGAATTTCTGAGATGGATCCGCTGATGACGCTCGATGCCGGCGCCCTGGCGGACGGCTATCGCACCGGGCGTTTCGGCCCGGTGGAGGTGGTGGACGCGCTGATCGCGCACATCGCCGACTGGGAGCCGCATCTCCACGCGCTCTACGCCTACGACCCGGCGTGGGCGCGCGAGGCGGCCATGTCGTCGGCACGGCGCTGGCGCGACCGGACGCCGCTCAGCCCGATCGACGGCGTGCCGGTCACGGTCAAGGAGCTGATCGCCACCAGGGGCGTGCCGACCCCGGTCGGCACCGCCGCGTCCGACATGACCCCGGCCGACGCCGACGCGCCGCCAGCCGCCAGGCTGCGCGAGGCCGGCGCGATCCTGTTCGCCAAGACCACGACGCCGGATTTCGGCATGCTGTCGTCGGGCCTGTCGAGCTTCCACGCGCTGGCGCGCAATCCCTGGAATCTCGCCAACAATCCCGGCGGATCGAGCGCCGGGGCGGCCTCGGCGGCGGCGGCCGGCTACGGGCCGCTGCATGTCGGCACCGACATCGGCGGCTCGGTGCGGCTGCCTGCGGCCTGGTGCGGGCTGGTCGGCTTCAAGCCGACGCTCGGCAGGATCCCGATCGATCCTTATTATACCGGCCGCTGCGCCGGCCCGATGACCCGCACGGTCGACGACGCCGCACGGCTGATGGCGGTGCTGGCGTTGCCGGACCAGCGCGACGCGACCAGCCTGCCGCCCGCGACGATCGACTGGATGCGCCCGCTGGACGGCGTGCGCGGGCTGCGGATCGGGCTGATGCTGGACGCCGGCTGCGGCATGGCGCTCGACCCGGAGATCGCCGACGCGGTCGCCGCCGCGGCGGCCGTGTTCGCCGACGCCGGCGCGGAGATCGTCACGGCGCCGCCGGTGATGACGCGCGAGATGCTCGACGGGATCGACGTCTACTGGCGCGCGCGCGCCTGGGCGGACATCGGCGCGCTCCCGGCCGAGCGCCGCGACAAGGTGCTGCCCTATATCCTGGAATGGGCGGAAAAAGGCGCCGCCGTCTCCGGGCCGGACGCGGTGACTGGCTTCGGCCGCACCTTCGACCTGCGCCGGAGCTGCGCCGCCCTGTTCGAGACCGTGGACGTGGTGCTGTCGCCGGTCACCCCGAACCTGAGTTTCCCGGCCGAATGGGCCTCGCCCTTGAACGATCCGCTGCGCCCGTTCGAACATATCGGCTACACGCTGCCGTGGAACATGTCGGAGCAGCCGGCGCTGTCGCTGAATTGCGGGTTCTCGACCGGCGGCACCCCGATCGGGCTGCAGATCGTCACGCGCCGCTTCGCCGACCTGCAGACGATGCAGCTCGCTCGCTGGTATGAATCCAGGCGCGGTCCGATCGCCCATTGGCCGACGCCGCCACGAGGAGCCGCCGCATGAACCGCCGTGAGCTGCTCGCCGGATTCGCCGCAGTCGGCTGTGCCCTGGCCGGTCGTCGGGTGCTGGCCGCCTCCGCGACGCCGCCGACCGGGCCGGGCCGACCGGGGCCGCTCAACCTGATCACCGACGTGGCCGGGCTCATGGTCGGCCAGGCCGACGATCCCATCGCACGCAGCGGCGTCACCGTGATCCTGCCGGATGCGCGCGCGGTGTGCGCGGTTGACGTGCGCGGCGGCGGACCCGGCACGCGCGAGACCGATGCGCTCGATGGCTGGAACCTGGTGCGCTCGGCCGACGCGGTGGTGCTGTCCGGCGGCTCGGTCTACGGGCTCGCCGCCGCCGACGGCGTCGCCACCTGGCTCGGCGCGCATGGCCGTGGCTACGAGGCGGTGCCGACTCCCGGCGTGCCGCGCTCGCCGATCGTTCCGGCGGCGATCCTGTTCGATCTCGCCAACCAGGGCGACAAGAACTGGGGCATGCACCCGCCCTACCACGATCTCGGCATCAGGGCGGTTGAGACGGCGTCGCGTCGCCTGACGATCGGCACCGCGGGCGCCGGCTACGGCGCCGGCGCCGGCGCGCTCAAGGGCGGCATCGGCTCCGCCTCCCTGGTGACCGGCGACGGCATGACCATCGGCGCCATCGTCGCCGTCAACAGTCTCGGCTCGACCGTGGTGCCGGGCGGGCGGCATTTCTGGTCCGGCCCGTTCGAGCTGGACCGGGAGTTCGGCGGCCTCGGCCCGAGCCCCGATCTGGTCGCCGGAGAGGATTGGGGCCTGGCCAAGATCAACCCTGGCGCCCGCGCCAACACCACCATCGCCTGCGTCGCCACCGACGTGACGCTCGATCCGGACGAGATGAAGCGCGTGGCGATGATGGCGCAGGACGGGCTGTCGCGGGCGATCCGCCCGGTGCATTCGCCGTTCGACGGCGACGTGGTGTTCGCCCTCTCCACCGGCCGGCGGCAGCAGCCGAGCCCGCGGCGCGAATTCCTGGTCGCCAGGATCGGCGCCGCCGCGGCGGACGTGCTGGCCAGGGCGGTGGCGCGCGGCGTGTTCGCCGCCACGCTGCCCCCCGGCATGCAGGGCCAGACATGGCACACGCTTCGTTGAGGAATCCGCTCGTCCGCCTGTGCGTCGGTCTGGGCATCCCGCTCCTCGCGGTGGTCCCGACCATCCCGATGCTCTCCGGCTCGCCCCTGGTGATCTGGGGCCTGCCGATCGCGGTGCTGTGGCTGTTCGCCTGCATCCCGCTCACCTCGGCCTGCCTGGCGCTGTGCTGGTTCCTGCATGACCGCCACCAGCCTGACGAGCCCGGCACGTGAGCGCTGGCGCATGAGTGCTGGCGCGTGAGCATCGTCTTCATCGCCCTGATCGGGCTGTCGCTGCTGGTGGCGCTGCTGTCCGGACGCGGCGGCGCGCATCAGAAGCCGGAGGATTTCTTCGTCGCCTCCGGCAGGTTCGGCAGCGTGCTGTTCTTCTTCCTGGCGGTCGGCGAGACCTACAGCATCGCCACCATCCTCGGCGTCCCGGCCGGGGTCCTTGCGCACGGCACCGGCTTCCTGGCCTGGTTCCTCGGCTACATCCTGCTCGCCTTCCCGGTCGGCTACTTTTTCTATCCCTGCATCTGGCGCGCCGGACGCCGCACCGGCGCGGTGACGCTGCCGGACGTGTTCCGCCGCCATTTCGACAGCCGGCCGCTCGAACTCGTCGTCGCCCTCAACGCGATCGTCTTCCTGGTGCCACTGGGGGTGATGCAGTTCGTCGGGCTCGACACGGTGCTGGCGGCGCTCGCATGGCCGGTGCCGCCGCTGCTGCTGACCGGGCTCGCCGGCGCGCTGGCGCTCGGCTACGTGGTGATCTCCGGCATACGCGCGCCCGCCTTCGTGGCGGTGTTGAAGGACCTGCTGATGATGCTGGCGACGCTGATGACCGGCCTCGCCGCCATCGCCGTCCTGGGGGTTCCGGCCGGCCACCTGCTGCCCGCCATGCCGCACCCCGCCCCGCTCGGGCCGCCACCGTCTCCCGCCTCCTGGCGGACCGACCTGTTCGCGATGTCGACCATCGCGCTGCAATGCGTCGGCTTCTGCCTGGTGCCGCAGACCTTCGCCACCGTGTTCACCGCCCGCTCGGTCTCGACCCTGCGCCGCGCTCAGGTGGTGATGCCGCTCTACATGGCGATGTTTCCGCTGCTGGTGGCGATCGCCTATGCCGCGCGGCGCCTGGCGCCGGCGCCGGGATCCGTCGGCGCGGGATCCGCGAACGACGTGTTCGTCGGCGTCGCCCGCGCCCTGCTGCCGGGCTGGGCGTTCGGGCTGGTGATGGCCGGCGCCGCCCTGTCGGCTCTGGTGGTGCTGAGCGGCATCTGTCTGGCGCTCGGCCCTCTGGTGGCGCGCAACCTGGTGCCAGGCCTGGACGGCGACCGGCAGCGCCGTCTCGCCAAGCTGGTGATGGCGCTGTATCTGCTGCTCTCGATCGCCGGCGCCGCCCGCTTCCACGGGCTGATGGTGATGATCAACAACGTCTTCTATTTCGGCGTGACCCAGGCGCTGCCGGGGCTGGTCGCCATCATGGCGCTGCGCCGGGTGCGGCCGTCGGCGATCATCGCCGGCCTGCTGCTCGGCGACGCGACGGCGATCGCGCTGCATGCCGCTGCGGTGCCGATCGGCGGCGTCAATCCCGGCCTGGTCGGTCTGGCGGCGAACGCGGCGCTGCTGTGTCTGGCGACGATGCTGTGGCCCGGCCAGGAGCGGGTGCCAACCGAAGCCGCGCAGGCGGCATTGCCTCGCCACCGCCGGACGGTGTCTGCTGCCACGCGAAGCAGGGAGCCGAACGCCGATGCCATCTCCTGACCCCGCCGCAATCCCGCCGCTGCTGATCGCCGGCGGCACGATCCAGACCGCGGAGACCGCGCTGCGCGCCGACCTGCTGCTGCAGGACGGCCTGATCGCCGCGATCGGACGCGAGCTGGCGGCGCCCGTCGGCACGCAGGTGCTGGACGCGACCGGCCTGCTGGTCATGCCAGGCGGCATCGATCCGCACACCCACATGGAAATGCCCTTCATGGGCGAGGTCTCCAGCGACGATTTCCGCACCGGCACCGAGGCGGCGGTGGCCGGCGGCACCACCATGATCATCGATTTCGCCATTCCGGCGCCCGGCGGATCGCTGATCGAGGCCTGGCGCACCTGGTCGGAGCGGGCGCGCAAGGCGGTCTGCGACTATGGCTTCCATGTCTGCGTCACCCACTGGTCGTCCGCCGTCGCCGAGGAGATGGCGATCCTGGTGCGCGACCATGGCGTCAACAGCTTCAAGCATTTCATGGCCTACAAGGGCGCGCTGATGGTCGATGACGGCGTGCTGCTGTCGAGCATCGGCCATGCGCTGTCGCTTGGCGCGCTCTGCAACATCCATGCGGAGAACGGGGACGCGGTCGCGCATCTGCAGAAATCCCTGCTGGAGCGCGGCGTCACCGGGCCGGAGGGGCACGCCCTCTCCCGCCCGCCCGCCGTCGAGGGCGAGGCGGCGCAGCGCGTGATCACCATCGCCGGGCTTCTCGGTGCGCCGATCTACATCGTTCACGTCTCCACCGAGGACGCGACCGACGCGATCGGCCGCGCCCGCGCCAGCGGTCAGCGCGTGTTCGGCGAGGTGCTGGCGCAGCATCTGGTGATCGACGACAGCGTGTACGACACCGACGATTTCGGTAGCGCCGCCGCGCACGTGATGAGTCCGCCGTTCCGTCCGAAGCCGCACCAGGCAGCACTCTGGGCCGGCCTCGCCTCCGGCGCGTTGCAGACCACGGCGACCGACCATTGCTGCTTCTGCGCGCCGCAGAAAGCCAACGGACGTGACGATTTCACCAAGATCCCCAACGGTACGCCGGGGATCGAGGACCGCATGAGCGTGCTGTGGCATCACGGCGTCCGCAGCGGACGCCTCACGCCGGAAGAGTTCGTCGCCGTCACCTCGACCAACACGGCGAAGATCTTCAACCTGCATCCGCGCAAGGGCACCGTCTCGGTCGGCGCCGACGCCGACCTGGTGCTATGGGACCCGGACGCCACACGCATCATTTCCGCCGGCACGCATCACCAGCGCGTCGACTACAACGTCTATGAGGGCATGCAGGTGACCGGGCTCGCCCGCAGCACCATCGCCGGCGGCGCCCTGGTCTGGCACGAAAACACGCTGCGGACCCGGCCCGGCCACGGGCGCTACGTTCCCAGACCGGCCTTCGCACCGATCTGCTTTCCCAACAGAGCCTGACCGGACCAGCATCCCATGGACATGACCCACGCCGCGCCCAACGATTTCGATGCACTCTGGATGCCGTTCACCGCCAACCGCGCCTTCAAGCAGGCACCGCGCATGCTGGCCCGCGCCGAGGGCATGCACTACTGGACGCCGGACGGACGCGAGATCCTCGACGGCACCGCCGGACTCTGGTGCGTCAATGCAGGCCATGGACGACGCCAGATCACCGAGGCGATCCAGCGCACCACGGCGGCGCTGGATTTCGCGCCCAGCTTCCAGATGGGCCATCCGCTGATGTTCGAGGCGGCCTCGCGCATCGCGCAACTGACGCCGGCCGGGCTGGACAGGATCTTCTTCACCAATTCCGGCAGCGAGAGCGCCGATACCGCGCTGAAGATCGCGCTCGCCTATCATCGCGCCCGCGGCCAGGCGCAGCGCATCAAGCTGATCGGCCGCGAGCGCGGCTATCACGGCATCAATTTCGGCGGCCTGTCGGTCGGCGGCATCGGCGCCAACAAGAAGCAGTTCGGTCCGCTGCTCGGCAATGTCGACCACCTGCCGCACACCCATTTGCACGCCAACCTGTTCACCAGGGGCCAGCCGGAACACGGCGTCGAGAAGGCCGACGCGCTCGAGGATCTGGTGCAACTGCACGGGCCGGACAGCATCGCCGCGGTGATCGTCGAGCCGGTGGCCGGCTCCACCGGCATCCTGGTGCCGCCGAAGGGCTATCTCGAGCGCCTGCGCGCGCTCTGCACCAAGCACGGCATCCTGCTGATCTTCGACGAGGTGATCACCGGGTTCGGCCGCATGGGCGCGCCGTTCGCGGCCGAACGCTACGGTGTGATCCCGGACATGATCACCATGGCCAAGGGGCTGACCAACGCCGCGGTGCCGATGGGCGCGGTCGCCGCCAGCAACGCGATCTACGAGGCCGTGGTCGACGACGCGCCGCCGGGCATCGAGCTGTTCCACGGCTACACCTATTCCGGGCATCCGCTGGCCTGCGCCGCCGCGATCGCCACCATGGACATCCATCGCGACGAGGCGCTGCCCGCCAGGGTGCTGGCGATCGAGCCGGAATGGCAGGACGCGATCCACAGCCTGCGCGACCGCCCCGGGGTGATGGACATCCGCAATACCGGCCTGATCGCCGGCATCGAGCTGCGCCCGTTCGAGGGCAAGCCGGCAGTCCGCGCCGGACGCATCATGCAGCGCTGCTTCGAGGCCGGGCTGCTGATCCGCACCACCGCGGACATCGTCGCTTTGTCGCCGCCGCTGATCATCGAGAGCGCGCACATCGACCGCATCGTCACCACGCTCGGCGAGGCGATCGCCGCCGAAGCCGCTTGAATCACGCCCCTCGAATGTGGATATTTTTTCCTCATCATACACACGAGGCGATCCGGTGCGCACCAACATCGACATCGACGACGGGCTGATGCGCGGCGCGCAGCGCGCCTCCGGCCAGACCAGCAAGAAAGCGACGGTCGAGCAGGGCCTGCGTCTGCTGATCCGCGCCCGCGAACAGCAGGACATTCTCGCCCTGGCCGGCAAGGTGGACTGGTCGGGCGACCTGGCACGCAGCCGGGACGGCCGCTTCGTCGATTGATCGTCCCCCCGCTTGATCGCCCGCTTGCTTGATTGTCGTCGATAGCAGCGTCTGGATCGACCATCTGCGCGACCGCGACACCGCGGAAGTCGCCTGCCTGCGCGGGCTGATCTCTGACGGGCTGCCGCCGCTCCTGGTCGGCGACCTGGTGCTGTGCGAGGTGCTGCTGGGCCTCGCCTCCGACGCCCTGGTCGAAGCGGCGCTGCGCCGTTTCGACGTGGTCGACATGGTCGGCCCCGGCATCGCCACCCGCGCCGCGGCGCTTCATCGCCAGTTGCGCGGCCGTGGCATCACCGTCCGCCGCACCATCGACATGCTGATCGCCGCCTACTGCATCGAGAACCACCATTCCTTGCTGCACAACGACCGCGACGTCGATCCACTGGCGCGTCATTGCGGGCTCCGGATCTTTCCCGCCTGACCGGGATTCCCGCATAAAAGATTGATAAAAAACGTATTTTTGCTCTTGCCACGGTAGGAAGGGGGCGGCAGCAAAGGCGCCGTGGCGGAGAATTGACGTGTCGCAGAGCAAATCGAACCAAGGGCTGATCCTACCCGGCCTGGGCGCGCTGGGCATCGTCTACGGCGATCTCGGCACCAGCCCGCTCTACACCTTCCAGACCGTGGTCGGCGATGCCGGCGGCAAGATCAGCCCGGAGGTGGCGCTCGGCAGCCTGTCGCTGATCGTCTGGGCGCTGATCGTCACCATCTCCATCAAGTACTGCCTGGTGGTGATGCGTGCCGACAACCAGGGCGAGGGCGGCATTCTGGCGCTGATGTCGCTGCTCAGGCCGTCCGGCAAGCCCGGCCTGCTGCATCGCGGCGGCCTGCTGATCGCGGCCGGCCTGTTTGGCGCCGCGCTGATCTACGGCGACGGCATCATCACCCCCGCCATCTCCGTGCTGAGCGCGGTCGAGGGCCTGAATGTCGCCACCGATGCCTTCAAACCCTACGTGCTGCCGCTGGCGGTCGCCATCCTGATCGGCCTGTTCGTCGCCCAGCCGCTCGGCACCGCACGGCTGGGCAAATTGTTCGGCCCGATCATGCTGGTCTGGTTCGCGGTGATCGGCGCGATCGGCGCCGTCGCCATCGCCCGCTTCCCCGGCGTGCTCGCCGCCATCAGCCCGCTCTACGGCGCGCGATTCCTGATCCATCACGGCTGGGGCAGCTTCGTCGTGCTCGGCGGCGTGTTTCTGGCGCTGACCGGCGGCGAGGCGCTGTATGCCGACATGGGCCATCTCGGCCGCCGCCCGGTGCGCTTCGCCTGGACCGGCATCGTGCTGCCGGGGCTGCTGCTGAACTATGCCGGCCAGGCGGCGCAGATCCTGCGCGACCCGAAGCTGGCCGACAACCCGTTCTTCTCCGAGGTGCCGCACTGGGGAATCTACCCGCTGGTGGCGCTGGCCACGGTGGCCACCATCATCGCCAGCCAGGCGATCATCACCGGCGCCTATTCCCTCACCCGCCAGGCGATGCAGCTCGGCTGGATGCCGGGCCTGGTGATCCGCCAGACCTCCGACGAGGAATATGGCCAGATCTACGTGCCGCTGGTGAACTGGATCATGATGGTCGCGACCATCGCCATCACCATCGGCTTCGGCAGCTCGGCAAAGCTGGCCGGCGCTTTCGGCACCGCGGTCTCGACCACCATGCTGCTGACCACGGTCCTGCTCTACGACGTCATGCGTCACCGCTGGGGTTGGGGCAGGCTCCGCGCCGGCGCGATCGCCGGCCTGTTCCTGGCCGTCGACCTCGCCTTCTTCTGCGCCAACCTGCTCAAGATCCTCGATGGCGGCTACGTTCCGTTGCTGTTCGGGCTGGTGCTGTTCGTGATCATGATCACCTGGCATCGCGGCATTGCGTTGATGCGCGCCGGGTCCGGCGCGGTCGCCGCGACATGCGAGCGCCTGCTGGGCGAACTGAAGGCAGGCCGGCTGCCGCGCGTGCCCGGCCATGCGGTATTCCTCAGCCGCGGCGCGACGCCGGTGCCGCCGATGATGAGCCGGCACATCGCCCTGTTCGGCGCATTGCCGGAGCGCCTGGTGACCCTGTTCGTGAAGTTCGACACCGAGCGGTCGCGGGTGCCGGCCGCCGAGCGCGTCAGCGTCCGGCAGGTGATGGACGGGTTCTGGTATGTCGAGGTCAGGTTCGGCTTCGTCGAGATTCCCAACCTGCTGGCGACGCTGGACGCCGCCCGGGCGCAGGGCTGCGACATCGATCCGGACAAGGTCATGTTCTTCGCAGCCCATGACGACGTGGTCAGAAGCGCCACCCGGCCCAGGATGTTCGTGCTGGAACGCCTGCTGTTCGCGTTCCAGTACCGCAACGCCGTTCGCATGTCGGACCGGTTCGCCCTGCCGCGGGACCGATTTCTCGAAATCGGCCGCCAGGTGGAGCTATGATGCCGGGTTGAGAACGGAGAAATGCGATGACGGCCTGGACCACTGCCCAGATCCCGGATCAGTCCGGACGGATCGCGATCGTCACCGGCGCCAGCAGCGGGATCGGCGCGGACGCGGCGGAAGCGCTGGCGGGCCGCGGCGCCGAGGTGATCCTGGCGGTCCGCAACCATGTCCGCGGCGAGGCGATCCAGGCACGCATCGCCGCAACCCACGCACGGTCGCGGGTGACGGTCTCGGTGGTGGACATGGCCGATCTCGGCAGCATCCGCGCCTTCGCCGAACGCACCCTCGCCGCCCTGCCCAGGATCGACATCCTGCTGAACAATGCCGGCCTCGGACTGCAATCCAGGCGCGCCGTCACCGTCGACGGGTTCGAGCGCCAGTTCGCCACCAACCATCTCGGGCCGTTCGCGCTGACCGGGCTGCTGATGCCCGGACTGCTGCAATCCTCCGCGCCGCGGGTGGTGGCGATCAGCAGCATCGCCCACCGTCGCGCGACGATCGATTTCGCCGATCTGCAGGGCGAGACCAAATACAATGCCGGCAAGGCCTACGGTCAGTCCAAGCTCGCCGACCTGATGTTCGCGCTCGCCCTCGACCGGCGCGCCCGCGCGGCCGGCTCGAAGCTCGTCAGCGTCGCGGCCCACCCCGGCATCGCCACCACCGGCTTCATCGCCGCCACCGAGATGCCTGCCGTCGTCGCCAGGGCCGCCAACGCGCTGGTCGGCCTGTTCGGCCAGGATTCGGCGCGCGGTGCCCTGCCCGGCCTTTATGCCGCGACGATGCCGGGTGTCGCCGGCGGACAGTATTGGGGACCGGACGGCTGGCTCGAAATCAAGGGCGATCCCGCCCCCGGCAGGATCTCGCCCCAGGCCAACGACCGCTCCGCCCAGGACCGGCTCTGGGAGGTGAGCGAGCGCCTGACCGGCGTGACCTATCCAGCCTTGGCCTAGCGCATGATCGTTCGAGCCCGCAGCTTCCGCGCCGGCAAAGATCAGCGGCGTTTGAGCCTGTCGGGTCACCGGGCCTCCTTACACACGTAAGATCAATACGCTAACCTGCCAGGGAGCGACCGGGTGACACGGCCTGCCTGGCATAGACAAAGCGAGTCAACCCATGTTCGACGAGCCCGGTTTTCCACGCGACCCCGACGATGACGCCTCCGCGCCCACGCTTTACACCTTCGTGTATTGCAGCCGTGCCGCCGATGGCGTGGACGACGCCGAGGTCGACCGCCTCATCGAGCGGTCGCAACGCCACAATCTCGCCTGCGGCATCACCGGAGTGCTGGTTTTCGGCAGCGGCGTTTTCTTCCAGTGGATCGAGGGGCCGACAGCCGAGGTGCGGAAGCTGATGGCGAGCCTGCATGGCGATCCGCGCCATTACGATATCGTCTCGCTGGACCAGAGCGAGGAAAAGCGCGAGCGCCTGTATCCGAACTGGCAGATGGAGCGCGTCGATGCCGACGACATCCGCGAGGTGCTCGAGGACGCGCTCGAAAGCGCCGAAGACCAGACTAATATCGCCGCACTGACCCGTATTCTCGATCACCTGGCGACGAGCTCGCTGGATTCGCTCGGGCGGGCGAATTAGGCCGGACCCCGGGGTCGGCCCCCGGACTCAGGACTTTGACGGGCGGCGCGGGCCGGGCGGCGAGACCGGTGCGCGGGCGCGAAACAGCGGCAGCGTGCCGGTCCAGAGCAGACGCACGACGCGGTCGGTGTCGTTGGACCAGGAATGCGGGCGGTTGCCGCGGAAATGCAGGCTGTCGCCGGGGCCGAGCACCATCTCCTCGTCGTCGAGACGGTCGGTGATGTGCCCGTCCAGCACGAACAGGATCTCCTCGCCCTCGTGGCTGACCGTCTCGGATCGGTAGCCGGCCGGAATGTCGAGGAGCAGCGACGACAGCACGTTGCCGGCGAAATCGGCGGCGATGCGTTCATAGACGATCGAGGATCCGTCGACCGCGAAGCGCTCGCGCTGTCCGGCGCGCGTCAGCCCGGTCTGCGGGCTGGGCACGGCGATGAAATACTCCATGCCGACGTCGAGATGACGGGCGATCTGCGCCAGCGTGCCCAGCGAGGGCGTCGCCTGGTTGCGCTCGACCACGGAAAGATGGCTGACCGATACGCCCGCCGCATCGCTGAGCGCCTGAAGCGTCATCCGCAACTGTCGCCGCCGGGCGCGGATCAGCGCGCCGACCTTCGGCTGCGGCGGTGGAACGGCGCGGGAGGCATTGGTCGACAAGCGGTCTCGCTCCGATCGGTTGCGCTCTTGCTCAGGACCCGGTGTGGTCCGAGACGATCTTCCAGCCTGTCGGGCCGCGATGGAAGACGAGGCTGAACATGCCGCTCGCCGGCGTGCCGGTGCCGCCCGGCGGACGCAGCGAGAACCGCCCGATGCACAGGGCGTAGGACGCTCCGAGCATGCGGAAATCCAGCGTTTCGGTCGACAATGTCCCCATCCCGGCGGCGCCCTTGGCGAAGCGTGTCGCATACAGCGACCGGATCGCTTCGAAGCCGCGCACGACGGTGCCACCCTTGAGATAGCTGGTCGTGGGCGACTCCTCGTAGATCGCCATGAAGCCGGTCAGATCGTTGCGATTCCAGGACGCTGCGCTCCTGGCGAGCGCCTGGTCGATCGCGTCCCGGTCGGCGACCGGTCCGGCACCGCTGGCCATCGCGGGAAATCCGGCGACCGAGCTGGCGACCGAACTGGCGAACGGTGCCGCCAGCAGCAGGCCACCCGCGCGGAGCGACCGGCGCCGGGACGGCATTTGCAGGCTCTGCGACATGGCCGCGCTCCTCTGGCTCACCCTGGACGAGGGTAAAGGCGGGCGTGGGCCGTGGCAAAAAGATTTCTGCTCCGTAGGAATTTTTTCGTTTACAGATCGTCTCGTTCCGTGGCGCACTGGAGAGCGACAGAGCGATCGGGGGACCCGCCGTGACCAGGACACCAAAGCTCACGCCGCCTTCCTTGAACGCGCTCGGCGCGGCCGCGATGTCGCTGCTCGGCTCGGGCGGCGCGCTGGCGCAGGACAGGCCGCAGACGGCACCGTCGCAGGCGCCGTCTGCGGCCGCCTCGGCGCGGAAGACCGAGGAGGTGATGGTCACGGCACAGCGTCGTTCGGAACGGCTGCAGCATGTGCCGATCAGCATGACGGTCCTGTCCGAGAAGAGCCTGCTGCATCTCAACGTGCAGAGCCTCCAGGATGTCGCGCGCCAGACCCCGAGCCTGGTGGTGGTCTCGGCCGGGCCGGGTCAGAACGAGCTGATCATCCGGGGCATCTCCTCGACCGCCGGAACCACCAGCACGGTCGGCTACTATCTCGACGACATTCCGCTGCAGCCATCGAGCAATGCGGCGCTGCTGTCGAGCCGCGGGGCGATCGATCCGGCGCTGTTCGACCTCGAGCGGGTCGAAGTCTTGCGCGGCCCGCAGGGAACGCTGTACGGCTCGTCGTCCATGGGCGGCACGGTCCGCTACGTGACGCACCAGCCCGATACGACGACGTTCGCGGCGAAACTGCAGACCGACGGATCGGTCACCGATGGCGGCGGCCCGAACGACATGGTCAACGCGACCCTCAACATCCCGCTGGTGCGGAACAGCCTGGCGCTGCGCGTCACCGGCTTTCAGCGCTACGAGAGCGGCTTCATCGACCGCTACCGGATCGATCCAGGCGACATCACCAAAATCGCTCCGCTCGGCCTCAAGGACTCCAACGTCAACACCGAGAACACCAAGGGAATCCGCATACAATTGCGCTGGGAGGTCGATCCGACGCTCAGCGTCACGCCCTCGTATTTCTATCAGTATTCGCGTATCGGCGCACCGTTCCAGGTCGACGTACCGCCCGGCGGTCTGGACGACCTGATCCAGACCCGCGACACGCGCGACGACATGGAACAACGCTCCAGCATCGCCAACCTCGCGATCCACAAGACACTGCCGTTCGTCGAACTTGTCTCGTCGACGTCGTATTTCGACCGCGAGGTGAAGATCCACGAGGACACCTCGAAGGTCATCGATTATTTCTTCAGTCCGCCGCAGACCTCGGTCTACCCGGTCGGCATGGTCGGGACCTACTTCAACAAGGAATTCACCCAGGAGGTGCGCGCGATCTCGGCGCTGCCCGGACCGTTCCAGATCGTCGCCGGCGGGTATTTCCATCGCACCTACGCGCCGCTCAATTCCGTCATCGCCGATCCGCCGGGTTACGATGCCACGTTCGGCTCGCCGTTCGGCGGAGAGCTTTTCTATGCCGGAGCGCGGGAGGCGACGCTGCAGGAGGAGGCCGTGTTCGCCGAGGGCACGCTCAAGCTCGGCCACGGCGTGTCGGCGGTCGGCGGCGTGCGCTATTTCGAGGTGGACCAACGCTTCTTCCAGAGTGGCGACGGGGTGCTCAATGGCGGCCATTCCGAGGTGAGCAACAGCTCGACCGACACCGGGGTCAATCCGAAATACGGCCTGAACTGGCAGATCGATCCGGACCACCTGGTCTATGCGGCCGCCTCGCGCGGCTACCGGCCGGGCGGCCCCAACAATCCCGCACCCGCCGCGGTCTGCGGTGGCGACGTCGCCGGCCTCGGTCTCTCGGATTCCGAGCTCGTCAAATACAACCCCGACCATCTCTGGAACTACGAGCTCGGCGCCAAGACCGGCTGGTTCGACGACCGGCTGACCGTCAACGGCGCACTGTACTACATCGACTGGCAGCAGGTGCAGCAGCAGATCGTGCTCGGATGCGGCTACAACATCACCGCCAATTTCGGCAGCGCCACCAGCAAGGGCGGCGAGTTCGAGGTCGCCTATCGGGTGACGCCACGCCTTCGTCTGTCCGGCGGGTTCGGTTATACCGACGCGCATCTGAACAACGGCATCCCGGGCACCGGCGCCTCGTCCGGCGATACGCTGCAGGACGTGCCGCACTGGAACGCGACCGCGACCGCAGAATACAGCCAGCCCCTCACCCCGACCTTGTCGGGCTTCGGCCTGGCCAACGTCACCTATACCGGCGACAGCCATGCGCTGTACGACCGCACCAGCCCGTACTACCTCAAGAAAGGCTACACGCTGGTCAACCTGCGGATCGGCGTCACCACCCGCTCCGGTTGGGAAGCGGCGCTCTACGCCAGCAATCTTCTCAACACCATCGGCGAGACCGATCTCCCGACCGCGATCTCGGCCGATCTGCCGACGACACGCCGATATGCGGTCAACATCCCCCGCACGGTCGGCCTTACGCTGAACCTGCATTATTGACGTGCTGGAGACCGAGCGCCTGACGCTGGACCTGCACCAGCCCGGCGATGTCGTGCCGATGGCGGCGATCTGGGCCGATCCGGAGACGATCCTGCATCTCGGCGGCCGCCCGGCCGACGCCGAGGCGTGCTGGAGGCGGCTGCTGCGCTATCGCGGCCTCTGGCCGGTGCTCGGCTATGGATACTGGGCGATCCGCGAGAAACAGACCGGCGCCTATGTCGGCGAGATCGGTTTCGCCGACTTCCACCGCGAGACCGAGCCGTCGATCGCCGGAATCCCCGAAGCGGGCTGGGTCCTGGCGCCGGGCTTCCGAAAGCGCGGCTACGCGCGCGAGGCGCTGCGGGCGGCGCTCGGCTGGCTCGACCGGCACGTCGCGGCGCCGCGCTCGGTCTGCCTGATCGCACCCGCCAACCTCGCCTCGATCCGCCTGGCGGAGAAGGCCGGCTATGCCGGGTGCGGCACGGTGCGCCTGCAGGGGCAGGACACGATGCTGCTGCGGCGACGCCGGGCGGCGGGCGAGCCGGCTTACAGGCCCGGGCCGGCGGCCGCCTTGGTCTCGGGCGTGGCGGCAAGCGGCGCGTCCTGCGGCGCCTCGTCGGCGACGACGCTGAACCCGGCCAGGTAGCAGGGCCCGAAGGTGGTCGCGATCGCCACGTCGGTGGCATCGCGGCCGCGCGCGATCAGCACCCGGCCGATCCTTGGCGTGTTGTTGCGGGCATCGAACGTATGCCAGGCCCCGCCGAGATAGACCTCGAACCAGGCGGCGAAGTCCATCACCCCGTAGGGCGGCGGCGTGCCCATGTCGCCGAGGAAGCCGGTGCAGTAGCGCGCCGGGATGTTCATGCAGCGGCACAACGTCACCGCCAGATGCGCGTAGTCGCGGCACACCCCGACCCGGTCCCGCTCGCCGTCCGAGGCGGAGCGTGTCGAATCGGCGTCCTGGTAGTTGAACACGATATGGTTGTGCGCGTAGTCGCAGATCGCCTGCACCAGCGCCCAGCCGCGCGGACCGTCGCCGAACAACTCCCAGGCCCGATGCGACATGCGGTCGGTATCGCAGTAGCGGCTGCCCAGCAGATAGACCAGCGTGTCGTGCGGCAGGTCGGTCACCGCATGCTGTTCGGCGTCCGGCGTCAGGATGTCGGGCAATCCGGTGTCGGATACGCTCACCCGGCTGCTCATCGTCAGCCGGCCCACCGGGGCCTCCAGCCGGGTGCAGCGATTGCCGAACCCGTCGAGATAGGTCTCCGAGGCCACCGGCGGGTCGAACAGGATCTGCTGCGGCGTGGCAAGGTCGGCATCGCGCGACGGATGCGTGCTGAGCATCAGGATCATCGGCGTCGGTCGCGGGCAGTCGTAGACGATGTCGTAGCCGACGATGATCTTCATGGCGCTGTATTCCGGTTGCGGGGCCGGCTGCCCGAAGCGCAAGCGACGGATCGGACGCCACGGATGTGGGGGTGCCGCAGGATGGCGGCATGACGGCCGCGCCGCAAGCATCCGGGACGAGGGCCGGGCATGCGGTCCGGTCGGCGACGACGTCTCGGCTTGGCGGGAAACCGGCCCTACAACGCTCGGATGACAGATCCGGCACCGCCACTCGTCCCGCATGACGGACTCCACGGCGCCGCCCGCAATCTGGCGATGCTGGCGGTGGCGCTCTCGGTGCTGCTGTCGGTGCTGGACTACGCCATCGCCAACGTGGCGCTGCCGACCATCGCCCGCGACCTCCACACCAGCCCGTCCGCCTCGATCTGGGTGATCAACGCCTACCAGATGGCCTCGGTGATCTCCCTGCTGCCGATGGCGACCCTCGGCGACAAGATCGGCCCGGCCAGGATGTGCCGGGTCGGCCTGGTGCTGTTCGTCGCCGCCTCGCTGCTCTGCGCCGCCTCGACCGATCTGCTGCAGCTCTCTCTGGCCAGGGCCCTGCAGGGCTTCGGCGGCGCCTGCATCATGAGCGTCAACGCCGCCCTGGTCCGCTTCATCTATCCGCGCGCCATCATCGGCCGCGGCATCGCGCTGAACGGGCTGGTGATCGCCGCCGGCGTGGCGCTCGGCCCGACCATCGCCGCCGGCGTGCTCTCGGTGGCGCGCTGGCCCTGGCTGTTCCTGATCAACCTGCCGTTCGGCGGCGTGGCGCTGCTGGTCTCGCTCACCTCTCTGCCGAAGATCCTGCCGCGCCCGGCCAAGTTCGACGGCGTCTCGGCGGCGCTGAACGCGGTCGCGTTCGGGGCGCTGATCGTCGGCTTCGACCGTCTGGCGCATGGCGACGGGGTCGCCGCGTCGCTCGGGCTGATCGCCCTCGGCATCGTCTGCCTGGTCGCGCTGGTGCGCCGCCAGCGCGGCCGCACCGACCCGATGCTGCCGCTCGACCTGCTGGCGCTGCCCGGCTTCCGCGACTCGGTGCTGACCGGCTTCCTCGGCTTCGTCGCCTCGAACTTCTTCATCATCTCGATGCCGTTCACCCTGACCGGCATCCTGCAGCGCTCCGCGGTCGCGACCGGCCTGCTGATCACCCCCTGGCCGCTGGCGATCGTCGCGGTAGCGCCGCTGGTGGGCCGGCTCTCGGACCGCTATCCCGCTTCGATCCTCTCCTCGCTCGGCCTCGCCGTCACCGCGACCGGATTCCTCACCCTGTTCCTGCTGCCGCCGCATCCGAGCGATCTCGACATCGCCTGGCGCATCGCCCTGTCCGGCGCGGGATTCGGCCTGTTCCAGCCGCCCAACAATCGCGCCATGCTGGTCAGCGCGCCCGCCAGCCGCGCCGGCAGCGCCAGCGGCATGATCTCGGTGGCCCGGCTGCTCGGCCAGACGGTCGGCGCCATGCTGGTGGCGATGGTGTTCGCGCTGCTGGGCGCCCGTGCCAACCATGCCTGCCTCGGCCTGGCGTCGCTGACCGCCCTGCTCGGCGCCGCGACCAGCCTGGGCCGGCTGCGTCACCGGGCCGGGAGCATTATCTGAGCCTGAACCATGTCGGAGAACAGCGATGACCGAGCGGACCGCATTCGACTTCACCATGACCGGCCTGCAGGGCGACCCGCTCGATCTCGGGCAGTTCGCCGGCAAGCCGCTGCTGATCGTCAACACCGCGTCGAAATGCGGCTTCACGCCGCAATATGAAGGGCTGCAGGCGCTCTGGTCGTCGCATCGCGACCGCGACCTGGTCGTGATCGGCGTGCCGAGCAACGATTTCGGCAGGCAGGAACCCGGCAGCGCGGAGGAGATCACCGGCTTCTGCCAGAAGAATTACGGCGTCGGCTTCCCGATGACCGAGAAGGTGCACGTGCGCGGCCCGGAAACCCACCCGCTGTTCGCCTGGCTCGCCGAACAGGGCGGGGTTCTCAGCAAGCCGCGCTGGAACTTCTTCAAATACGTGATCGGCCGGGACGGCCGCCTGGCGAGCTGGTTCACCAGCATCACCACCCCGGACAGCAAGCGCTTCCGCACCGCGATCGAGCGCGTGGTGCTGGACCGCTGACCGCAGGCCACCGCCAGGCCGGCGACGACCAGGGCGTACGCGCCAGGATCGTCGCCGGCGGCCTGCTCGCCACCATCGTCAGCGGCACGCCGGTGGTGAATGCCACCTTCGGCCTGTTCCTGGTGCCGATCTCGCGTGATCTGGGCTGGAGACGGGCGCAGGTCTCGGTGGTCCTGCTGGTAGTGGCGGTGCTGAGCGCGCTGAGCACGCCGCTGGTCGGTCGTCTCGCCGACCGGTTCGGGGTGAGACGGGTGGCGCTGACCGGGATCGTTCTGTTCGCAGCCAGCGTCGGCGCGCTGTCGGGCATCGGTCCGGCTCTGGCGCATACGCTGCTGCTGTTCGCCTGCCTGGGCGTCGCCGCGTCGATCCCCAGCGCCATGCTCTATGCCAAGCTGGTCTCCGGCTGGTTCGTCGCGCGACGGGGCCTGATGCTGGGACTGGTCGGCGGGGTCGGCAACGGTCTCGGCTGCGTGCTGATGCCGGCGCTGGCGACGGTGGTGATCGCCCGGCATGGCTGGCGCGACGCCTATCTGGCGCTCGGCGCGACGGTGCTGGCGGTCGGACTGCCGGCGCTCTGGCTGCTGGTGCGCGATCCGGTGCCGCGAGACCATGACGAAACCACAGTGTCGGCGCGCGGCGTGACGCTCGGCCAGGCGATCGCCACCCGGCGGTTCTGGCTGATCCTGCTCGTGATGGCGCTCGGCGCCGGGTCGCTCACCGCGATCTTCACCCATGTGGTGGCGCTGCTGACCGATCGCGGTCTGCCTCCGGCGCTCGCGACGTCGGCGCTGTCGACGATCGCGCTGGTCGGCTCCGCCTGGCAACTGGTGCTTGGGCACGTGCTGGATCGCGCGCGGCGACCGCTGCTGCTGGCGCCGTTCTTCGTCTTGGCGATCGGCGGCCTGCCGCTGCTGGCGACCGCGACCAGCATCCCGGCGGTGATGGCCGGCGCGGTGCTGATCGGGCTGGCGATCGGCACCGACTACGGCGCGATCCCCTATCTGATCGGCCGCTATTTCGGCCTGCGCGCGTTCGGCGCCATCAGCGGGCTGATCTACGGCATCAACGTGATCGTGCTCGGCGCCGCGCCATTCCTGACCGACCTGGTGTTCGACCGCACCGGCTCCTATCGCGGCGCGCTGATCGCGGTGGCAGCCTGCCTGGCGCTGTGCGCGATGCTCTGCCTGGCCCTGCCGGCCTACCGGACACAGGACGGCGCGGCGGCCGGCCCGGGCTGACGGCGCCCGAAGCGGGCGCGAGGGTTTAGAGGCTGCAGGCGGATGCGCGGATTGCCGGCTGGCCGGAGCCGCGTACCAGGACGGAGAGGGAAAGCGCCGGCACCGCCTTGGCATCCGCCAGGACCGGCGCCAGCCGCGTCGGCTGGAATAGCCCGGAGAGACGGGCTGTGCCCGCAACCGGCTCGACCGGGACCGCCACCCCAGTCGGCACATAGAGATGACGGTTTGGCGCCGCGGCCGAGATCGCCGCTCGAGCGGGCGATGCCGGACCGGCCAGCGAAACCAGCGCCACCAACAGCACACCCGTCACCCCGAACCCTCCCGAATCTGCTTGAAGCTAGACGCTATCGCCTACGTTCCGCATGGAGCGCGCATGACGATCCTGTCATTGCATCTACGTCGGCCCGGGTCAGGCATCCACCGCCGAGACGGCGCGTCCTGCCTTTTGCGGCATCGGATCGTCCGCGCTGGGAAACAGACGGGCCGCCGACAGGTCCAGCGCGCACAGGCTGCCGGGTGACAAGGCCGGCAGGCTGGCCGGCACCAGGAGCGTGACCGCCTCTGCCTCGAGCGCCTCCGACGGCGCGATCCGGTAGCGCAGGAATGCGCCGCTCCTCTGCACGCCGAGAACCCGCGCGCCCTCCTGGCCCGGCTGCGTCTGGGCGAGCCCGACCGCATAGGGCCGCACCGACAGCAGCACCGACCCGGCGCCTGGAGGCGCCGGCGGCAGAGTCGCCCCGACCGAGCGCCACGCGCCCTCCAGACGCAGCGATCCCGCCTGCGACATCGCCTGGAAACCGACCGTCTCGCCCAGAAAACGATGAACGAACGGAGTGGCCGGCGCATCCTCCAGCATCGCCGGCGTGCCGATCTGTTCCAGCCGCCCGTCGCGCAGCACGGCGATCCGGTCCGCCACCTCCAGCGCCTCGTCCTGGTCGTGGGTGACCAGGATCGAGGTCAGGCCGAGCCGGTCGTGCAGCCCCCTCAGCCAGGTGCGGATCTCCTTGCGCACCAGCGGATCGAGCGCGCCGAACGGTTCGTCCAGCAGCAGCAGCTCCGGCTCGGTGGCCAGAGCCCGCGCCAGTGCCACGCGCTGCCGCTGCCCGCCGGACAGCTGCGCCGGATAGCGCTTCGCCAGCGCGCCGACTTGCACCAGCTCCAGCAGCTCCGACACCCGCGCGGCGATCGCGGCCCGGTTCGGACGCCGCCGGTACGGCCTGACCTTGAGGCCGAACGCGACGTTGTCGGCCACGCTCATGTGCCGGAACAGCGCATAGTTCTGGAACACGAAGCCGATATTGCGCTGCCGCGCCGGCACCTGCGTCACGTCGCGGGTGCCGATCGCGACGTGCCCGGTATAGCCGGGCTGCAGGCCGGCGATGATCCGCAGCAGGGTGGTCTTGCCGGCGCCGGACGGCCCGACCAGTGCCAGGAACTCACCCTCCGGCACGCTCAGGCTGATGTCGCGCACCGCCGGCGTGCGACCGAACAGGCAGGAGATGTCTCGCAGCTCGACGCCCACCGTTCCCTCCCTCAGTTGCTCTCGCCGGCGGGGCGACCGCGCCGCCACTCGATGAGCCCGCGCATTCCGACGATTAGGCCGGACGCCACCGCCAGCACCGCCGCAAGGGCGAACGCCGCGACCGTCTCGTAGCCGTTGTAGAGCGCCTCGATACGCAGCGGCACGGTTTCCGTCAGCCCCGGTATATGCCCGGACACCACCGAGACCGCGCCGAACTCCCCCAGCGACCGGGCCGCGCACAGCAGCACCCCGGACACCAGCGCCGCGCCGGTCTCCGGCAGCGTCACCCGCCAGAACAGCGACACGAAGCCGGCGCCGAGCATGGTGGCCGCTTCCTCGTGCTGCCGGCCCTGCGCCTCCATCACCGGCATCACCGTGCGGGTGACGAACGGGAAGGTGACGAACAGGGTGGCGAGCAGGATGCCAGGCAGGGTGAACACCATCCGGACCCCGTGCGCCGCCAGGAACGGTCCGAACCAGCCATGCCGGCCGAACAGCAGCACCCAGACCAGCCCGGCCACCACCGGCGACACCGACAGCGGCAGTTCGATCAGCACCAGCAGCGCCGCCCGGCCGGGAAAATCGAACTTGGTCAGCGCATAGGCCGCGAACAGGCCGCAGATGGTGTTGATCGGCACCACGAGCGCCACCACCAGCGCGCTGAGCCGGATCGCCGCCAAGACGTCGTCGTCGGACAGGGCGGTCAGCGCCGCGTCCAGACCCTGGCGCAGCGCCTGCGCGAACAGGATCCCCACCGGCAGGATTAGCAGCAGCGTCACCACCGCCCAGGCGGCGAGAGTCAGCGCCAGCCCGGACAGGGTGCCGATCCCGGACCGCGTCTGCAGCGCCCCGCTCATGCCGCGGCGCTCATCCCGCGACCCCGCGCATCGCCGGCAGGCGGCGGCGCAGCAGCGTGACCAGCATCAGGCACAGCGCCGCGGTGACGAGCATCAACAGGCCGATCCCGGCGGCGCCGGCATAATCGTCCTCGGACAGCCGGATCACGATCAGCAGCGGCGCGATCTCGGACACCATCGGCTTGTTGCCGGCGATGAAGATCACGCTGCCGTACTCGCCGACGCCGCGCGCGAACGCCAGCCCGAACCCGGTCGCCAGCGCCGGGAACAAAGCCGGCAGCAGCACCCGCAGCGCGATCTGCCCCCGCCTGGCGCCGAGCGTTGCCGCCGCCTCCTCGAGCTCGCCCGGCAGGTCGCGCAGGACTGGCAGCACGGTCCGGACCACGAACGGCAGGCCGACGAACACCAGCGCCACGCCGATGCCCACCGGGGTTCCGGCGATGCGGAACCCGAGCCCGGCCAGCGGCGCGCCGATCCAGCCAGTCGGGGCGTAGAGCGTGGCCAGCGTGATCCCTGCCACCGCGGTCGGTAGCGCGAACGGCAGGTCGATCAGCGCGTCCAGCATGCGCCAGCCCGGCGGCCTCACCCGCTCCAGCACCCAGGCCAGCAGCAGGCCGAGCAAGGTGGTCACCGCAGCCGCGCACAGCGCGCAGCCGAAACTCAGGCGCAGCGCCGCCAGCGTGCGCGGCGTGGTCAGGGTGGCGAGCAGCCAGGGCGCGCCGTTCTCCCATGGCCGCTCGGCCAGCGCCGCCAGCGGCAGCAGCACCAGGAGCCCGACCCAGAACAGGGTCAGGCCGAACGCCGGCAGCGCACCCGGGATGATCGCCGGCGTGCGCGGTCTTCGCCCCGCGGCGAGCGCCACCCTCATCTGCCGCCGCTGTAGATCCTGTCGAACACGCCACCCTCCGCGAAATGCTTCTGCTGCAGCACGCGCCAGCCGCCGATGGTGGCCACGTCGTACGCCTTCACCGGCGCGAACTCCGCGGCATGACGCGCCGCCACCTGGGGATCGATCGGCCGGTAATGGTGCTTCGCCGCGATCTCCTGTCCGTCCGGGCTGTAGAGATAACGCAGATAGGCCTCGGCCACCTTCTCCGTGCCATGCTCCTTGGCCACGCTGTCCACCACCGCCACCGGCGGCTCGGCGATCACCGAGCTCGACGGATACACCACGTCAAACTTGCCCTCGCCGAGATCGTGCGCCGCCAGCAACGCCTCGTCCTCCCAGGCCAGCAGCACGTCGCCCTCGTTCCGCTGTACGAAGGTATTGGTCGAGCCACGCGCCCCGGTATCGAGGATCGGCACGTGCTTGTAGAGCCGGGCGATGTAATCCTCCGCCTTGGCCTCGTCGGCGCCGGGCTGGTGCAGCGCCCAGAGATAGGCGGCGATGTAGCTCCAGCGGCCGCCGGACGAGGTCTTGGGGTTGGGCGTGATCACCTGCACCCCGTCCTGCACCAGATCGGACCAGTCGCGCAGCCGCTTCGGATTGCCGTGGCGCACCAGGAACACGATCCGGCTGGTATAGGGCACCGAATGGTTCGGCAGGCGTCCGGCCCAGTCCTTCGCCAGCAGCCCCTTGTCGGCCAGCACGTCGATGTCGGACTCGATGCCCAGCGTCACCACGTCGGCCTGCAGCCCGTCCAGCACCGCGCGCGACTGCGCCCCGGAACCGCCATGCGAGGTCTTCACCGTCACCACGCCGCCTCCCGGCTGCGTGCTCCAGAACGCAGCGAATCGGGCATTGACGTCCTTGTAGAGTTCGCGCGTCGGATCGTAGCTGACGTTGAGCAGTGCGGTCTGGGCCAGGGCGGAACCGGGCGCGGCGACCGACAAGGCGGCCGGGAGCGCCACCGGCGCGAGGCAGAGCGGGACGGCGGCGAGCAGGCGTCGGCGAGGAAAGCCCATGGTCTGTGCTCCGAACCTTTGCAGACGCCGGAGTTCGTTCCGCCGCCGGAGAGACGACATACCGGTGTATTATTCGCAATACAACTCCCTGGAGCGTAGTTTATCGTCCTCTAAACCACTAATGCGTGTCGTTGTTATGCACGCCGCTCCGATTGACGCACCGCCTCGCGCGGGCTCCAATCGGTTCCTCATCGAACGGAGCCGACATGCGGTATTTCGAGGACCTGGCGGTCGGGCAGAAGCACGCCTACGGCGAATACGTCGTCGACCGCGAGGAGATGATCCGCTTCGCCGCCGCCTACGATCCGCAGCCGTTCCACCTCAGCGACGAGGGCGGCGCCAAGACCCTGTTCGGCCGCATGGTCGCCAGCGGCTGGCACACCGCGGCGATGTCGATGCGCATGAACGTCGCCGAGCTGCGCGACGGCGAGACCCTGATCGCCGCCGGCATCGAGGACATGAAGTTCCTGCGCCCGGTGCATGCCGGCGACGTGCTGCGCTGCGAGGCCGAGATCATCGACACGCGCTCGTCGCGCAGCAACACCGGGGTCGGCTTCGCCCGCATCAAGATCGTCGTGTTCAACCAGGACAACGTTCCGGTGCTGAGCTATGTCGGGAATCAGCTCCACCCCAGACGCCCCGCTTGAGAGACGGCTCGTAGACGCGCCTTGGCGGTCATCCGCGGGCGAACCGCCGCGCTCCCGTGCTCACGGCCTGGAGGCCGCTCCGCTCCGGTGCTCGCGATTCACCCGCGGCCGGCGACGCTGCGCGCCGCCTCTGACTCGCCAGGACACGTTTCCGAACCGTCTCTTATCCGGGATCCGGGAAGCGACCGGACGGGATCCGGGGCGCTACCGGGCGGCCTTCACGAAATCGACGAAGGCGCGTAGCGGGGCGGGGAGGTAGCGGCGGCCGGGGTAATAAAGGTAAGGGCCTGAAAATTCCTGCCACCAGGGTTCCAGCACCGGCTCCAGCGCGCCGCTGTCGAGGAACGGACGCAGCCAGTCCTCGAACAGATGGATGATGCCGCTGCCGGCGATCGCGGCGTCGACCGCAAGATCGGTGGCAGTGCCGACCCGCACGATCAGCGGTCCTGTCGGTTCGACCCGCACCAGCTCGCCGTCCCGCTCGAACTCCCAGTCCGTCATCGCCCCGCTGCCGAACCGGCCGCGCAGGCAGGCATGCTCCAGCAGGGCGCGCGGATGGTCCGGGCGGCCGCGCCGGTCGAGATAGTCGGGCGACGCCGCGGTGGCGAAGCGCTGCCGGCGCGGGCCGATCGGGATCGCGATCATGTCCTGCTCCAGCCGCTCCTCGTAGCGGATGCCGGCATCGCAGCCGGCCGCCAGCACGTCGACGAAACCGTCCTCGGCGACGATGTCCAGGCAGATCTCCGGATAGGCGGCGAGGAAGCCGGGCACGATCCCGGGCAGCACCAGCCGCACCGCGCTGACCGGAACGTTCAGCCGCAGCGTGCCGGCCGGCCGGTCGCGGAACCGGTTGACCACGTCGAGCGCGGCCTCGACCTCGCCGAGCGCCGGCGCCAGCCGGTCGAACAGCCGCGCGCCGGCCTCGGTGGTCGCGACGCTGCGGGTCGTGCGATGCAGCAGCCTTACGCCCAGGCTGGTCTCCAGCCGGCGCACCGCCTCGCTGAGGCCCGAGGCGCTGCCGCCGGTGGCCTTGGCCGCACCGCGAAAACCGCCGGCGCGGGTCACCGCGACGAACGCGCCCAGGTCGCTCAACTCCGCCGGCATTGTTCGGCCTCCCGCACGCCCTGTCCCGATCTCCGGTTATTATCGTGCAGGGCGCACCTGTCTATATCCCGTTCCATGCAAGAGGAGACGGCCATGACCGATATCGACAAAGCGGGCACCTTCACGATGGGCGACCGAACGGTGAATCGCCTGGGCTACGGCGCCATGCAGCTCGCCGGTCCGGGCGTGTTCGGACCGCCCAGGGATCATGACGCGGCGATCGCGGTGCTGCGCGCCGCCGTGGCGCGTGGCGTCGACCATATCGACACCAGCGATTTCTACGGACCGCACGTCACCAACCGGCTGATCCGGGAGGCGCTGCATCCCTATCCCCGGGAGCTGGTGCTGGTCACCAAGATCGGTGCCGTGCGCGGCGACGACAAATCCTGGAATCCCGCCTTCTCGCCCGACCAGCTCGCCCGCGCCGTGCACGACAACCTGGAGAACCTCGGCCTCGAGACGCTCGACGTGGTCAATCTTCGTCTGATGTTCGACGTGCATGGTCCGGCGGAGGGGCCGATCGAGGCGCCGCTCTCGGCGCTCGCGGCGCTGCAGCGCCAGGGGCTGGTGCGCCATATCGGCCTGAGCAACGCGACCGCCGCACAGGTGGCGCAGGCCCGCACCATGGTCGAGATCGTCTGCGTGCAGAACCAGTACAATATCGCCCATCGCGACGACGACGCGCTGATCGACAGCCTGGCCGCCGACGGCATCGCCTACGTGCCGTTCTTCCCGCTCGGCGGCTTCAGCCCGCTGCAGTCCCGCACCCTCTCCGACGAGGCCGCGAAGATCGGCGCGACGCCGATGCAGCTCGCGCTGGCCTGGCTGCTGCAGCGCGCGCCGAACATCCTGCTGATTCCGGGCACCGCCTCCCTCGCCCACCTGGACGAGAACCTGGCCGCCGCCGACATCGTCCTGTCGGCAGACAGCCGCGCCGCGCTCGACGGCATCGCCGCGCACGGATAGCGGCGCCTCCCCTAGAGACAGGCGCCGCCTAGCCGCCGGACCCGGATGGCGCGAGCCGCGCCGCCACCAGAATTCCTACGCCGGCGAACAGCGCGTCGAACTGCGCGTCGGTCGGAGTACCGCCGCGCGTGTAGGCGGTGATCACGATGGGGGTTTCCGGGTTGGGCCAGGTCATGGCGATGTCGCCGGCGGCGTCCCTGTCATTGTGGCCGGTCTTGTCTCCGGTCAGCCAGTTGCGTGGCAAGCCGGCGCGGAGACGGTTGCCGCCGGTCTGGCAGCCGATCATCCATTCCTTCAAGCGGGCGCGGGAGGATTCGGACAGTACGTCGCCGAGCACGAATTTCCCGAGGTTCTCCGCCATGGCGGCCGGCGTGGTGGTGTCCTGCAGGCCGCCGGGCGGGGTACGGTTCAGCACCGGCTCGTCATGGTCCAGCCGCGTCACCGCGTCTCCGGTCCTGCGCCAGAAGCCGGTCAACGCAGACGGCCCGCCGACGCGGCGCAACAGCAGGTTGTTGCAGGCGTTGTCGCTCAGCTCGACCGCCGCCCGGCACATGTCGCCCACCGACAGCGCCCCCTCCCCCAGGTTCGCCCGAGCGGCCGGCGCATACAGATCGCCGATGTCGGCCGCGCCGAACGGAATCATCTCGTCCAGACCATCCTGGCGACGGTCGATCCTGGCCAGGACGAACGCCGCCAGCGAGGCCTTCACGGTGCTGCACATCACGAACCGATCGTGCGCCCGCCAGGAAAAACTCGAACCGGTCGAGAGGTTTCGCGCGTAGATCCCGACATGCCCGCCGCTGTCGCGCTCGTAGGCGGCGATCGCGCCGGGCACCTCGGCCCGGGCGAAACCGGGAGACGCGAGAAACGCCGGCACGCCGAACAGCATGGTTCTCCGTTTCAGATCCAAGGCAACGCTCCCGCCAATCATCGTGGTCCCAACGCTATCCGCGCCGTCGCTCCGCCAGCGCGAGCAACCCGTCGATCATCATGTCGACGTCGGCGTTGGTCGTGCGGTGATTGACGATCGCCGCGCGGATCGCCCGCTTGCCGCCGATCGTCGTCATCGACGGTACGGCGATGCCGGATTCGTGCAGATCCTTGACCAGCTCGGCATTGAACCGATCCAGATCCTCCGCCCCTTCCGCCACCCTGAAGCACACGATGTTCAGGCTCGCCGGCGCCAGCAGCGCCAGGGTCGGCTCCCGCTCCACCCGCGCCGCCAGATGCCGCGCGACGGCGCAGCTCTCCTCGACCATGGCGCCGAGCCGGTCGGCGCCGTAGGTCGCCAGCGTCATCCACACCTTCAGCGCCCGGAACCCGCGCGACAGGTCCGGCCCGAGATCGCACGGCCAGGGCGCGTTGCCGGCGACGCCGCGATCCTCGCGCGACAGATAGGCCAGGGTCTGCGCGAAGCTCGCCGCCTGCATCGCACCGTCGCGCACCACCACGCAGCCGGCATCGTACGGAACCTGCGCCCATTTGTGGAAGTCGAACGCCAGGCTGTCGGCGTGCTCGATCCCCGCCAGCCGCGGCCGGATCGCCGGCGAAAGGCAGGCCAGGGCCGCGAACGCGCCGTCGACATGGAACCAGATCCGCTCCCGCGCGCAGAAATCGGCGATCGCCGCGAGATCGTCGATCGCCCCGGTATCCACCGCGCCCGCCGTCGCCGCGACGATGAACGGCGTGTTGCCCGCCGCCCGGTCGCGCGCCACCGCCTCCGCCAACGCCGCAACATCCATTCGCCATGCGCCATCGACGGCGATCGTGCGCAGCGCGTCGGTGCCAAGCCCGGCCATGTCGAAGGCGCGCGGCAGGCAGCCATGCGCGCTCGCCCCGGCATAGCCGACCAGCCCGCGCCCGCCGACTCCCTTCGCCCGCACCGATGCGCCCGCCGCCGCCCGCCGCGCCGTCAGCACCGCGATCATGTTGGCCATCGACGAGCCGGTCACCAGCAGGCCTGAGCTGGTCTCGGGCATGCCGACCATCTCCGCCGCCCAGCCGATCACGGTGCGTTCGATCTCGATCGCCGCATGATCGCGGCCGCCCAGATTGGCGTTCAGCCCGGCCGCCAGCAGCTCCGCCAGCATGCCGATGCCGGTGCCGCCGCCATGCACCCAGCCCATGAAGCGCGGATGGGT
>CAIMSN010000125.1 GCA_903844135.1 uncultured Rhodospirillales bacterium | reverse complement strand
GCGGCGACCGGGGCGGCAGCGGACACGCCCCACTTCTCTTCGAGGAGCTTCGACAGCTCGGCAGCCTCGAGAACGGTGAGAGCGGACAGCTCGTCAACAAGCTTCGACAGATCGGCCATGATTTGATGTTCCTGATATAAAGACTGTGTGGTTCCATGCAAGCCCGGTTCCCGGGCCGGCGATCACTTTTCGAGTGGGTGCGTGACTGCCTAGGCAGCCTCGGCGACCGCGTCGTCCTTCTTGGCGTAGGCCCCGAAGACCCGGGCGAGCTGTCCGGCCGGCGCCTGCAGAACGCCTGCGATGCGGGTGGCGGGGGTCGAGATGAGCCCCACCAACTGTGCACGCAGAACATCCAGCGACGGCAGTTCGGCGAGCGCCTTGATCCCGGCCGCATTGAGCGTCTGGGTTCCGAGCGCACCGCCGAGGATGACGAGCTTGTCGTTGGTCTTGGCGAACTCGACGGCCACCTTCGCCACCGCCACCGGGTCGGCCGCCCACGCGAGCGCGGTCGGTCCCTTCAGCAGCGGCGAGATGCCTTCGAATCGGGTCCCATCCAGGGCGAGCGTGGCCAGCCGGTTCTTCGCCACCTTGAACGTCGCACCCGCAGCACGCATCCGCTGACGCAGCACCGTCACCTGGGCCACCGTCATCCCGTCATTACGGGTGACGACGACCATGGACGTGTCTGCGAAAACGGCGGCGAGCGAGGCGACGAACGCGTGCTTCTCCGTACGGTCCAAATCCCGTCTCCGTCGTGGTCCGGAGGGCGAATGCCCAACGGACCGGGTTGCCCCTGGACCGGCCGCCTCGCGGCGGCTGGTCCGGTTCGCCTGTCCGTCAGAAGAAGTCGGAACCACCAGTCGAAACCGGCGTCTCCCGTCTCCCGCGCGCGGACCCTGGGGTCCATTGAGGCAAAGCCACGTGCGGTCTTGGACAGGTTCGGAAGAGACGGCCCCGGTCGGGTCCGGCTCCCCTGTTCAACATCCCCCGCCCGAAGGCCGGGGATGATGCATTCTCTCAGCCGGCGGTGAAGGAGGCGACGTCCACCTTCACGCCGGGACCCATGGTCGAGGACAGCGCCGCCTTCTGCAGGTAGGTGCCCTTGGCGCCGGTCGGCTTGGCCTTCTGGATCGCGTCGACCAGGGCGCGGATGTTCTCCGCCAGCTTGGCCGGCTCGAACGAGGCCTTGCCGATGCCGGCATGGATGATGCCGGCCTTCTCGGCGCGGAACTCGACCTGGCCAGACTTGGCGGCGGTGACCGCGCCCTTCACGTCCATGGTCACGGTGCCGAGCTTGGGGTTCGGCATCAGGCCGCGCGGGCCCAGGATCTTACCCAGGCGGCCGACCAGGGCCATCATGTCCGGGGTGGCGATGCAGCGGTCGAAGGCGATCTCGCCGGCCTGCACCTTCTCGGCCAGATCCTCGGCGCCGACCACGTCGGCGCCGGCGGCGGTGGCCTCCTCGGCTTTCGGGCCGCGGGCGAACACGCCGACCCGCAGCGTCTTGCCGGTGCCGTTGGGCAGGCTCAGCAGGCCGCGGACCATCTGGTCGGCGTGGCGCGGATCGATGCCAAGGCCGAGCGACAGCTCGACGGTCTCGTCGAACTTGGCGGTGGCGTTGCCCTTGACCAGGGCGATCGCCTCATCCAGCGCGTAGGCCTTCTGGGCCTCGACCTTGGCTTCGGCTGCGGCGAGGCGCTTGTTCTTGGCCATGGATCAGCCCTCCACCACGGTGAGGCCCATCGAGCGGGCGGAGCCTGCGAGCATGCGGACGGCGCCGTCCACGTCGTTGGCGTTCATGTCCTTCATCTTGATCTCGGCGATCTCGCGCAACTGCGAGGTGGTGACCCGGCCGGCCGGCGCGCCCTTGCCGACGGTGGTCGACCCCTTGGAGATCTTGGCCGCCTTGAGCAGGAAATGGGTGTTGGGCGGGGTCTTGGTGATGAAGGTGAAGGTGCGGTCGGCGAACGCGGTGATGACCACCGGGGTCGGCGTGCCGGGCTCGATGCCCTGGGTGGCCGCGTTGAATTCCTTGACGAACTGCATGATGTTCAGGCCGCGCTGACCGAGCGCCGGGCCGACCGGCGGCGACGGGTTGGCCTTGCCGGCGGGGATCTGCAGCTTGATGTAGCCAACGATCTTCTTGGCCATATCCTGGGCTCCTTGGGTTGCCAGGACCGCGGTGCATGCGACCGGCGCATCGGACGAGCCGACGCGCGCGATCTCCCGCGTTCCAGTGAGGGAGGCGGCATCTAGCGCGCCGGACCGCCGATTGCAAGCGGGATTACCGGTGGCGCGGCGCCAGCAGGGTCCCGCCGGTCTCGGTTTCCGTCCCGGGGCGGCCAAGGACGATGACCGCGGCACAGGCGATGCAGGCCGCCGCCTGAACGCGCCGCTGGCAACGTCGGGCAGGGTCAGCCGGCATGCGCCATCGAGGCCGCGCTGCAGGATGTCCAGGTGATGATCGAGGCTCGCGTCCAGCCGAACGATCATGATGGACCAATCGCCAACAACCAGATTCTCAAGGCTCCGCCTCGAGCGGGTCCAGGGCAGCGCGCTGGCCTTGCCTCTCTATCGCACCGCCGACGGCTCGCCGGTCCCGTCCGGACGCGGTTCGCGGTCGCTGCCGGTCAGCGCCAGCGGATTGAACGGCAGCACCGCGTCCTCGCCGGGCAGGTCGCGCGCGTCCCAGCCGCCGCCGAGGGCGGCGATCAGCGAGACACGAGCCTGGAGCTGGCGGGTCTGGACCTCGACCAGGGCGATCCGGGCGGTGAGCGCGGTGACCTGGGCGACCAGGGCGTCGAGATAGTTGGTCAGGCCGCCGGTATAGAGCTGCAGGGTGATCTGCTGGGCCTTCTCCGCGGCCTGGACCGCCTGCTGCTGCTGCCGGGTCTCGGTGTGGAGCTGGAGGCTCAGCGCGAGCCCGTCCTGCACCTCGCGGAATGCCTGCAGGATGGTGGCGCGATACTGGTCGCGGGTCTGGGCGTATTGCGACCAGCCGCGCTGCAGTTCGGCGCGGCGCAGGCCGCCCTCGAACAGCGGCAGGACCGCGCTGGCGCCGATGGTCCAGATGCTGTTGGGCAGGCTGGCCAGGGAGAAGCCGGTATCCTGGAAGCCGCCCAGAGCGCTGATCGAGATGTCGGGATAGAAGGCGGCGCGGGAGATGCCGATGGCGGCGTTGGCGGCGGCCATCTGTCGCTCGGAATCGGCGATGTCGGGGCGACGCTGCAGGAGCTGCGACGGCAGTTCGGCCGGCACGACGGGCACGGCGAGCTGGTCGATGGCGCCGCCGTCGATGGCGAAGGTGATCGGATCGGCGCCGACCAGCACGGCGATGGCGTGCAGCATCACGGCACGGTTGGCGATCGCGTCGGTCTCCAGCGCCTGGGCGGCGGAGAGCTGGCTCTGCGCGCGGGCGACGTCCAGGCCGGACGCGATCAGGCCCTGCAGCCGCAGCGTGGTGATGCGCACGGCCTTCTCGTAGTAGGCGATCGACTGGCGATAGACGTCGATCTGCGTGTCCAGGCCGCGCAGCGCGATGTAGTCGGTGGCGAGCTCGGCCTGCAGGCCGAGGCGGGCATTGGCGAGGGTGGCGGCGCTGGCCTGGGCGAGGCGCTTCTGCACCCGGGTCTGGTTGCGGATCCTGCCCCAGAAATCCGGCTCCCAGGTGGCGGCCGCCTGGATCTGGTTCAGGGCGGCGATGTTGCTGCCGCCGGTGGAGCTGCCCGGGAACGGGCGGCCCTGGCTGCGCTTGCTCTGCGAAGTGGTGGCGCCGGCGGTGAATTGCGGGAACAGGCCGGAGCGGGCCTCCGCGGCCAGGTCGCGCGCCTGGGTATATTGCTCGGCGATGGCGGCGAGCGTGGGGTTGGCGGCGAGCGCCTGCACCTCGAGCCGGTCGAGCAGCGGATCGCCGAAGCGGGTCCACCAGGCGCCGCGCGGCGCGGCGTCGGCTGGCGTGGCGACGTGGAACGCGCCGGTGCCGCGGTAGGAGTCGGGCAGGACGAACCGGCCGGGCGCGTAGGCCGGCGCCAGGTCGCAGCCGGACAGCAGGGCGGCGGCGCAGAACAGCGCCACGCGACTCGGGGCGAACCGGCTCATCGTCCGCCGTCCGCCTCCGGGCCGGCGGCAGGCTCGATCAGGCCGCTGGCGCTCCTGGCCGGAAGCTGGTCCGGGGTCGCCGGCGCGGGCTGCGGGCCCGGCGCGGGCTGCGGGCCCGGCGCAGACGTATCGGCGGCATCGTAGCCGTGCACCGGCTGCACCACCTTGACCGCCTCGCCCTCCAGCAGCCCGAGCGAGGGGTTGTTGATCACCCGGTCGGTCTTTTTCAGCCCGGCCAGCACCTGCACGCTGGTGCCGAGATTGAGGCCGAGCGTGACGTTCTGCAGATGCACCCTGCCATGGCCGTCGAGCAGCGCCACCTGCAGGCCCTGGGCGCGGAACAGCAGCGCCTGCTCCGGCAGGATCAGGATGTCGGGATTCGACGGTACCTCGAAATGCACGCTGGCATAGGTGCCGGGCCAGAAGCGGCGATCCTTGTTGTCGATGACCAGCTCGGTGACGATGGTGCGGGTCTGCGGATTGACCGCGTTGGCCGAGGTCAGGAAGGTCGCCTGCTCGTGGCGCTCCGGGGCGTTGGGCAGGGTGAAGGTCGCGGTCAGGCCGGGCTTGAGGATGTCCGCATAATCCTGTGGCAGCGACACGAACAAACGCATCTCGTGGATGTCGGCGACGCTGAACAGCTCGGATGCCGCACCCCTGGCGTTCACGTCGCCGCCGGCGGCGTTCACGTAGTCGCCGATGTCGGTCAGCCGGGCGGTGACGACGCCGTCGAACGGCGCCACCACCTGTTCGAAGCCGACCTGGGCCTGGTAGCGCGCCACGTCGTGCTGCGCCGCCTCGACCAGCGAGTGCTGCACCGCGGCGTTGGCGACCTGGATGTCGATCTCCTGCTGCGAGACCGCCTGGGTGCCGGACAGCGCCTGGTAGCGCTTCGCCGTGACCTGAGCCAGCTTGTCGCGGGCTTCCGCCACCGCGAGATTGGCCTTGGCGGCGGCGAACTGGGCGTCGATGGTCGGGCTGTCGATCACCGCCAGGCGCTCGCCGGCCTTGACCTGGGCACCGTAATCCTTGCTCCAGCTTTTCACGTAGCCGGCGACCTGGGCATAGATCGGCGCCTGATACCAGGCATTGATGTTGCCGGGCAGGGTGAGGGCGCGGCGCGGCGGGCCGGCCTTGGGCGAGACGATCTCGACGCGCGGGATGGCGGCATCGTCGGCACGTTCCGTCAGCGCGGCGACGGCGGCCTGGCGGGACAGAATGCCGATCGCGGCCAGCACCAGCGCCGCGCCGACGAAGGCGATGCCGAACAGGGAGCCCCGCCGGGCGGAGCGGCCGGGCGGTGCGGGCGGCATCTCGACGCGGCTCATGCCGTCTCTCCACGCGGTTGGGGGCGGGCGCGATGCACCAGCGCGAACACGCAGGGCACGAACAGCAGGGTCGCGAAGGTAGCCACGGTCAGGCCGCCGACCACGGCGCGGCCGAGCGGGGCGTTCTGGGTGTTGCTGAACGACATCGGCAGCATGCCGATGATCATCGCCAGCGCGGTCATCAGCACCGGGCGGATTCGACCGTACCCGGCCTCGATCGCCGCGCGCACGCCGTCGCCATGTTCGGCCAGGCGCTCGCGGGCGAACGAGACCACCAGGATCGAGTTCGCGGTGGCGGTGCCCATGCACATGATGGCGCCGGTCAGCGCCGGCACCGACAGGGTGGTACCGGTGAGGAACAGGCTCCAGACGATGCCGGCCAGGGCGGCCGGCAGGGCGGTGATGATCACGAACGGATCGAGCCAGGACTGGAAGTTCACCACGATCACCAGGTAGATCAGCACGATCGAGAGGGCGAGGCCCTGGATCAGCTGGGCGTAGGCGTCATGCATGGTCGAGGCCTGGCCGCGGATCACCGCGCTGGCGCCGCGCGGCAGGCTCGGCTGCATGTCGCCGACGATGCGAGCGACCGCGTCGCTCACCGCGCCGAGATCGCGCCCCTCTGCGCTGGCGAAGATGTCGATCACCGGCAGGATCGAATAATGCGACACCAGGCCCGGGGTGCCGGTCTGTTCGATGTGGGACAGGCCGCCGACGATCTGCAGCGGAGCGTTGCTCGGATTGCCGTCGCCGCGGTCGATCGGGATCGTCTCCAGGTCGTTCATGCTGGTGAGCTGGTCCTGCGGGGTCTGGATGTTCACCGCGTGCGACACGCCGTTCTTGGTGTCGAGCCAGTAGGTGGGCGCGACCTGGCCGCTCCCCGACAGGGTGGTGAGGGCGTCGTTGGCGATGTTGCTCTCGGTCAGTCCGGTGCCGAGCGCGAACGACCGGCGCGACACGATCCTGAGCGTCGGCTGTCCCATCGCCTGCTGGATATGGACGTCGGCGATGCCGGGAATATGCGCCAGACGCGCCATCATCCGCGTGGCGTAGGCGAAGTTGGAGTCGAGGTCGCGGCCGGAGATCTGCACGTCGATCGGCGCAGGCAGGCCGAAATTCAGGATCTTGGCGGTGATGTCCCCGGGCAGGAAGGTGAAGTCGGTGCCGGGAAAGCGCTCGGTCAGGCCGGCACGCAGGATCTGCCGGTCGCGCGCCACCGGCGAGGTCGGGCTGTCGAGCAGGATGGAGATGTCGCAATCCGACGTGCCGATGGTGCCGGTGGCGTTGTAGGCCTGGTTGATGCCGCTGACCGGCTGGCCGCAATTCGCGACCGTGCTGACCACGTGCCCACGGAGCAGGGACTTGATCTGCTGGTCGACCAGCACCGAGATCTTGCCGCTCTCCTCGAGGCGGGTGCCGGACGGCGCGCGCATGTGCAGGTCCATCTCGTCGGACTTGATGCCGGGAAAGAAATCCTCGCCGGTGACCAGCAGCAGGCCGAGCGAGAGGGCGGCGCAGGCGACGAAGATCGCCGCGAAGCGGCCGCGATGCGCGACGAGCGATTCGAGGAGGAGGCGGTAGCGTTCGCGGAAGCGGCCGAAGCGGGCTTCGAAGCCGCGCTGGAACCGGGTGAACGGGCCGGGCCGGTGGTCGTGCCGCGGATTGCGGTGCGCCTCGACCTGGGCGCGCAGCAGCCAGGCGGCCATGGTCGGCACCAGGGTGCGCGACAGGATGAAGGACGCGATCATCGCGAACACGATCGCCTCGGCCAGCGGCAGGAACAGGTAGCCGGCGACGCCCGCGAGCTGGAACAGCGGCAGCCAGACGATGCAGATGCAGAGCGTGGAGACGAAGGTCGGCACGACGATCTGGTTGGCGGCG
>CAIMSN010000124.1 GCA_903844135.1 uncultured Rhodospirillales bacterium | reverse complement strand
TCGATTCTCGACGGCAGCCGCCCGGACCCGACGCACGGCGCCACGCATTTCTATTCGCCCGTGACGATGCCGAAAGAGGGCGCTTCCAAGGCCGACCTTGCGAATTGGGATGTTGGCGGCAGACTCGAGAGCGTCCCGGGGGTCATGAAGGACGGGCACGCGGTGAGAAATTACCGGCCTTCATGGACGGCAAGTTTTGTTGAGGAGCCGGTCGACGGCGTGCCGAAAGCAACATTGAAGTTCTACCGGCCAAGGAACATCAACACTCATGTTCAATAGAAATCTGGTCGCTGCGACGCTTACTGCGTTTTTCCTGCAGTCTTGGTTCTCTTCCTCACTCAGCGCCAACACCGCAACAACGGAATTCAGCACGCTGCTGCCCGAAAGCGTCTCCATCGACGAAGCCGCGCACGCCGCCAAAGAGAATAAATGCACGATGCCATCCTGCATGGCGGTCATCAGATTGAACCGCCTGTTCGACATCATCGAGCAGGGCGAGGACAGCACGATGGGGGCTGCGCACTATTTCAGCCGCGATCAACCCACTGTCGAGGAAAAGCGTCTCCATGCGATTCTGCTCGACCACCCGAACCGGTTAGGCCCGATGTGCGCCCTGCTCACCAGCCTCGCCTCCCGATACGGGATACCGGGAGGAGAGCAGGGCAAGGATTTCGAGCTCTTCGTCGGCGTCGAGGCGATCGATATGGCGCTCCGGATGGATGGACACGGACCGCCGCATTGCCTGCCGGCGGTTCTGGCGGTCATGCCACGGACGCAGGAGGCGGATACCACCATCGCCAATGCCCGCGACCTCTGCGAAGGCGAACCCGTCGCCCGCAACCCGTGCGCGCGCATCGTGAGACCGGCCAAGCCGTGATCCTCACCGCACGCCAGGCGTCTCGCCTCCTGATGCGCGCGATCGCCGCGTCAGTCCGGAATCAGGATCGTGCTGCCGGTGGTCGCGCGCGATTCCAGCGCCTGGTGCGCCCGGCCGGCCTCCGACAGCGCGAAGCTCTGGCCGATCTCGATCTTCAGCGCGCCGCTCGCCACCACGTCGAACAGCTCCCTGGACGCGCTCTCCAGCTCCTCGCGCTTGGCGATGAAGCTCATCAGCTTCGGCCGGGTCACCGACAGGCTGCCGCGCGCCGCCAGCAGGCTGAGCGAGACGCCGGTCACCTCGCCCGACGCGTTGCCGTAGCTGACCATCAGGCCGCGCGGCGCCAGGCAGTCGAGGCTGGCCATGAAGCTGTCCTTGCCGACGCTGTCGTATACCACCGGCACCATCGCCCCGCCGGTGAGCTTACGGACCTTCTGCGGCAGATCGTCCAGCCCGATCAGCACGTGCGCCGCGCCATGCGCGCGCGCCAGCGCCGCCTTGGCCTCGGTCGAGACGATGCCGATCACGGTGGCGCCGAGATGCGCCGCCCACTGGCACAGCATCAGCCCGACCCCGCCGGCCGCGGCATGCACCAGGATGGTGTCGCCGGCGGCCAGCACCCTGACCTGGCGCAGCAGATACTGCACGGTCAGGCCGCGCAGCATGATCGCCGCCGCGGTGCGCGTGTCGATCGCGTCCGGCAGCTTCACCACCTGGTCGGCGTCGATGGTGCGGTGGTTGGCGTAGGCGCCGAGCTTGCTCGGATAGGCGACCCGGTCGCCGACCGAAAGCGTGGTCACGTCGCCGCCGACCTGCGCGACCACGCCGGCGCCCTCCATGCCGATCACCGACGGCAGCGCCGGCAGCTTGTACAGACCGGTCCGGTAGTAGACGTCGATGAAGTTGAGGCCGATCGCCTCCTGGCGGATCAGCACCTCGCGCGCCGACGGCGCCGGCGTCGGCACCTCGTCCCAGCTCAGGACCTCGGGACCACCATAGGCATGGACGCGAACGGCCTTGGTCATGCAGTGAGCCTTCTGCTGCTCTGGGCGGGGTCCGGGGTCTCGAGCGCGAGCAGGAAACGCTTGGTCTCCAGCCCGCCCTGCATCGAAAATCCGCCCAGATGGGTGGTGGCGAGGACGCGATGGCACGGCACCAGGATCGGCAGCGGATTGAACCGGTTGGCCTGCCCGACGGAACGCGCCGACCCGCCGGCGATCAGGGCGATCTGCTGGTAGGTGCGGGTCTCGCCATACGGGATCGCCGACAGGGCGGTCCAGACACGGCTGCGATAGGCGGTGGCGCCGGCCGGGGCCAGCGTCACCGTGAAGCGGCGGAGCTCGCCGTCGAAATAGGCCTGCAGCTCGGATCGCGCCTGGTCCAGGAGCGCGGTCCGGTCCTGCTCGCCGGCCCAGCCCCAGTCGAGCGCGACGATCGAGTCTTGCTCCTGGGTCAGGGTCAGCGCGCCCAGGGGAGAATGCAGCGACAATTGTGGCAACGCGGCTCGCCTCCGGCAGCGCTCCATGGCACGGCACCGGCATGAACCTGTCAAGCGACCAGCCTGCGACCATCTTCGCCCGCGCCAGCGGCGCCGGCCGCGCCGCGATCGCGGTGCTGCGCCTCAGCGGACCGCGCACCGGGCCGATTCTCGATGCGCTGTGCCGGCGGCGGCCGGCGCCCCGCCATGCGGCGCTGCGGGCGCTGCGCCATGGGCCGGACCTGCTCGATCGCGCCCTCGTGCTCTGGTTTCCAGGCCCGGCCAGCTACACCGGCGAGGATAGCGCCGAACTGCATTTGCATGGCGGCCAGACGGTGATCGAGGCGGTGGCCGACGCGCTGGTGGCGCAAGGCGCCCGGCCGGCCGAGCCCGGCGAATTCACCAGACGGGCCTTCGGTAACGGGCGTGTCGACCTGCTGGAGGCGGAGGGCATCGCCGACCTGATCGACGCCGAGACCCAGGCGCAGCGCCGCCAGGCGATGCTGCAGGCGGACGGGGCGCTGAGCCGGCTCTATGACGGCTGGGCGGCGCGGCTGCGCCTGCTGCTGGCGCACCAGGAGGCGCTGATCGACTTCCCCGACGAGGACCTGCCGCCGGAAACCGAGGCCGCCCTCACCGCCGACATCGACCGGCTCGCGCAGGAGATGCGGGCGCACCTGTCGTCAGGCGAAGGCGCGCAGAGGATCCGCACCGGCCTGTTCGTCGCGATATCCGGCGCGCCCAATGTCGGCAAGTCGAGCCTGCTGAACCGCCTCGCCGGACGCGACACGGCGATGGTGTCGGACATTCCCGGCACCACGCGCGATGCGATCGAGGTCCGGCTGGTGCTGGCCGACGTGCCGGTGACGCTGGTCGACACCGCCGGCCTGCGCGACAGCGACGACCCGCTGGAAGCCGAGGGCGTGCGGCGCGCGCGGCGCCACGCCGACCAGGCCGACCTGGTGATCCGGGTGGCCTGCGGACCGGAGGCGCCCGGCGATCCGGGTCCCGGCCTGCGGGTCTGGAACAAGGCCGACCTGGGACCGGCGCCGGAGGGCTGGCTCGGCGTCAGCGCCCGCACCGGCCAGGGCCTCGAGTCGCTGCGGCACGTCCTGGGCGAGGCGGTGGCGGCCCTCGTCGGCGCGGCCGGCGGCACGCCGCTGACCCGCGCCCGGCACCGCGCAGGGGTCGAGGAGGCGCTGGAGCATCTCGACGCGATCGGCGGTCTCGAGCTGGCCGAATTGCGCGGCGAGGCGCTCAGGCTGGCGATGCGGGCGCTCGGCCGCCTCACCGGCAGCGTCGGCGTCGAGGAGGTGCTGGAAAGCGTATTCAACCAGTTCTGCATCGGCAAGTGATGGCGACGACCGGCCGGCGGCTTGTATAAGGCCTGGCCATGCATCACTCCCACGACGTCATCGTCATCGGCGGCGGCCATGCCGGCTGCGAAGCGGCAGCCGCGGCGGCGCGCACCGGCGCCCGTACGCTGCTGGTCACGCACCGGCTCGACACCATCGGCGCCATGTCCTGCAACCCGGCGATCGGCGGCATCGGCAAGGGCCATCTGGTGCGGGAGATCGACGCGCTGGACGGGCTGATGGGTGTCGCCGCCGACCGCGCCGGCATCCATTTCAAGCTGCTGAACCGCTCCAAGGGCCCGGCGGTGCACGGGCCGCGCGCGCAGGCGGACCGCTCGCTGTATCGCGACGCGATCCGCGCGCTGCTGGCGGCGACCCCGAACCTCACGCTGCACGAGGCGGCGATCGACGACCTGCTGCTCGATCGGGACGGCGCCGTCCGCGGCGTGGTCTGCGCCGACGGCGCCGTCCTGCATGCGGGCGCGGTGGTGCTGACCGCCGGCACCTTCCTGCGCGGGGTGATCCATGTCGGCCACGACAGCACGCCGGCCGGACGGGTCGGCGAGGCGCCCGCCACCGCTCTGGGGGCGCGCCTGGAGGCGCTGGCGCTGCCGATGGGCCGCCTCAAGACCGGCACCCCGCCGCGGCTGGCCCGCGACAGCATCGACTGGGAGGCGCTGCCGGAGGACCCGGGCGATGCGGTGCCGGTGCCGTTCAGCCGGCTGACCACCCGGATCGGCAATGCGCTGGTCTCCTGCCGCATCAGCAGCACCACGCCGCAGACCCATGCGCTGATCCGCGCGCATCTGCATCTGTCGGCGGTGTATGGCGGCGCGATCTCCGGCCGCGGGCCGCGCTACTGCCCGTCGATCGAGGACAAGGTGGTGCGTTTCGCCGAACGCGAACGGCACCAGGTGTTCCTCGAGCCGGAAGCGCTGCCGGGCAATCCGGGCGGCGACCTGGTCTATCCGAACGGCATCTCCACCAGCCTGCCGGCCGACATCCAGGCGCGCCTGGTCGCGACCATGCCCGGCCTGGAGCACGCGCGGATCGTGCGCCCCGGCTACGCGGTCGAATACGACCATGTCGATCCGCGCGCGCTCTGGCCGACGCTGGAGCTCAAGCGCATCCCGCGCCTGTTGCTGGCCGGGCAGATCAACGGCACCACCGGCTACGAGGAGGCCGCGGCGCAGGGCCTGCTGGCCGGGCTGAACGCCGCCCGCATCGCCTCCGGCGCGGTGCCGGTCACCATCGATCGCGGCACCGCCTATCTCGGCGTGATGATCGACGACCTGACCACGCAGGGCGTGTCCGAGCCGTACCGCATGTTCACCTCTCGGGCCGAATACCGGCTCACGCTGCGCGCCGACAATGCCGATCTGCGGCTCACCGGCGCCGGCATCGGCTGGGGCTGCGTCGGCGCCGGCCGCGCCGCCCTGTTCGCGCAGGATCGCGACGCGATCGCGTCGGCGATGCTGCGCGCCGAGAGCGAGAGCTTCGCGCCGCCGGTGCTGCAGCGCCATGGCCTGCCGGTCACCGCCGACGGCCGCCGGCGCAGCGTGCTGGACCTGCTCGCCGCCGAGGCGCCGGCCGGTCCGGAAGGCGGGCTCGACCGGCTGGCACCCTGGCTGGCCGGGCTGCCGGACCGGGTCCGCAGCCATCTCGAGACCGAGGCGCGCTATCGCGGCTATCTCGGCCGCCAGGCCCGCGAGATCCGCGAGCTCGGCCGGGAGAGCGCGCTCGGCCTGCCGGCCAGCCTGGACTATGCGGCGATCGGCGGGCTGAGCATGGAGATGCGCGAGCGGCTGAGCGCGGCCAGGCCGGCCAATTTCAGCGCCGCCCAGCGCGTGCCCGGCATGACCCCCGCCGCCCTGATGGCGCTGCTGGCGCATCTGCGCGCCGCCTGATGGACCACGCGCCGGGCCCCCAGGAAATCCCCCGGGACATGACGGAGCGGCTGGAGCTGTTCGCCGACCTGCTGCGGCGCTGGAACCGGCGCATCAACCTGGTCTCGCCCCGCGACATCGCGCAGCTCTGGCCGCGCCACATCGCCGACAGCCTGCAACTGGCCGACGAGCTCGCACCCGGCGCCGCCGTCACCGATCTCGGCTCCGGCGGCGGTTTTCCCGGGCTGGTGCTGGCGATCGCCACCGGCAATCCGGTCACCCTGGTGGAAAGCGACCAGCGCAAGGCGAGCTTCCTGCGCGAGGCGGCGCGGGCGACCGGGGCCACCGCCACGGTGGTCGCGCAGCGCATCGAGCAGGCCGTCCTGCCGCCCGCCGCGTTCGTCACCGCCCGGGCCCTGGCGCCGCTGCCGACGCTGCTCGGCTGGGCGCGGCCGCTCCTGGCGGAGCACGGCGTCTGCCTGTTCCTGAAGGGCAGGACCGCCGACGACGAATTGACCCAAGCCGCCGCGGAATGGCACATGACGGTCTCCAGACGCCCGAGCCGGACCAGCCCGGACGGGGTCATCCTCAGATTGAGTGAACTCAGGCGTGTCAGAGAGCCCGACCGGGCGATCGGGCGATAGGTCCGTCGCTGCCGATCCGAAAACGCCGCATATCGTCGCCGTCGCCAACCAGAAGGGCGGGGTCGGCAAGACCACGACCGCGATCAACCTGGCCACCGCCCTGGCGGTGCAGGATCGTCGCGTGCTGCTGATCGATCTCGACCCGCAGGGCAACGCCTCCACCGGCCTCGGCATCAGCTACGCCAGCCGTCGCGCCGGCAGCTACGCGCTGATCGCCGAGAACGCGCCGCTGGCCGGGCTGGCCTGCGCCACCGAGATCGAGACGCTCCGCCTGGTGCCGGCCGACAACGAGCTCGCCGGCGCCGAGATCGAGCTGGTCGATCGCGAACGGCGCGAATATTGCCTGCGCGAAGCGCTGTCGGCGGGCGCGGCGGACCAGGACTACGAGTTCATCCTGATCGACTGTCCGCCCAGCCTCGGCCTGCTGACGCTGAACGCGCTGATCGCCGCGCATTCGGTGCTGGTGCCGCTGCAATGCGAGTTCTTTGCCCTGGAAGGCGTCAGCCAGCTCATCCGCACCGTCGACCGGGTGAAGCGCGCCTTCAACCCGTCCCTCCGGCTGCAGGGCCTGGTGCTGACCATGTTCGATCGCCGCAACAACCTGTCCGAGCTGGTCGCCGCCGATGCGCGCGGCTTCTTCGGCGACCAGGTGTTCGAGACGGTGATCCCGCGCAACATCCGCATCTCCGAGGCGCAGAGCCACGGCAAGCCGGCGCACCTCTATGACGCCAAATCCAGCGGCGCCATGGCCTATGCCAGGCTCGCCGACGAGGTCCTGGCCAGGCTGAGCGGATCGAAGGTGCCGGTGCCCGCAACGGTGCGGGAGCAGGTGTGACGATGAAGCGCAAGGAGCCGGCGCCGCCGCGTCTCGGCCGCGGCCTCGCGGCCCTGCTGGGCGACACCCAGCCGGAGACCGGCATGCTGCGTCCGACCCGGGCCGCCGGCATCCATCCGATCCCGGTCGAGCTGCTCGAGGCCGGCCCGTTCCAGCCGCGCCAGAGGATGCAGCCGGAGCCGCTGGAGGAACTCGCCAGCTCGATCCGCGCCCGCGGCATCCTGCAGCCGATCCTGGCCCGGCCGCATCCCGAGCAGGCCGGCCGCTATCAGATCATCGCCGGCGAGCGCCGCTGGCGCGCGGCGCAGATGGCCGGGCTGCACGAGGTTCCGGTGCATGTGCGCGATCTGCCGGACGCCGACGCGATGGCCGCGTCCCTGGTCGAGAACCTGCAGCGCAGCGACCTCAACGCGATCGAGGAGGCGGAGGGGCTGCAGCGCCTGCTCGGCGAGTTCGCCATGACCCAGGAGCAGCTCGCCGGCGCGGTCGGCAAATCGCGCAGCCACGTCGCCAACACCATCCGCCTGCTGCAGCTTCCGGCCGGGGTTCGGCATGCGGTGATGGACGGGGCGCTGACCGCCGGCCACGCCCGCGCGCTGATCAATCATCCGGACCCGGACAAGGCCGCGCAGGCGGTGATCGCCAGGCGGCTGTCGGTGCGGCAGACCGAGCAGATGGTGCAGGCTCAGGCCGCTCTCGGCACCCAGACCGGCCGGAACGGGTCCGCCGCCGCGCGTCCGGGCGGCGACGAGTCCCGCGACCCGGAGATCGTCGCCCTGGAGCGATCGCTGCGCCAGGCGCTCGGCCTGAAGGTCGATCTGCAGTTCAACGGCCGCGGCGGCCAGCTTCGCCTGCATTACGACACGCTCGACCAGCTCGACGGCGTTCTGAAGCTGCTGAACCCGTAGCGAAGCCGTGACCGCCCGCACGGGCCGCCTGCAGGAAATGCATCCCTTGCCCCTTGCCCCTGCGCGACCAGCGCTGCTATAGCGCCGTCACCGTGACGGACCCCACCCGGGTCGATGCGCGGGGCGCATAGCTCAGTTGGTAGAGCAGCTGACTCTTAATCAGCGGGTCGTAGGTTCGAATCCTACTGCGCCCACCACGATCTCGCCGTTCGCGTCCTTAGAACGGCTGCACGATCGCCATGATCACGATCACCAGCATCAGCAGCGTCGGCACCTCGTTGGCCATGCGATAGAACCGGTGCGAGCGGGTGTTGCGGTCGTGCAGGAAATCCTTGCGCCAGCCTGCGCAGGCGCCGTGGAAGCCCAGCATCCCCAGCACCGAGATCAGCTTGGTCCACCACCATCCGGCCCGCCAGTCTACCGCGCCCGGCGTCAGGATCAGCAGGATCCCGAATCCGACCGACGCGATCATCGCCGGCGTGGTGATCTGGCGCAGCAGCTTGCGCTCCATCACCTTGAAGCCCTCGCTCTGCGCCGAGCCGGGTGCGGCGGCGCAGTGATAGACGAACAGGCGCGGCAGGTAGAACAGTCCGGCCATCCACGCGATCACCGCGATCACGTGGAAGGATTTTTCCCACAGCAGCCACGGCGCCAGGCTGGCGACGGTCATACCTGCCGCACCGCGTCGACGAGCTGTCCGACATGCTCGGGCGGGGTCTGCGGCAGCACGCCGTGGCCGAGATTGAACACATGCGGCCGGCCGCGCATCGAGTCCCGGATCGCCTGCGCCTCGGCGACCAGGCTCTCTCCGCCCGCCAGCAGGCAGAGCGGATCGAGATTGCCCTGCAGCGCCACCGTGTCCGGCACCAGGGCCGCCGCCAGCGAGAGATCCGCTGCGGTATCCAGCGCCATCGCATCGATCCCGGTGCCCTGCGCATAGCGCCCGACCAGCAGCCCGCCCAGCCTGGGGAAGCCGACGATCGGCACGCCGGGATGGCGCCGCCTGATCTCGTCGACGATCCGCCTGGTCGGCGCGATCACGTGCCTGGCGAACTGCGACGGCGGCAGCAGCCCGGCCCAGCTATCGAACAGCATCACCGCCTCCGCCCCGGCCGCGATCTGGTCGCACAGCATGGTCGCCGTCG
>CAIMSN010000123.1 GCA_903844135.1 uncultured Rhodospirillales bacterium | reverse complement strand
TTGATATAGGCCTGCGCCACCAGCGAGAAACCGATCGACAGTCCCGCCGCCAGCCCGGACCAGGCGAGACCGTTGAACGATCGGGCCAGTTCCTTCTCGCCCTGCTCGCGGACGATCTCGTGGATCACCAGCGGCCCGACGACCGCGTTCTCCGCCGCCTGCTCCTTTTCCCGCCTGTCCAGATGCGGCGATTTTTCGCCTGCTGCTTGTTCCATGCTGCCCCCCTCGCGGATCGACGCGCCGGAGCGGCGCCTCAGACCGCTTCTCCACGATCCATCGCGTCCAGAAACGACTCCGCCTGCGCCCGCAGGCCGGCGATCTTCGCCGGCTCCATGCGTTCCAGCGTGCGCAGCGGCATCGCCATGCGCGGATTGCCCGCCCATCTGCTGGCGTGTCGCGCGATGAAATCCCAGTATAGCGCATTGAACGGGCATGCGCCCTCGCCGACCGACTGTTTCGGATCGTACGCGCAGCCGCGGCAATAGTCGCTCATGCGGTTGATGTAGGCGCCGGACGCCGCATAGGGCTTGGAACCCATGACGCCGCCATCCGCGAACAGGGCCATGCCGCGCACGTTCGGCATCTCGACCCACTGGTAGGCATCGGCGTAAACGATCATGTACCATTCATCCACCTGGTCCGGATCGAGCCCCGCCAGCAGCGCGAAGTTCCCGGTCACCATCAGGCGCTGGATATGGTGCGCGTAGGCGTTGTCCCTGGTGTCGGCGACAACGTTGGCGACGCAGTTCATCCTGGTCTCGGCGGACCAGTAGAAGGCGGGCAGTCTCCGCGTGGCGCCCAGCGCGTTGCGCCGGCCGTATTCCGGCATGTGCAGCCAGTAGAGTCCGCGAACGAACTCGCGCCAGCCGAGCACCTGACGCACGAAACCCTCCACCGCGTTGAGCGGCGCGATGCCATCCCGGTAGGCCGCCTCGGCAGCCTTGCAGACGTCGAGCGGCGCCAGCAGGCCGCAGTTCAACGACGTCGAGATCAGCGCATGGAACAGCACCGGATCGCCGCCGCGCATGAAATCCTGCCAGTCGCCGAAATCCGCCAGCCGCTCGGCGACGAAACGGTCGAGCGCGACCGCCGCCTGCTCCGCGGTGACCGGCAGGTCGAAACCGTCGACGCTGCCGAAATGATCCGCGAACCGCGCCGCCACCAGATCCATCACCGCCCTGGTGATGGTATCCGGGGCGAAGGAGGGCGCACGCGGCGGCGTGATCCCGCCCGGCATGCGCTTGCGATTTTCCGCATCGAAGTTCCAGCGGCCGCCGACCGGCTGATCGTCCTCCATCAGGATCGCGTGCTGGCGACGCATGTCGCGATAGAAGAACTCCATCCTCAGCGACCGCCGTCCGTCCGCCCAGTGCCGGAACTGCCGCAGCCCGCACAGGAAGCGCGTGTCGTCGAGGATCTCGACCGGGATGCCGGCTTTCGCCTGCCAGACGGCCATGTCCTGCATCAGCCGCCACTCTCCGGGGGCGGTGACGACGATCCGCTTCGGACGGTGCAGCGCCACCATACGCAGCATCTCGCCTTGCAGAGACTGGGTGTTGTCGGAATCATCCAGCGCGCTGTAGGCGACGACGATGCCGCGCTCGCGCAGCCTCTCGGCGAAATGCCGCATTGCCGACAGCACCAGGACGATCTTCTTGGCGTGGTGCCTGACATAGGTGCACTCGTCGACCACCTCGGCCATCAGCACCAGGTCGCGGGCCTGGTCGATCCCGTCGAGCGCCGGCAGCGCATCGGAGAGCTGGTCGCCGAGCACCAGCCGCAGCGTCTCCACGCCCCGCTTCATCCGGCCCTGCGCCGCAGCAGCAGCCGCACCGAACCGACATTGCGCGCATGCGGATGCACCGCCGCGAGCACCAGCGGCCGCAGGTCCGGCCGACTCAGCCACAGCGGCAGCTCGCGCCGGAGGATCCCGCCTTCCGGCCCGGTGCCGGCGCCGGTGATGATCTCGACGCAGCGAAGCCGCTCCGCCTGGGCGCGGATCAGGAAGGCGTGCAGCAGCAGGAACGCCGACTGGGCGCGCTGGCCATGCAGATCGAGCCGGCGCTGCGGCCGCAGCTTGCCGTTGCCGAGCATGCGCCAACTGGTATCGTCCAGGCCGCCATGCCTGGCGCCGATCTCGAGCGGCGGCCGGAACGGCGCCGGTCGCGACACCGGTCTGGAGGCAGGTGCCAGCGCCGCCAAGGCGGCCGGCGGCGCAGGCCCGGTCGGGCTTGCAGGTCCGGCGCCGTCCGGCCTGTCTTCGGGCGGCATGCCGGGCGCGCGCCCGCGGAGCGGCCTGACCTCGCGCATGGTCTCGAACCAGAGGCGCTGCTCGCCATCCCCAAGCCGGCGCGGCGCCATGCCGTTTTCCCCATCGATGACGATGGTTCATGACACCTTCCGCTGGCCCGTTCCAGCCCGGCGCGCTGGACCGCACCGGCGGCGCGCCGGTATGACGGGGTCGTGAGGATCGCCCACCCCATCCTGGCCGGACTGCTGACCCTGCTGGTGCTGGCCGGTCTCTGGCGCCACCACCGTCCGGAACCGCTCGACCGCTACGACCAGCGTTTCTATCTCGGCATCGCCTACGACCTGCGCCACCATCATCGCTTCACCGACGGGTTCCTGTTCGCCGGCGGCGACGACAGCACCGAGCGCCCGTCCGGCATGCGCTTCACCCCGCTCTACCCGGCGCTGCTGGCGGTGGCGGCGCAGCGCGATCCGGGGTTCGCCGCCGCCACCGACTGCCTTGTGGCGCATCGCGGGGTCGCCGCCGGCTGCACGCGCGACGGCGGCCATGTCAGGCAGGTGCAGTTCCTCATGCTCGCCGCGACCTTCTGGATGATCTGGTGGTCGGCGGCCGCCTGCTCCGGTCGGCTCCGCACCGGCTGGATCGCGCTGCCGATCGCCCTGCTCACCGCGCCGCTGCTGCTGCTTTCGGTCGACTACCTGATGACCGAGATCGTCAGCCTGTTCCTCGCCACCGCCGCGCAGACGGCCGCCGTGCAGGCCACGCTGTCGCGTCGCCACCAGGCCGCCTGGGCGCTGGTCGCCGGCCTGGCGCTCGGACTGGCGGTGCTGGCGCGGCCGGCCTTCATGCTGCTGTCGGTCGCGGCACTCGCCGCGAGCGGTGTCGCAGCGCTGCTGCGGCCCGCCGCCCGGCGCCCGGCCGCCGCCTTCTGGCTGGGCATCGCGCTTCCGGTCGGCCCGTGGATCCTGCGCAATCTGCTGGTGATGCATCGTGCGTCGCTGACCTTCGGCTACGCCTCGCACACCTTCGTCCAGCGCCTCTCGTTCGACGCGATGGACTGGCATCAGTACGTGCTGTCGTTCGCCTGCTGGCTGCCGGACGGCAACGGCATCGGCAGCCTGTTCGGCGGCCGCCACGCCTGCGACGTGTTCGGCTGGGACGATCATCCGGACAGCTTCTACGCGATCGGCATCGGACCGATGCTGGCGAGCACCCTGCGGGCGGCCGGCGGCTGGGAGCACCATATGCGCTACCTGGTGCATACCTACCTGCTGGCCGATCCGCTGCGGCAGATCGGCTGGCACCTGATGGTCACGCTGCCGCTGGCGCTGCGCGGCCTGTCGGTGGATCATTGGTGGGGCCTGCTGCTGTCGATACCGTGCGCGGCGCTGACCGTCCGGGCGCTGATCCAAGGCGGACCGGCGGCGACGCGGTTCCTGCTGGTGTCGCTGCCGGCCTGGCTGATGCTGGCGGTGAACGCGGCGATCGCTGTGGACCAGACGCGCTACAACCTGCTTCTCGTCGTCCCGTTCTCGATCGCGGCCGCGTTGGCGATCGACGCGCCGCGGCCGCAGCGCCGCAGGTTCCGGAGCCGGCGGCGCCGCGCGCGCGCATGACCCCGCCCATGGTCAGGTCAGCGTCGCGCGCTTAAGCTTTTATACATCGCGTCGCGATACGGTGCGCTCCATCAACCGCGGAGCATCGCATGACGTCGCCGCCTCCGCCGCTCGGCCCGCCGCAACGGGGTCCATCGTGATCCGGAAGCTCCTCCATGCCGAGCTCTCGCGCCGGCCGCTGCTGCGTCTGCAATTCCCGCCAATGCTGGAGATGCGCTACGAAGCCGACACGCGGCGTGCGCGCTGCTGGCACATCCGGCTCACCATCCCGCTCGGCCTGTTCTACTACGTCGTCTTCAGCCTGCCCGACCGGTGGATCCTCCCCGATCTCCGCTGGATTCCGCTGGCATGCCGCCTCTGCCTCGTCACGCCGATCGGGCTGATCGCGATGTGGCTGTGCGGTCTCGAAAATGCCGTCCTGCGCGAACGCTTCATCAGTGTCGGGATCCTCGTGACCGCGCTGATTCCGATCGGCTTCATGGCGGCCTCGAAGGCACCGCTCGCACCCTACACCATGCTGGTGGTGCTGCTGGTCAGCCTGTTCGGCAACGTGACCATGCGCATCCGCTTCCGCTACGCCTGCCTCTTCAGCGCAATGACGGTCGCCGCCGTCGCGGCGCTGCTGCTCTGGCGAACCGATCTCAATACCGGGGTCGCCGCGATGCTGGCCATCTCCGCCCTGGCCTGCGTCACCTTCGGAGTCGTCGCGAACAACCAGCTCGAACGCGCCGAACGACGAAGCTATCTCCATCAGCTTCTCGAAACCGTCCGTGTCGGAGAGCTCAGCATCGACAAGGAGAGATATTCCGCCCTGTCGCTGGTCGATCCTCTGACCGGACTGGCCAACCGGCGCGCGTTCGACCGGCGCCTGCGCGAATTGCTCCATACCCACACCGCCGCCGGCATCCCGTTCGCCCTTCTGCTGGCCGATGTCGATCACTTCAAGCGCTACAACGACCGTTACGGCCATCCCGCCGGCGATGCCTGCCTGGTGCGCGTGGCCGACATCCTGCGCGGTGCGACCGGACGCAAACAGGATCTGGCGGCGCGCTACGGGGGAGAGGAGTTCGCCATCCTGCTCACCGACTGCACGGCGCTCGACGCGATCCGGATCGCCCAGGCGATCTGCGACGCGGTCGCCGCCGCACGTATCGCCCACGACAATCGCGATGACGGCGAGGATTTCGTCAGCGTCAGCATCGGCGTCGGCGCAACCGACCAGGAGGGCGGGATCGCGAGCCCGGACGACGTCGTGGCGGCCGCGGACGTCAATCTCTATGCCGCCAAGCGCCAGGGCCGCAACCGCGTCAACGGCGGCGCGTCGTCCGACGCGACCGACCCGGACGACGAGACATCCGGACCGGCCGGCCGCCCCTTCAGCCGACCGTGACCGGGCTGCGCACCGGCTTGGCGGCCGAATGGGTCGAGGCCAGCAGCAGATAGACCGCCGGCAGCACGAACAGGGTGAACAGCGTGCCGATCGAGAGCCCTGCCGCGATCACCAGCCCCATCACGAACCGCGAGGCCGCTCCGGCGCCGGTCGCCAGCACCAGCGGCAGCACCCCCAGCACCATCGCCGCGGTCGTCATCAGGATCGGGCGCAGACGCAGCGCGCAGGCCCGCTCGATCGCCTCGCGCTTGCTCAGGCCCATCGCCTGACTCTCCTTGGCCACTTCGACGATCAGGATGCCGTGCTTGCTGATCAGGCCCATCAGAGTCACCAGCCCGACCTCGGTGAACAGATTGATGCTGGCGCCGCCGACCCCGAGCCACACGAACAGCAGTGCGCCGGCGATCGACATCGGCACCGACACCAGGATGATCAGCGGATCGCGGAAGCTCTCGAACAGCGCCGCCAGCGCCAGATAGGTGATGACCACCGCGAGAGCGAAGGTGGAGGCGAACCCGCCGGTCTCCTGAACGAACTGGCGCAGGCTGCCGACCGTGTCGGTCGCGTAGCCGGCCGGCAGCGTGCCGGCGGCGAGCTGCTGCAGGTACGCATAGGCCTCGCCCTGGGTGATGCCAGGCATCGGCAGCGCCTCGATGGTGGTGGCGTTGAGCTGCTGGAAATGGCTGATCGATTCCGGCACCACGCTGTCGACGATATGCGCCACCGACCCCAGCGGCACCGAGACGCCGTTCACCGACTTGATCGGATAGTCGAGGATCTGCTGCGCGTTCAGCCTGAAGCGTCGCGCCACCAGCGGCTCGACCTTGTAGGAGCGCTGGTCGGTGGCGAAGAAGCCGACATAGCCGCCGCCCAGCATGGCGTTCAGCGAATTGCCGAGGTCGTTCATGGTGAGGTTGAGGGTGGAGAGTTTCGCCCGGTCGACCACGATGGTCGATTGCGGCTGGTCGATCTTCAGGTCCTTGTCGACGTAGGCGAACTTGCCGCTGGCCCGCACCTTGGCGAGAAATGCGTCCGAGACCTCGCCGAGCTGGTCGAACCCGCCGGTGCTCTGCAGCACGAATTCGATCGGCAGCCCGTGCGATCCCGGCAGGTAGGGCGGCACGAAGATCGCCATCTCCATCCCGGCGATCCTCTGCAGCTTCGGCTGCACCTCGCCGGCGATGGCGAAGATGCTGCGCGACCGCCGGCTCCAGTCGGTCAGCTCCATGCCGCCCTGCACCGCAGGCGGGGAGTCGACGTGCCAGTAATCCTTCATCTCGGGAACCGAGCGATAGATCGCGGCGATGCTGGAATCGTAGGCCGACAACGCATCGACGGTCGCGTTCGGCGCGCCGTTGCCGGACATGATCAGGGTTCCGGTATCCTCCGCCGGCGACAGCTCGTGCTTGGAATGGCCAAAGAAATACCAGGTGCTGCAGAGCACCAGCAAACCGGCCAGCAGGACCAGCGGCTGCGCCCGCAACGCCTGGTGCAGCAGCGCGCTGTAGACGTGCTGCACCCGTTCCAGCGCACGGTCGCTGGCGCGCTCCATGCGCTCCGACAGCGGCCGGCGCTGCCCGTCGGCGCTGCGCGCGCGCAGCAGCCGCGAACTCATCATCGGCGACAAGGTCAGCGCCAGCAGTGCCGATACGGTGACGGCGCTGGCCAGGGTGAAGGCGAATTCGGTGAACAGGGCGCCGGTCAGGCCGCCCTGCAGGCCGAGCGGCACGTACACCGCGATCAGCACCACCGTCATCGCCAGGATCGGCTGCAGCAGCTCGCGCGCGGCGGCGGACGCCGCGGCGACCGGACCGAGCCCGTGCGCCAGATGGCGGTTGACGTTCTCGACGATGATGATCGCATCGTCGACCACCAGGCCGATCGCCAGCACCAGGGCGAGCAGCGTCAGCAGATTGATCGAGAAGCCCAGCGCCGCCATCAGCGCGAAGGTGCCGACCAGCGACAGCGGGATCGTCACCAGCGGCACCACCACCGAGCGGGGCGAGCCCAGGAACGCGAACACCACCAGCGCCACGATCGCCAGCGATTCGAACAAGGTGATGACCACCTCCCGGATCGCATGGCGGATGTAGTCGCCGCCATCGTCGAGCACGGTGAGCCGCATCGTCGCCGGCATCTGGCGCCGCAGCATGTCCAACTGCGCGTTCAGGCCCTCCGCCACCGCCAGCGCGTTGGCGGACGGCGTCGGCTTGATGTCGATATAGACGCCGCTGCGACCGTTCGCGAGAACCTTGAAATTGTCTGGATCGCCGCCGAACTCGACCTTGGCGACATCGCCGAGCCGGATGATCCGGAGCGCGTTCTGCCGGATCACCAGATTACGGAACTGCGCCTCGGTATGCAGGCCGGAATTGATGTCCAGCGTGACCGAGACGCTCGAACCGAGCGTGGTGCCGGCGCCGGTGACGAAATTGTTGGCGGCCAGCGCGCTCGACACGTCGGCCGGGGTCAGGCCGAAGGCGGCCATCCTGTCCGGATCGAGCCAGGCCCGCATCACCACGTTGGGCGCGCCGTTGATGTCCACCGACTGCACGCCGGGCACCGACTGCAGCCGCGGACCGATCACGCGATGCACGTAGTCGCTGACCTGCACCGGCGACAGGCGATCGCTGTCGATCGCCAGATCCATCACCGACTGGCCGGCGGTGCCGAGGCTGATCGAGGGCGGCTGCACGCCGGTCGGGAACTGCGCCACCGCGGCGCTGACATAGGACTGGATCTCCGCCAGCGCCCTGGTCGGATCGTAGTTCAGCTTGAGGCGCACGACGATGTCGGACATGCCGGTGCCGGAGGTCGAGGTCATGTAGTCGATGCCCTGCGCCTGGCTGACGCTGGCCTCGATCGGCGTGGTCACGAAGCCGGCCACGGTGGCCGGATCGGCGCCGTAGTAATAGGTCTGGATCTCCACCACCCCGTGCACGGTGTGCGGAAACTTCTCCACCGGCATCGACTGCTCGGCGCGCAGGCCGAACACCAGCACCAGGATCGAGACCACGCAGGACAGGACGATCCTGTGGATGAACAGATCGGTCAGGCGCATGACGCGTCGCTCCTCACTCGTTCACGGGATCGGCGGGCGACGGCGCATCCGGCCTGACGGTATTGTCGATCACCACCGATGCGCCGTTGCGGAGCTTGAGCTGCCCGGCGCCGACGACCAGCTCGCCCGCCTGCAGCCCGCTGGTCACCACCACCCGGCTGTCCCTGGCCTCGCCGGTCACCACCACCCGCGAGGTGGCGACGTAGCCATCCTTCCGGTCCGGCCGCTTCGTCAGCACATAGACGAAATTGCCGTACGGATTGAAGCTGATCGCCGCCTGCGGGATCGCCAGCACGGTCGCGGGCCGCCCGAGGTCGAGATGCACGATCGCGAACATCCCCGGCAGCAGCGCATGGTCTTTGTTGGGCAGGCTGGCGCGCACCGTCACCATGCGGCTTTGCGGGTCGATCCTGCTGTCGGACGCCTGCACCGTCGCCTCGAACACCCGGCCGGGCCAGGTATCGACCGCCACCTGGACCACGTGTCCCGGCACGATCTCGCCAATCTGCTGCTGCGAGACGTTGAAGTCGACATAGATCGGATCGAGCGCCTGCAGCGAGGTGACCGCCGTGCCGGGCGGCAGGTACTGGCCGAGATCGACCTGGCGGATGCCGAGCTTGCCGGCGAACGGCGCGCGGACGATCTTCTCATCCATCGCTTGCGCCTGGGCCTGCGCCTGGGCCTGGTAGTTCCGCAGATTGGCCAGATCCAGATCCAGCGTGGCGCGGCTGATCGCCTGCACGTCGAACTGCTTCTGGTCGCGCGCCATGTTGGCGGTCCAGAGCGCCACCAGGGCGTTGAGCTGCGCCAGCTTGGCGGTGTCGTCATACAGACGCAGCCGCAGCAGCACCGCGCCGGCCTTGACCTCCTGGCCGGACTGGAAATCGATCTCGTCGACGATGCCCGCCACCTGCGACGACAGATCGGCGCCCTGCACCGCACGCACCTGTCCGAACGCCTTCAGCGTCGACTGCCAGCGCTCCGGCGTGACGACGAAATCGGCCACCGTCTGCGGCACCTCCGCGGAAGCCTCGGCGTGGGGCACCGCTGTGCCATGCAGCGCGCGCCAGCCGGGATACGCGGCGAGCGCGCCCAGCACGAGGAACAGGATCAGCACACGCAACCGCGTCATCTCGGCGCTCCGGTCGGGAATTGGTGTTCGGTCATGGCAGCGGCGAGCTCAGCAGGCCGGGCGGCGGCGGCGGCAGGTCGTCGCGGTTCCACCAGCCGCCGCCCAGCGCCTGGAACAGCGCCACGGTGTCGGCGAAACGCGCCGCCCGGGCACGGATCAGGGTGATCACCGTGTTCTGGTAGGTCTGCTGCGCGGTCAGCACGCTCAGATAGCTGACGCCGCCGAGCTTGTACTGAAGTCCGGCGAGGGACAGGCCGCGCGCCGCCGCGGTCTGCGCGTCGAGCGCGTAGCGCAGCGCCACCGCATCGTTCTGCAGCGCCGCCAGCACGTCGGCGACGTTCTGGAACGCCACCACCACGGTCTGGCGCCATTGCGCCGCCGCCTGGTCCATGGCGGCGCGCTGCGCGCGCTGCGCATGCAGCAACTGGCCGGCATCGAAGATCGGCTGCACCGCCTGGTTGACGATCGACCACAGCCCGTTGGTCGGGCTGAACATCTGATGCACGTCGGCGGCATCGGTGCCGGCGCTGGCGGTGAGCGTCAGGTTGGGCAGCCTGGCGGCGATCGCCACCCCGAGCGCCGCGGTCTGCTGATGCAGCAGCGCCTCGGCGGCGCGGATGTCCGGCCGCTGCGACAGCAATGCGGCCGGCACGCTGACCGGGATCGTCTCCGGAAGGGTCAGTTGGTCCAGATCGAGCGCCGGGATCGCCGCCTCCGACGGCGCACGGCCGAGATAGGCGGCGAGCTGGTCGCGCGCCTGCACCAGCGCGGTCTGCAGCGGAACCAGGGCGGTCTGCGCCTGCGCGACCTGCGCCTGCTGCGTCGCCAAGTCGGTGCCGGTCGCGCCGCCCAGCTCGAATTGCTGGCGCACTGTCTCGAGCTGCTTCTGCTCGAAGCCGATCAACTGACGCTGGACCTCGATCTGCCCGGCCAGCGAGGCGGCCTGCACCACGGTGGCGGCGACGCCGGCGCCGAGCTGCAGATAGGCCTGCTCCAGCAGAAAACGCTGATACGCGGCGCCGGCGGATTGCTGCTCGATCGCCCGGCGCAACCCGCCCCAGACGTCCAGGGTGTAGGACAGGTTGAGCTGCGCGTCGTAGGCGCTGAACAGCGGCGCCGGGCCCGGCAGGCCGAGATAGGCCTCCGGCGATTCGGACCGCGTGCGGCTGATCAGCCCGGAGATCGAGGGAAACAGCGTGCCCTGCTGCTGCAGGGCCTTTTCCTGCGCCGCCCGCAACGCGGCATCAGCCGCCGCGATCGTCGGGCTGTCGCGCAGCGCTATCGTCACCAGGTCGGTCAGCGCCGGCGAGCGGAACAGGGTCCACCACTGGCCCGGCACGTCGGCGCCCGGCGCCAGGCGCTGCGCCGCGCCGCCGGCGACCTTCGCGGCGACGGTCCGCGCGGCGGGCGGGATCTCGCCATAGCGCGACGGCGCGTCGAACGCCGGGCGATGAAAGTCCGGGCCGACCGTGCAACCGCCGAGCGTCGCGGCCAGCAGGGTCAGGCAAGCGAGCGCCTGGCGGCGGCGAAACTGTCGGGAAATCGTCTGCATCGGTCCTCGTCGCCAGGCTTCGCGCTGAGCTCGACCGATGTAGAGCAGCTTCCGTGCCAGCACGATATATCAGGCCTGAAAAGACAACCCTCTGTTTTCAGTGGATTCTTTATGACGCCTTCGTCATGAGGACATTTCCCGGAAAGTGGTTTTCACCAACCTTTGGCGCACGACAACACTTCGTGACGCTCCGGTCAGGACGTCCTTCCGCCCCTGAGCGCCGCCAGCAGGCGCGCCTTCGCCACCTTGACGTAGCCCGCATCCAGATCGATCCCGATCCCCCGCCCGCCCTCCTCGGCGGCGGCCAGCAGCGTCGTTCCTGTCCCCATGAACGGGTCCAGCACCACCGGATGAGCCTTGCCGTGCAGACGCATGCACATACGCGGCAGCATCACCGGGAAGGTGCCGGGATGATCGAACTTCTGCGCCCGGCTGCGGACGGTCTCGTAGGGAATGAACCAGCTATCGCCGCGGCAGCGCAGATCCTGGGCGTGTCCGCGACGGGCGATGTTGGATTTGTCCTTGAACGGCACCCCCACCGCCAGCCGCTTCAGCGGCACCGCGCCGTCCAGCGTCAGATGGAAGATGTGCTCGTGGTTGCGGTGCAGGAACCGGGCGCTGTTGATCGGCTTGAAATGGCCCATCGTGTCGTCGCCGATCGAGATCGATTTGACCCAGGTGATGTGGTTCTGCAGCCTGAACAGGGGCCGCAGCCTGACGATCAGTTCGAACGGCAGCCACGGCATCGCGCTGGAGCCGGTGATGTTGAGGAAGAACGACGCGTCCGGCCGCATCACCCGGCGGATCGCCGTGGCGACGCCCAGCATCCAGTCGAGATAGTCCTCCTCGGCACGTCGGTCGCCGTAGGTGCGATAGGCGAGCCCGATATTGTAGGGCGGTGACGTGACCACGACGTCCACCGTTTCCGGCGCCAGCCGGGCGAGCGCCGGTACGCAGTCGCCATGAAACAACTGGTGCCGGCCGATCGACTGGCGACGCGGCACCGGTTCGGGCGCTTCCCGGCCGGAGGCCTGTCCCGGGGCGTGCATGGCCGAATCGGTCGAGAGGGAGTCGAAAGGCGTCATAACTGCAGTATCGCCAGGACAGCGCCGGTCCGACCAGCCTCGCCAGGTTGCAAATCAGCCCGGCCCGCCCGGCGGCGCCCGGCGCTCATTCGGCGTGTTTCTCTTCGGTCTGCCCGGATCGGATGGGACGCCCGGGCGGTTCGGGCCGCGCCGGCTGGCGCGGCAGCAGCACCACCAGCCGGCCGGTCTGGTGCAGCGCGCCGGCGATGCGGCCGGCCTGCTCGCCCCAGCCGATGAACAGGTCGGCGCGGGTAGGACCGGTGATGTCGGTGCCAATATCCTGCGCCAGCATCAGCCGGTCGAGAGGCTGGCCGTCGGGCAGCGTGGTGGAGACGAACACCGGCGCCGCCAGCGGCAGGAACGTCCGGTCGACCGCGAGCGAGCGCATCGGCGTCAGGCTGGTGCCAAGCGCGCCCGGCGGACCCTGGCTGGGGGCGACGTCGTCGAGCGCGCGGAAGAACACGTAGGTCGGGTTCTGTTCCATTGTCGCCTGCGCCTGCGCCGGGTGCGCCTCCAGCCAGGCGCGGATCGACTGCATGCTGACCTGGTCCGCGGCAAGCTGGCCCTGCGCGACCAGGACCCGCCCGAGCGGCACGTAGGCCTGACCGTTTCGGCCGGCATAGCCAAGCCGGACGATCTGCCCGCTTGGCAGCCTGACCCGGCCCGCGCCCTGCACCTGCAGGAAGAACAGATCGATCGGGTCGCGCAGCCAGAGGATCTCCAGGTTGCGGTGCGCCAGCGCGCCATGGTCGATCTGCGCCCGGCTCCAGTACGGCACCACCTTGCCGCCGCTGGTCCGTCCGGTCACCGGCGGCGCGCCTTTGACCGGCGACGGCACCGTCACCAGCTCGGCCGGCCGGCCATAGACGGGCACCGCATAGGTGGCGCTGGGCGACAGCGATCCCGGAAATTCCGGCTCGAAATAGCCGGTGAACGCCGCCTCCGGCCGGGTACGGTCGGAGACGGCGTAGGGCAGGAACCAGGTCTCGAAATAGCGGCGCAGGGCGGTGCCGTCGCCGGCAGGCAGGACCGTGGCGGCGCGGCAGGCGGCGGCGTACTGCCCTGCCAGCCCGCCCTGCGCCCCGGCTTCCGCGGCCCCTCCCAGGTTGGTGTCGGCCGGCAGGCGTCCCAGCCTGGTGCATTCCGACAGCAACGGACCCAGCATGTCCCGCAGCGAATCGCGATCCCAGCCGGGAATGTCGGCATAGCCGACCCGGGTCAGGGTAAGCGCCGGCGGACCGGGCGGCTGCTCGGCGCAGCCATCGAGGAGGGCCATCGAGGCGATCGCCGCCAGGAACATGACGGGCCGGCACCAGAAACGCATACGCAACAGATCCAATCGTCGGCTGAGCCAATCCCCGGCTTCGCCTCGGGCGCTACCAGCTTCAGCGCACCTCAGGCGCTACGGGCCACCGCGAGACGCCACGGCGCCGCACCGGCCTCCTGCCGGGGGCCGCCGATCCAGCGCTCGAAGGTCCAGATGTCGGCGAGCTCGGTCACCGCATCGGCGCCGCTGACCGGCAGGCCGTCGCGACCGATCAGGACGCTGATCTGATCGGAAACGAACCGAACCTCCAGCGCCGCCCGCCAGACCGCGTTTTCCTCCACCAGGCTGGCATCGGTGATCTGCGCCTGGGTGATCGCCTTGATCTCGGACCGCTGCGTCTCGCCGGCCGTCTCGCGCGCGGCGATCGCCTGCTCGAACGCCGCATAGGCATCCGCGGTCAGGCCGGCCTTCAGCACGCTGCGATCGCCCTCGGCAAAGGCCTGCACGATGCGACGGAACGACGCTTCCGCCTGCGCCAGGAACGCCAGCGGCTCGAACCCGCGCTCGCGCTCGCGCAACCGGCCCAGCGTGATGCCGGCGGCGCTGGTCGGATCGGGCAGGCGGCGATCGACGGTGGGCGTGATCGGCTCGGCGCGCGCCTCGATGATCGGTCCGGAGGGCCGCATCCCGGCCGCCGGCGGCACCGCCGGCCGCTCCAGCCCGGTCCGCTTGCCGAGGATGCTCCTGAGCCTGAGCACCAGGAAGGCGGCGACCAGACCGAGCAGAACGAGATCGACCGGGACGTTGCCGGCTAGGGTTTGCATCGGGAGGTCTCGATCCTGTCAGAATGCGATAGCGGCATGGGGCACGGAACAGCGCCGCCGCGATGGGACGATGTCCCAACAGATAGGGGCGCCGGGCGGCGGAGACAATCTTGCCGTATCCCTCGCCAGTCCCGGGCCGTCATTGCCGGCACCGCCGCCCGGGCGTATCTGCAGGGGCGATGATCCTGTTGCGGCACTGCCAGAGCGTCTTCAACCTGCACTTCACGCGCACGCGGCGCGACCCTGGAATCGTCGACCCGCCGCTGACCGAGGAGGGCGAGGCGCAGGCGATCCAGGCGGCCGACGCGCTCTGCGGCCCCGGCGCTGCCCCGATCGAGCGGCTGCTGGTCAGCCCCTATCGTCGTGCGCTGCAGACGGTCGCGCCGATCGCCGCTCGGCTCGGGCTAGTGCCGGAGATCGTCCCGCTGGTCCGGGAGCGGTTCGCCTTCACCTGCGACGTCGGCTCCTCGCCAGCCAGCCTGCAGCGCGACTGGCCGGCGCTCGATTTCTCCGGCCTGGACGAGGTCTGGTGGCATGACGGCAGGCGCGATGCGGACGGCGCGCCCTGCCCGGAGACCGAGGACAGCACCATCGCCCGCGCCGAGGCGTTCCGGGCGGAAATGGCCGCGCACCCGCGCCAGGACCGCACGCTGCTGGTCTCGCACTGGGGTTTTCTGCTGTCCCTGACCGGACGAAGCCTCGAGAACGGCATGTCCGTCACCCACGACCCGTCGCACCGGCCGCCCGGCCCGATCGTCTGGCGGCATTAGAGCGGGCGAGATCCGGCCCCCGACCGGTCCTGGCGCCGGCGATGGCTTCATGGTAGCCGGCGCCAGGATCCGAACCAGGAGACAGCTTCCATGTCCGACACCATCCCCCCCGGCCAGCCCTCCGGTCCGCCCTCGGGTCCGCCGGCGCTGCCGCTGACGATGAACCTGCAATACACCAAGGACCTCTCCTTCGAGGTTCCGGCCGGCGCGGAGATCTTCGCGACCCTGCGCGCCAACCCGCAGATCTCGGTCAATATCGACGTCCAGGCGAACCGGCTGCAGCAGGAGCAGAACGTGTTCGAGGTGGTGCTGACGGTGAAGGCCGACGCCACCGAGCCAGCCGGAGAGGCCGGCAGCGCCGCGATCGCCACCAGCGGCCGCGCCGTGTTCGTGGTCGAGCTGTCCTACGCCGCCGTCGTCACCCTGGGCGACACCCCGGAAAACATGTTCGAGCCGCTGCTGCTGGTCGAGGTGCCGCGCCTGATCTTCCCGTATGCGCGCAACATCGTCAGCGAAGTCACCCGCGACGGCGGGTTCCCGCCGGTGGTGCTGCAGCCGATCGATTTCGTCGCTTTGTGGCAGGCCAAGCGGGCCCAGGCTCAGGCCTCGTCCGCCGGCGCGATGGGAACCCCGGCCGGCAACGCCTGAGTCTCAGGCTCAACATGGGCCTGGGCCTGGGCCTGGGCCGAGCAGGGAAAGCAGCGACGCGGCGGTCGGCCTGGCCGCCGCCTCAAGGCTCTTCCAGCCGAACCCGCGCAGCCGGGCGGCGGTCGCGTCGCTGATCGCCAGCGCCCGCACGCCGGACAACCGCCCGGCGAGCCCGCGCGGCAGCAGACTGGCGAAACGGTCCGCCGTCTCGCCCGAGAAGAACAGGATCGCACCCACCCGGTCGTCGCGCAGCGCGGCGATCGCCGCCGGATCGAGCCGCGCCGCGCCGCTGGCGCGATACACGCAGCGCCGCACCACGCCGAACCCCGCCCGGCGCAGCGAAGCGGCCAGCTCCAGACCCTGGCCCTGGCCGCAGGCGAGGAGAACGATACCGTCGGCGGGGTAGAGCGTACGCGCGGCCAGCGACGCAAGCCGCCCGGCATCGCCGTCGGCGCTGGTCACCCTGGAAAATCCGGCCTCGCGCGCCCGCAGCGCCGTCACGTCGCCGACCGCCAGCACTGGCCGGTCACGCAGTCCGGGCGACCGCGAGGCCAGGTGCGCGGCCGCCTGACCGCTGGTCAGCAGGATCGCCTGCACCCGGTCCGGCATCGCCGGTGACAGAAAGCGGATGGTCAGCAGCGGCGTTGCCACCGGCTCCAGGCCGCGCTCCGTCACCGCCCGCATCGTCTCGCTCAGGCCCGGTTCCGGCCTGGTGACGAGAACGACCCGCCTCACCTCACACGAACAGGTCGGACGGGCTGTCCGCGCGCAGCGAGGCGCCGAGTTCGCGGCCGAGACGCTCCGCATCCGCCGGCGCGCCGGAGATCGCGCGCTTGAGCAGGAACGATCCGTCCTCCTTGGCCACCAGCCCGGTCAGTTGCAGTTGCGGCGCGCCGCCGGCGACGATCGGGATCAGCCGCGCGAAGCCGCCGATCGGCGTCCGGCACGACCCGTCCAGCTCCGCCAGCAGCCCGCGCTCCGCGGTGGAGACCGCGCGCGCCTCGTAATCCTCGATCGCGAACAGCAGCTCGCGCAACTCGACGTCGCTCTCGCGCACCGTGACGCCGACGATGCCCTGCCCGGCCGACGGCACCATGATTTCCGGCTCCAGGATCAGGTCGGCGCGATCGGCCATGCCGAGACGCTTGAGCCCGGCATAGGCCAGCAGGCTGGCGCCGTACAGGCGCTGCGACAGCTTGTCGAGCCTGGTCTGCACGTTGCCGCGGATCATCGCCGTGCGCAGGTCCGGCCGCGCATGCAGCAGTTGCGCCTGGCGGCGCACCGACGAGGTGCCGATCAGCGCGCCCTGCGGCAGCGCGGTGTAGGGGTTGTCCGGGTCGTCGGCCATCAGGTCCGGCCCCAGGATCAGCACGTCGCGCGCATCCTCGCGCTTGAGCGTGCAGGCCAGCACCAGCCCGTCCGGCAGGCTGGTCTCCAGGTCCTTCAGGCTGTGCACGGCGAAATCGATCCGCCCGTCGAGCAGAGCCTCGTGGATCTCCTTGGCGAACAGGCCCTTGCCGCCGATCTCGGCGAGCGGACGGTGCTGCACGATGTCGCCGGTGGTGTTGATCTGGTGTTCCTGGAACGCGCCCATGTCGCGCAGCAGCGGACAGAACCGGGTCAGCATGGTCAGGAAGGCCCGGGTCTGCACCAACGCCAGCGGCGAGCAACGCGTGCCGACCCTGAGCGGCAGGGTGCGGCGATGGGTCGGGATCCGCTGGCTCTGCCTGGCGGCTGCCGCCTGCGCCGCGCGCTGCAGAGCCTCGGAGGGTAGCGCCAGCGGCGGCCGGGCCGGCGGCGCGGGCGACGCCGCGAGCGAAGCGGGAGCCGGGTCCCTGGCCGGAATCGAGGCGGTGTCGTCAGGCTGGGCGGAAGACATGCATCTGTCCTATTACCGGCATCGCATATTGGAAAGACGGGAGACGCGTTCGGATGGGCCGGGACGGCTGGAATGGCGGTGCGGTGCTGGCCATCGAATCCTCGTGCGACGAAACCGCGTGCGCCGTCCTGGCGGCCGACGGCGCGATCCTGGCCGAGACCGTGCTCAGCCAGCAAGAGCACCTGCCGTTCGGCGGCGTGGTGCCGGAGATCGCCGCGCGCGCGCATCTGGCGCATCTGCCGGGACTGCTGACCCGGACGCTGCGCGACTCCGGACTCGAGGCCGCGGCGCTGGGCGCGGTCGCCGCCTCCGCCGGGCCCGGCCTGATCGGCGGCCTGATCGTCGGCAGCACGCTGGGCAAGGGTCTGGCGCTCTCGCTCGGGATTCCGTTCGTGGCCGTCAACCATCTGGAAGCGCACGCGCTCACCGCCCGGCTTCCCGGCCTGGTTCCAGGAGGGGCGCCGTTCCCCTATCTGCTGCTGCTGGTCTCCGGCGGCCATTGCCAGTGCGTCGCCGTCGAGGCGCTCGGGCGCTACCGGCGGCTCGGCGGCACCATCGACGACGCCGCCGGCGAGGCGTTCGACAAGGTGGCCAAGATGCTCGGACTCGGCTGGCCGGGCGGCCCGGCGCTGGAGCGGCTGGCCGCCCGGGGCGATCCGGCGGTGCATCGCCTGCCGCGTCCGCTGGCCGGCCGGCCAGGCTGCGATTTCAGCTTCAGCGGCCTCAAGACCGCGGTTGCCAACCGTCTCGCCTCGCTGCCCGCGCCGTTGTCGCAGCAGGACGCCGCCGATCTGGCGGCCGGTTTCCAGCATGCGGTGGCCGACATCCTGGCCGACCGGGTCGGCAACGCGCTCGACGCGATGCCGGAGGCGCGGCTGCTGGTGGCGGCCGGGGGGGTCGCCGCCAATGCGACCATCCGGTCCCGCCTGACCGGGCTCGCCGACGCAAGCGGCGTGGCGTTCGTGGCGCCGCCGCTGCGGCTCTGCACCGACAACGCCACCATGGTCGCCTGGGCGGCGCTGGAACATCTGCGGGCCGGCCGATACGGCGACGGTCTCGACGCCCGCCCCCGGCCGCGCTGGCCGCTCGACGAGATCGCCGCGTGAACTACCGCCACGCCTACCATGCCGGAAACTTCGCCGACTGCATGAAGCACGCGCTGCTGGTCTGGCTGGTCCGGGCGCTGCAGCGCAAGGACACGCCGGCCGCGTTCCTGGACACCCATGCCGGGATCGGCCGCTACGACCTCTCTTCCGACGCGGCGGAACGCACCGGCGAATGGCGCGACGGCATCGGCCGCCTGCTCGAGCAGCCCGCCGCGGCGGCGATCGCCGACTATCTCGCGCTGGTGCGGGCCGACGGCGGCCCGGATTTCTATCCAGGGTCGCCCCGCCTGCTGGCTTCCCTGCTCCGGCCACAGGACCGGCTGGTCGCCTGCGAACTGCATCCCGAGGACCACGCGATCCTGAAGCGCGGCATCGGCGGCGACCCGAGAATCGCCGTGCATCATCGCGACGGCTACGACGCGATCGGCGCGCTGCTGCCGCCGGCCGACCGGATCAGGCGCGGCCTGACCTTGATCGACCCGCCCTTCGAACAGGAGGGCGAGTTCGCCAGGCTGGAGGCGGCGCTCGCCACCGCGCGGCGTCGCTTCTCCACCGGCATCGTCGCGCTGTGGTATCCGATCAAGCATCGCGCCCCGTCGCGCGGCTTTCTCGACCGGCTGAGCGATTCCGGCCAACCGGATCTGGTCGCCGCCGAACTGCTGCTGCGCCCGCCGCTCGATCCGGAGCGGCTGAACGGATGCGGCCTGCTGGTCGCCTCGCCGCCGTTCGGCTTCGAGCAGGCGGCATCCGGCATTCTCGCGGCGATCGATTCGACGCTGGGGATCGGCGCCGCCACCAGCCAGGTGCGGCGCCTGACCCCGGAACGGGCCGGGCTTTGACACGGATGTCCAAGGTCGCGGTGATCGGCGCCGGCGCCTGGGGCATCGCGCTGTCGATCCAGGCCGCGCGCGCCGGAGCCTCGGTGTCGCTCTGGGCGCGCGACCCTGGGCGCCTGGACGCGGATCGCTGCCTGCCGCGCCTGCCGGGCGTCCGCCTGCCGCCAACCGTCGAGGTGACCGCAATGCTGCCGGAGCGCGCCGACCTGGTGCTGCTGGCGGTACCGATGCAGCATCTGCGCGCGGTCGCCGGCCGGCTGACCGGCCGGTCTCCGCTCATCGTCTGCTGCAAGGGCGTCGAGCGCGGCACCGCGCTGCTCCCGGGCGAGATCCTCGCCGACCTGCATCGCGGCCGTCCGCGCGGCGTGTTGTCCGGCCCGAACTTCGCCGGGGAGATCGCCGCCGGGCTGCCGGCCGCGGCGGTGCTGGCCTGTCGCGATCTCGGCCTGGCGCGGCGCCTCGCCGCATCGCTCTCCGGCGACGGCTTGCGGATCTATGCCGGCGCCGACCCGATCGGCGTCGAGATCGGCGGCGCCGCCAAGAACGTGATCGCCATCGCCGCCGGCGCCGCGATCGGCGCCGGCCACGGCGAGAACGCGCGCGCCGCGCTCATCACGCGCGGCATCGCCGAGCTCTCTAGGCTGATCGTGGCGCTGGGCGGCGCGCCGGAAACCGCCAGCGGCCTGTCCGGAATCGGCGATCTGGTGCTGACCTGCACCGGCCAGTCGTCGCGGAATTTCAGCCTCGGCGTCGAACTCGGACAGGGGCGCGACTTGGCGGCGATCCTGGCCGGGCGCTCGACCGTCGCCGAGGGGGTCGAGACCGCCCCTGCCCTCGCCGCCCGCGCCGCCGCCGCCGGGATCGACGTCCCGATCATCGCCACCGTCGCCGCCCTGCTGACCGGCCAAATCGGTCTCGAAGCGGCGAAGACCGCCCTGATGAGGCGTCCGCTCGCCATCGAGTAGGCCTTGCAGCCGATCGGCACGCTCCGGCGTTTCGGCACAGGCAATGGAGAGAACGACGATGCGCACTGTCAGTCTAGCCGGGCTGCTGCCCGCGATGTTCGCAGGCGTGTTGAGCCTGGGCGGCTGCGTGGCCGCGAGCGGCCCGGTGATCGGCGACTGGCGCGGCGCGGACCAGTCGATCGAGGGCTACTACGCCAGGGTCACAGAACTGATCATCGACGGCGCCCCGGATGCGACCTCCGGAACCTACCACCTGGTCTCGCAGGTTCCGGGATCCGGGATCACCGACGACCGCCGCTCGATCAACTGGTCGGACCGCTGGGAAAAGCGGGTGCTGCGCGACCGGTCGGGCGCGCCCTACACCGTCTATCACCTCGACCGGGCGCCGGGCGGCCATGTGCCCGACTACATCCTGCTCAGCACCGGCGCGCTGCTGCCGGCGATCGACCCGGCTCATCCAGATCTCTCCACCAGGTCGCTGCGCCTGGCGATGGCGCCGCTGCCGCGCACCGCCTGGGGCTATGGCCGGTCCTGAGCCTCAGCCGAAGCTGAAGGTCAGCTCGCCGCCCTTGGCGATCGCCCTCTGCCAGGCCGGACGGGCCTCCAGCCGCTGCAGCCAGCCGCGCAGGTTCGGACGGTCGGCCAGGCCGCCGCGCGCGTTCAGCGCCTGGATCGGGAAACTCATCATCGCGTCGGCGCCGGTCAGGACCTCGCCGGCGAACCAGGGACGGCCGGATAGTTGGGCTTCCAGATAGTCCAGGTTGTTCTTGACGTTCGGCCCGACGAATTTCGACATCACCCCGGCACTGATCAACTTGGCGACCGGCCGAACCAGCCCCGGCGTCTCCCTGGGCACGCGCATGAAGATCAGCGACAGCAGCACCAGCGGCATCAGCGAGCCCTCCGCGTAATGTAGGTAGTAATCGTACAGCAGCCGGTCGGCGGAGCCCGCCTGCGGCCGCAGGCTTCCCTGACCGCCATGCCGCTCGATCAAGGTGTCGACGATCAGGCCGGTCTCGGCGAGCACCGTGCCGTCATCGACCACCACCGGCGACTTGCCCAGGGGATGCACCGCCTTCAGCTCCGGCGGCGCCAGCATCGTCTTCGGATCGCGCTGGTAGAACTTGATCTCGTAGGGAACGCCGAGCTCCTCGAGCAGGAACAGCACGCGCTGCGACCGGCTTTCGTTCAGATGATGCACGATGATGCTCACGACGCGGACTCCCCGATCGACCGCCCCGCGCGGCCTTGACCGACAGGACGCGCGGCGCGCGGATTGGTTCGCCCGGAGAACCAGTGCTCAGCCGGCAGAAAGCCTTCGGTCCATCTCCAGCACCGCGCTCAGCAGCACCGCGGCGCCGGCCGCGACATGATCCCGCTCCGCACTCTCCGCCTCGTTGTGGCTCAACCCTCCGGCGCACGGCACGAAGATCATGCCGGTCGGCGCGACCCGCGCGACATAGGCGGAATCGTGCCCGGCGCCGGAGACGATCTCGCGCGACGCGAGCCCCAGCCGACCGGCCGACACCCGCACCGCGTCGATGCAGGCCGGATCGAACGAGACCGCCTGGTTGTTCCAGACCCGCTCGACCGACAGCGACAGATCGCCCTTGGCCGCGTCGAACGCCTCGTGCATCTCGCGCTCCATCGTCTCCAGCACCGAATCGTCGGGATGCCGCAGATCGACGGTGAAGAAGACCTGTCCCGGCACCACGTTGCGGCTGTTCGGCCGGCTCTCGATCAGCCCGACCGTGCCGACCGCGTCCGGCGCGTGCCGTGCCGCGATCGCGGCGATCGCCACCACCATCCGGGACGCGCCCAGCAGCGCGTCCTGCCGCAGCCGCATCGGCGTGGCGCCGGCATGGCCTTCCCGCCCGTCCAGCGTCACCTCGTACCAGCGCATCCCCTGCACCCCGGTGACGATGCCGATCACCGCGTCCTCGGCCTCCAGGATCGGGCCCTGCTCGATATGCAGTTCGAAATGCGCCGAAAGCGGATGCGCACCGCAGGCCTGTTCGCCGCGATAGCCGATCGCGTCCAGCGCCGCCTCGAAGCGCACGCCGCTCCGGTCGGTGCGGTCGTATGCCCATTGCCGGGTGAAGGCGCCGGCGAACACGCCCGAGGACAGCATGGCCGGAGCGAAGCGCGAGCCCTCCTCGTTGGTCCAGTCGATCACCTCGATCGCCGCCTCGGTGCGGGTGCCGCTTTCCTCGAGCACGCGCAACACCTCAAGACCGGCCAGCACGCCGATCACGCCGTCGAATTTGCCGCCGGTCGGCTGGGTATCGAGATGGCTGCCGATCGCGATCGGCGGCAGCGCCGGATCGCGGCCGGGACGCCTGGCGAAGATGTTGCCCATGTCGTCGAGCGTGACGGTGCAGCCGACCGCTTCGCATTGCGCCACGAACCAGGCGCGCACCTTTGCGTCGAGATCGGTGAGCGTGAGCCGGCACAGGCCACCTTTGGAAGTCGCGCCGATCGACGCCGTCTCCATGACGCTCCGCCAGAGACGATCGGGATCGATCGCCAGGTTGCCGCTCAGGACACGGTCTCCGCAGCGCTGCGATGCGGATTGTTCGGATGTTCGCCCCAGGTCAGCTTCGGCCCGGTCGCCGCCTGCGGCACCATGGTGATGCAGTCATCGACCGGACAGACATGCGCGCACAGATTGCAGCCGACGCATTCCGCGTCGATCACCTCGTAGACCCGGCCGGGAAGCTTGGCGATCGACTGGTGCGAGGTATCCTCGCAGGCGATGTAGCATTTGCCGCATCCGATACAGAGCGACGGGTCGATCTTGGCGATCGTCTTGAAATTGATGTTGAGCTCGCCCCACTGCACGTAGTTCCGGTTGGCCAGGCCGCGAAAGCTCTCGAGCGACGCATGCCCCTTGCCGTCCATCCAGTGCGACAGCCCGTCGATCATCTCCGTCACGATGCGGAATCCGTGATGCATCGCCGCGGTGCAGACCTGCACGCCCGACGCGCCCATGGCGATGAACTCGGCGGCGTCGCGCCAGCCCGACACGCCGCCCATTCCGGAAATCGGCAGGCCGCGCATGACCGGATCCCTGGCGATGTCGCCCAGCATGCGCAGCGCGATCGGCTTGACCGCGGGACCGCAATAGCCGCCATGCGTGCCCTGCCCGTCCACGGCGGGCAACGGCGTCATCGCATCGAGATCGACCCCGGTCACCGACTGCACCGTGTTGATCAGCGAGACCGCGTCCGCGCCGCCCGCCAGCGCCGCGCGCGCCGGCATCAGGATGTTGGTGATGTTCGGTGTCAGCTTCACGATCACCGGCATGCGCGTGTTCTGCTTGCACCAGCGCGTGACCATCTCGACATAGTCCGGAACCTGGCCGACGGCCGCGCCCATGTTGCGCTCGCTCATGCCGTGCGGGCAGCCGAAATTGAGCTCGATGCCGTCGCAGCCGGTTTGCTCCACCAGCGGCAGGATCGCCTTCCAGCTCGCCTCCACGCACGGCACCATCAGGCTGACGACCATCGCCCGATCGGGGAAGTCCCGTTTCACCCGCTTGATCTCGGCCAGGTTGGTCGCAAGCGGCCGGTCGGTGATCAGCTCGATGTTGTTCAGGCCGGCCATGCGCTGCCCGTTATAGGACACCGCGCCGTAGCGGCTGCTGACATTGACCACCGGCGGGTCCTCGCCGAGCGTCTTCCACACCACGCCGCCCCAGCCTGCCTCCAGGGCGCGGCGCACGTTGTATTCCTTGTCGGTCGGCGGCGCCGAGGCGAGCCAGAACGGGTTCGGCGAACGGATGCCGCCGATGGTGCAGCGAAGATCGGCCATGGTCAGACGCTCCCGGTCAGGGCCGCATGGATCGAGAGGGCCGCGACCTTGCCGTCCTGCACGGCGCTGACCGTCAGATCGGTGCCCGGGGTGCAGTCGCCGCCGGCATAGACCATCGGCAGCGAGGTGAGGCCGTGCGCATCGACCACGATCCTTCCCTGCGCGATTGCCGGCGCCAGTCCCTCCTGCAGCGGCGTCGCATCGAACAACTGGCCCACCGCCAGCAGGACCATGTCCGCCGGCTCGACGAGCGGGCCGTCGCCGCCATCCTCGAACAGGATCGCGCTGACCGAACCGCCCTCGCCCAGCAGCGCCTTGGGCGCGCACCAGGTCCGGATCCGGATGCCGGATCTACGCGCCCAGTCCTGCTCGAAACCGGTCGCCGACATGTGTTCGGCGCCCCTGCGATAGGCGATCGTCACCTCGCTCGCGCCCAGGCGCTTCGCCTGCATCGCCGCATCGATCGCGGTGTTGCCGCCGCCGACCACGACCACGCGCGCGCCGACGGCGACGCCGGACTTCGCGGTCTGCCGCAGGCCCTCGATGAACCCGACCGCATCCATCACCCCGGCCAGCGGTTCCGGCGACAGCGACAGCACGCGCACCGCCTGATGGCCGAGGCCGAGGAACACCGCATCGTGCGTCGCGCGCAGCGACGCCAGCGTCACGTCGCGACCGAGCCTGCGATCGTGCAGGATGGTGATGCCGCCGATCCGCAGGATGAAATCGAGCTCGTCCTGGGCGAAGTCGCCGGCCAGCTTGTAGGCCGCCACGCCGTATTCGTTCAGCCCGCCCGCCTTCGGCCGCGCCTCGTAGACGGTGACGCGGTGGCCCAGCATCGCCAGCCGGTGCGCGCAGGACAATCCGGCCGGTCCGGCGCCGACCACGGCGACGTGCCGCCCGGTCTCCGGGGCCCGCGCGAACGGATGCAGGCCGCGATGCATCAGGAAATCGGTCGCATGACGCTGCAGCAGGCCGATCGTCACCGGCTTGCTCTCCTGCGCGGTGCGCACGCAGGCCTGCTCGCACAGGATCTCGGTCGGACAGACGCGCGCGCAGGCGCCGCCAAAGATGTTCGCCGACAGGATGGTCTCGGCGGAGCCGCGCAGATTGCCGTCGGCGATCTTGGCGATGAAGGACGGGATGTCGATCCCGGTCGGGCAGGCCTCGATGCACGGCGCGTCGTAGCAATAGTAGCAGCGATCCGCCTCGATCCGGGCCTGGCTGTCGGACAGTGGCGGGTGGGCGTCGGCAAAGTTCGCCGCCAGCGTCCCGGCATCGAGCCGGCCGCACGCGATCCGCAATCCCGGTGCCTGAATCGTTTCGCCCATGCGCCCTGCCCCTGTACTGTGCCCAGTCTAGAGGCGGAATTTCCCGGACGTCAAAGGAAAAGCTGACCATTAGGTCAGATTATGCCGTTTCGCAGGCAGAATCGATCGGCGAGCCTGATGCTGCACGCTTCGCGGGCACCGGGACCGCCGCTTCCCTTGTCCCGGGACGCGTGACACATCTGCCGCAGACAGCGGACGAACACAGCGGAGCCCACTCATGTCCTTGCCAGCATTCGAGGCCGTCCTGTGCGACATGGACGGGCTGCTGCTCGACAGCGAGCGCCTGTCGATGCGTGCGCTCGTCGAGGCCGGCGCGGCGCTCGGCGCCGATCTGCCGATGGCGTTCTGCCATTCGATGATCGGCTGCCCGATGGATACCTGCGCGGCGATGGTGCTGGCACGCGAGGGCGCGGATTTCCCGGTCGACCGGCTGGTGGCGCTGCACGAGACGATCCTGGCCGGCTTCATCGAGGACGGGCTGCTCGCCACCAGGCCGGGCGCGGAGGCGCTGCTCGACGCGCTGGAGCATCTTGGGCTGAAGCGCGCGGTCGTGACCTCGTCGGCCAGGGGGCGCGCCACCCATCACCTGCAGAAGGCCGGATTGCTGCACCGGTTCGAACGCCTGGTCTCGCGCGACGACGTCTCGCGGGGCAAGCCGGATCCCGAACCCTATCTGCTGGCGGCGCGCCTTCTGGAGGCGTCGCCATCCTCCTGCCTGGCGCTGGAGGATTCCCATAACGGCGTCCGCGCCGCGCATGCGGCCGGGATACGCGTCATCATGGTCCCCGACCTGCTGCCGCCGAACCCCGAGATGCAGGAGAAGGCCTGGCGGGTCCTGCCGGACCTGCATGCCGTGGTGCCGCTCCTCAGGAAATGAACATCCCGGCGATCGTCGCGGACATCAGGTTTGACAGCGTGCCGGCCAGCACCGCGCGCAGCCCCATCCTGGCCACCTCGCCGCGACGCTCCGGGGCCACCGCGCCATAGCCCGCCAGCAGGATGCCGATCGACGAGAAATTGGCGAAGCCGCACAGCGCGAACGAGGCGATGGCGATGGCGTGATGCGAGAGGGTCGCCGCATGGATCAGCGGCGACAGCGTCACGTAGGCGACGAATTCGTTGAACACCAGCTTCTGGCCGATGATGCCGCCGATCTGGTGCGCCTCCTGCCACGGCACGCCGATCATCCAGGCCAGAGGCGCGAAAGCCTGACCCAGAATCGCCTCCAGCGACAGGCCGGGCAGTCCGAACCAGCCGCCCGCCAAGCCGATCAGCCCGTTCAGGCAGGCGATCAGGCCGATGAACGCGACCAGCATCGCGCCGACCGCCACCGCGACCTGCACGCCGTTCGCGGTGCCGACCGAGATCGCCTCGAACAGGTTGGCGGCCCGCTTTTCGTCGAACGAGACGTCCAGCGAGGCGATCCGGGTGGGCTCGGTGCTCGGCACCAGCAGCTTGGCGAACAGCAGCCCGCCGGGAATCGCCATCACCGACGCGGCCAGCAGATAGGGCATCGGCACGCCGAGCCCCGCATAACCGGCCAGCACGGATCCGGCGATCGACGCCGTGCCGCTGGACATGACGGTGAACAGCTCCGCCCTGGTCAGGGAGGCGACATAGGGCTTGAGCGCAACCGGCATCTCGCTCTGGCCGAGAAAGATGGTCGTCACCGCAGAGAAACTCTCGATCCGCGTGGTGCCGAGCGCCAGCCGCACCGCGCCGCCCAGCACCCGCGCCAGCATTTGCATGACGCCGAAATGATACAGCAGGGCGATCAGCGCCGAGATGTAGATGATCTGCGGCAGAACCCTGAGCGCGAACACGAAGCCGCCGGTCTGCGGAAACAGGGTGGCCATGTGCGGCCCGACCAGATCGCCGAACAGGAACGCGGTGCCCTGGGCGCCATAGCCCAGCACCGCGTTCACCGCGTCCGACGCCACCCCCAGCGCCCAGCGTCCGGGCGGAACGAACAGGATCAGGGCGCCCAGCGCCACCTGGCAGCCCAGCGCCGCCAGCACGATCCGTGGCGCGATCCGCCGGCGATCGGTGGAGAACGCCAGGCCGATCGCCAGCAGCAGCGCGATCCCGGGCAGGCCGCGCAGCACGCCCTCCATCAGCGATAGGTCCCCGCCACGGCAACCGCACCGCTGCCGCCGAGCACCAGCGACAGGATCGTTTCGCAGCCGAGAGCGTAATCCACGGCCTCGAGCCCGTCGGTGCGACCCAGCACCGATTCCATCTGCGGGGCGAAGTCGGCGTAGCTCTGGGTCATCGCCCAGATGCAGAACAGCAGATGCTGGGTCGAGATCGGCCGCATCGCGCCGGCCGCGATCCAGTGCGCGAACACCGTCTCCATCCTCGTGACATGCGCGCGCAGCTCGACATTCAGGAAGTGCTTGATATGCGCGCCGCCGGCCAGCATCTCGCCGGCGAAGATCCGCGACGCCTCGGCGCGCGACCGGTTCCAGGCCATCTTGGCGCGGATATAGCCTTCGAGCCCCTCCCTGGCGGTCCGCTCGGCGACGATCCAGACATCGGCGTCGGCCAGCCAGGTGGAGAGGATGTCCTCCAGCACGGCGCGATACAGCGCCTCCTTGCTGCCGAAGTAATAATGCAGGTTGGCCTTGGGCAGCGACGCCGCGTCGGCGATCGCCGCCATCGTTGCGCCGCCGAAACCGCTGGAGGCGAACACCGTTTCCGCCGCGCGCAGGATCTGTCCGGTGCTGATGCGTCGCGGAAGCCCGGGACCGCCCGAAGACGCTGCGGGATCGCGTCCGGATGTGTCGCCGATCCGGTCGGTCGGGAAGGTCATGGCTGCCAGCAGGCTCCGACGATCGTCCCGGGCTTCGGCCGCGGGATTTGGCTCTTGATTCCGACCCGTGCTTGTCCGGCACAAGCGGCCCACGCGCAAGAGCGGAACCCGGCTGCGCGCCGACAAAACGATGGACGCTCGGCGATCGCTTCCCTAGCGTCCGGTCATGCAGGTACGGGCGTTGCAGCTCTTCGTCGAGGTCGCCCGGTCGGAATCGATCCGCCAGGCGGCGCAGCGCCTGAACATGCTCCCGACCGCGCTGACCCGTCAGATCGACAGCCTGGAATATTTCTTCCGCGCCGAACTGCTCGATCGCGGCGCGGCGGGGATCCGGCTGACCGAGGCGGGCCGGCTGCTGGCGGAACGGGCGACGATGATCGCCAGCGACATCGATCTCACCCGCGCCCTGATCGACGATCTGCGTCGCCTGGATCGCGGCCATGTCGCGATCCTGGCCGGCGGCGCGGTGGTCGGCGGGTTGCTGGCGCCGGTGCTGGCGGCGCTGCATCGGCGCCATCCCGCGCTGCGTTTCTCCATTTCGGTGACCAGCGCCGCGGAGGTGATCGCCGGCGTCGCCGACGGCTCCGCAGCGCTCGGCGTGACCATCTTCTCTCCGGACAGCGCCGGCGCGCTGATCCACCGCCGCTTCGCGATCGAGCACGCGATCATCGTCGGGGCCGGACACGCCTTCGCCGCCGCGCCGGAAGTGTCGCTGCGGATGCTCGCCGGCGCCAGCCTGGCGCTGCCGGATACCGGATTCGGCGCGCGCCAGGATCTCGACCGCATGGCGCGCGCCGCCAGCCTGCGGCTCGACCCGGTGTTCGTGACCGGCTCGCTCGACATGCAGAAGGCGCTGGCGCTGCGTGGCGTCGCCGCCCTGGTGCTGCCGCCGCTCTGCTGTCGCGACGAGATCGAGGCCGGGCGGCTGGTCGCGGTGCGGATGGCGGCCGACAGTGCGATCCGCACCACGCTGGATCTCTGCAGGGCTCCGAACCGGAGCCTCCCGTTCGCGGCGCAGACCGTGCTGGCCGATCTCGAGCGGCGCGTGCCGGAAGCGCTGGCCGGAAGCGGCTGAACCGCGAACCGCCTGGTGGCATTTCGTGCCGGTTTCCAGGGCACAAGCGAGCGAATCGCGCAGCTCTCCACAATGCGGCGCGGCCAGACCACAAGTTTTCGCTGTCATCCGATCATCGCGCACCCGTAACTTTTACCCGACGACATGGCACGACGACATCGCATGACGGGAAGGACGACGACACGATGACACCACCGCACGGCTCGCGCCGGCTCTCTTTGCTCGCCTCGGCGAGCGCCCTCTGCCTGGGCGCCGCCTTCTGGACCGCGGCGGACGCCCAGACCACCGCCGCGACCGTGCCTGCGACAGCGCCTGGAACGGCGCCTGGGACGGCGGTCGCGAAACCGAAACCGGCGGACGCCGGCCAGGCCGCGCCGGAGAGCGGTCTGGAGCAGATCACCGTGACCTCAGAACGACGCACGCAGAGCGCGCAGAGCGTCGGCAGCTCGATCAGCGTGATCTCCGGCAAGACGCTCGCCGCGCACAACGTCAACAACGTGTTCGACCTGCAATATCTGACGCCGTCCCTGCAGGTGACGCCGCAGTTCGGCAGCGGCCAGCCCTCGTACGCGATCCGCGGCATGGGGTTCAACGACTATGCCAGCAACAACGCGCCCACCGTCGGCATCTATCTCGACGAGGTCGCCTATCCGGTGCCGTTCGGCACCAACGGCGCGATGTTCGACATCAGCCGGGTCGAGGTGCTGCGTGGCCCGCAGGGCACGCTCTATGGCCGCAACACCACCGCCGGCGCGATCAACTACATCCTGAACAAGCCGACCCGCACCTGGATGGGCGCGCTCTCCACACAATATGGCCGCTTCGACGCGTCGAAGGTGGACGGCTACGTCTCCGGCCCGATCAGCGACCGGGTGCAGATCCGCATCGCCGGCGAGACGCAGCAGGGCGGCGCCTGGCAGCACGACCGCACCACCGACGCCATGCTGGGCAACGTCGATCGCAGCGGCCTGCGGATCCTCACCGACTACGAGGCCACCGACTCGCTCAAGATCGAGCTCAACCTGCATGGCAGCCACGACCGCTCGGATGCCGCCGGCCTGCATCTGTATGCGCCGCTCACCTCGCTGCCGACCTATCTCGGCGCCGGCCAGCCGGTATTCCCGCTCGACACCGACCGCTACGCCACCGCCTGGGGCAC
>CAIMSN010000122.1 GCA_903844135.1 uncultured Rhodospirillales bacterium | reverse complement strand
TTCGGGCCGACCGCGCAGCCGGTGGTCGGTCTGATGACGGAATGGGCCAAGGGCAACGAGCTGCTGCGCCGACGCGAGGGCGGCGATCTCGGCGGCACGATGCGGGTCGGCGCCTACGAGGCGGCGCTGACCGAGGGCTCGAAGGTCGCGGAGGCCTACGGCGTCACCGCGATCCGCGAGCGGCATCGTCACCGCTACGAGGTCAACATCCATTACCGCGAGCAGCTCGAGCGGACCGGGCTGCTGTTCTCCGGCCTGTCACCGGACGGGATCCTGCCGGAGATCGTCGAATATCCGGACCATCCCTGGTTCATCGGCGTGCAGTACCATCCGGAGCTGCTGTCGAAGCCGTTCGCGCCGCATCCGCTGTTCTCGGGGTTCATCGCCGCGTCGGTCAGGCAGGCGCGGCTGGTCTGAGCGCCGGTTGATCGAGCACAGATCTGCCGATTGCGAAATGACAACAGCGCTACAGCGCGAAAATTGCCCTCTCCGTAGGCATAGTTTGTAAAAACTGCCTGTGTGACAGTCTCATTACAGCGGTTGTTGCCAAAAAACCACGTTCTGTAGGCAATCCTGTTTCTTTGGACAGGTTTTGTTACCCCGGAGCAAATCCCCGCGATACAAGCCCGGCACCGCCACCCTGTGCCGAGGCCCGCCCCCTCCATGCTGACCAGAACCCGACTGACCGTCCTGCTCGCCAGCACCGCGATGACCTGCATCGCGGCCGGCGCCTCGGCGCAGACCGATCCGACGCCGGCCGCTCGCGCCGCCACCACCACGCCGGCCCAGCGCGCCGTTGTTGCCGCCTCCGGCGGCACCGAGACGGTGACGGTCACCGGGCGAAGCGCCCGCACCACCTCGCCCGGCGCCGGGCTGATGCGCATCGAGACCGCGCCGAAGGCGGTGCAGACCATCACCCGCGACTTCATCGCCAAGCAGTCGCCGACCACCAACGCGCAGCAATTGCTGCGCATGCTGCCCAGCACCAACGTCTCGGACGTCGATCCGTACGGGCTGTATTCCGGCGCCTCGCGGGTGCGCGGCCTCGACACCTCCGAGCAGGGCTATCTGCTGGACGGCGCGCCGCTGAACGATATCGGCGGCGGCCAGTTCTATTCCAACGAGGTGCTGGAAGCCGAGGATCTGGAGAGCGTCTCGCTGCAGCCGGGCTCGACCAACCTCGACGCGCCGGTGGTCAGCGCCGCCGGCGGCCTGGTCGAGGCGACCATGAAGGACCCGTCGCTCAAGCGCGGCGGCCTGATGGACGTCACCTACGGCAGCTACAAGCTGAACCGCGAATTCATCCGCCTCGATACCGGCGTGATCGGCGATACCGGCATCCGCGCCATGTTCGCCTTCAGCCACACCCACGCCAATAGCTGGGAAGGTCCCGGCGGCGCGGAGAAGAAGCATTACGACTTCAAGCTGGTGAAGGATTTCGCCAACGGCAGCCGCACCGGCCTGACGGTGTCGTACAACGACCAGATCAACGACAGCTACAACAACGGCGCGGTGACGCAGGCGGGCTACCTCAACAGCGTCGAGAAGGGCAACAGCCTGTCCTATCTGTCGACCTATCCCGGGCCGGTCGCCGCCGGCGTGAACTACTACAAGCTGCACATCAATCCGTTCGAGAACGTGATCGCGGTCGCGCCGACGCACATCGTCGTCGACCCGCGCATCAGCATCGACGACACGCCGTATTTCTGGCACGGCATCGGCAACGGCACCGGCGCCAGCTACATCGCCGAGAACGCGGCCCCCGGCCGGGCCGGCGGCACCGCGGCGGCGCCGGTCGGCACCTTCTACGGCAACCAGCTTCAGAACATCGACCTGAACGGCAACGGCCGCATCAGCAGCGCCGACCACGTGATCGCGCTGACCCCGTCGAACCAGGAGCAGTTCCGGCCCGGCAACACCATCAAGGGCTCGGTCAAGATCGACGACCACAACACCGCGACACTGGGGTGGTGGTACGAATATTCCAACCTGCTGCAATATTCGCCGATCGGCCACGTCAACCAGCAGACCGGTCTGGCCAACAACATCTGGGGCGTGCAGGACAATTTCCTGCTGCCGAACGGCCAGCCGTACTACGCCCGCGACTTCACCACCATCACCCAGGTCAACATGCTGTTCCTGGGCGACCATGCCAGCTACTTCGACGACCGGCTGCATGTCGATGCGGGCTTCAAGGAGACCATGGTCAGCCGCAACCTGACCAACCGGATTCCCGGCACCGCCTACGAGCGCAACCTCAACGTGGCGCTGCCGCTGCCGCAGCTCGGCATCTCCTGGCAGTTCGATCCGCGCAACCAGATCTACGTGACCGGATCGACCAACTTCCGCGTGCCGAGCAACGTGTCGCTGGCCGACCAGTACAGCAACACCAGCGGCAAGGTGTCGCAGGTCGGCGGCCGCAGCAACTCCGAATACTCGATCGCCGAGGAGCTGGGCTATCGCTACAACGGCCCGCTGGTGGTCGGCAGCATCTCGTTCTTCAACTACAACTTCACCAACCGTCAGATCTCGCAGAACTTCTTCGTCAACGGCGCGCCGTACAGCTCGACCATCAATGCCGGCGGCCAGACCACGCGCGGCGTCGACCTGCAGCTCTCGACCCGGCCGATCCTGTTCCACATCCGGCCGTACTTCGCGTTCGAGTATCTGAACGCCACCATCGACAACAACCTGCGCGCCACCGGCACGCTCGGCAAGCAGACCATCAACGACTACCTGCCGACCACCGGCAAGCAGGCGATCGCCAGCCCGCACGTCCAGGCCAAGCTCGGTCTCGACTACGACGACGGCAAGTTCTTCCTGGGCGCCGACCTGGATTATGTCGGCCAGCAATACTCCTCGTTCATGAACGACGAGCGCATGCCGGACTACATCACCAACAACGTCTATGGCGGCTACCGCTTCCACGGCTTCGGCTACCTGAAGGCGCCGCAGATCCAGATCAACATGGCCAACCTGACCGGCGCCACCTACCGCACCGGCATCTACACGGTGCAGAACAACGCCAAGCCGACCATCGGCGTGTTCGGCAGCACCATCGCCGGCAGCGCGCCGGCCTACTACCTGCAGCCGGGCTTCTACATCGCCGCCACCCTCTCGACGGCGTTCTGAGACCAAGACCCGTGCCAGATGGGGCGTCTGCTGCTATGAGCGCGGCAGTCGTCCCGTCCGAGGCATCATGAAGCTGTTCCACGCATCCCTGCTCGTCGCACTGCCGCTCCTGGCCACCTCGCTGGTCCCCGCCGGCGCCCTCGCGCGGCCGGCGCCGCTCACCCAAGCCGAGCAGTCCGCCGCGTTCCTCAAGCAGAAAGCCGCCGAGCCTGGCGTCGTCACCCTGCCGTCGGGCCTGGAATACAAGATCGAGCAGTCCGGCGATGCCGCCGGGCCGCATCCGGCCGCCACCGACGCGGTGATGGTCAACTATGTCGGCAAGCTGCCGGACGGCGCGATCTTCGACGAGTCCAAGGGCCAGATCGTCACCCTGCCGCTCAGCCAGGTGATCAAGGGCTGGACCGAGGGGCTGCAGCTCATGCGCCCCGGCGACATCTGGACGTTCTACATCCCCGCCGCCCTGGCCTACGGCTCCAAGGGCGCAGGCCCGATCCCGCCCGATTCCGCCCTGGTGTTCCGCATCGAGCTGGTGGCGGTCTCCGGCAAGGGCTGAGGGTCCCGCCGACAGCAGAGGAGCCGCAGATGGACGAGCCGGTCAGGATCCGCGACGTGACGGTGCTCTCGGACGATCATTACGTGCTGCGCCGGACAATTTTCGACCTGAAGCGGCGCGACGGACGCTGGCAGACCATGAGCCGCGAGACCTACGATCGCGGCGACGGGGCGGCGATCCTGCTGCACGATCCCGGGCGCGGCCTGGTGCTGCTGACGCGGCAGTTCCGCTATCCGGCCTACGTCAACGGCCACCCCGCACCGATGATCGAGGTGGTCGCCGGCCTGCTCGACGACAGGAGCCCGCAGGAGGCGATCCGGCGCGAGGCGGAAGAGGAGGCAGGCTGCAGCATCGGGGCGGCGACGCACCTGTTCGACGCCTACATGAGCCCGGGCGCGGTCACCGAGCGGCTGAGCTTCTTCGTCGCCGCATACGACTCCGCCAGGCGTGGCGCCGGTGGCGGCCTGGCCGGCGAGGGCGAGGACATCGAGATCCTGGAGATGAGCCTCGATGCCGCCCTGGCGATGATCGGCACCGGCGAGATCGTCGACGCCAAGACGATCATGCTGCTGCAATGGGCGAAGCTGGGCGGCCTGCCGGGCGCTGCCGACGGCGGCTGACGGCTTGCCGAACACCGGGAACCTAATGTTGAGAACCGACTCCCACTCCGCGGACATCGTCGTTGGCAACCGGCTGCTGGCGCTGCTGGGCGAGCAGGATCGCCGGCACGTTCTGACGCGCCTGGAGCGTGTCCCGCTGGTCCTGAAATCGGTGATCCAGGCGCAGGACGAACCGGTCGCCGCGGTCTATTTCCCGGAGAACGGCTCCGTCTCCATGATCACCACGCTCGACGACGGCGCGCGGGTCGAGGTCGGACTGGTCGGACGCGAGGGGTTCGTCGGACTGCCGCTGCTGCTGGGCGCGCCGACCGCGTCGATCGAGGGGATGGTGCAGATCGAGGGAACCGCCCTGCGGCTGAGCGCCGCACGGTTCCGGCCCCTGCTCGACGAGGTGCCGGTGCTGTCGCAGATGCTGATGCGCTATGTCGATTCGTTCGCCGCGCAGTTGATGCAGACCGTCGCCTGCAACAGCCGGCACAGGATCGCGCAGCGCCTGTGCCGGTGGATCCTGATGAGCCACGATCGCGTCGACGGCGACTGCTTCCCGATGACCCAGGAATTCATCGCCACCATGCTGGGCGTCAGGCGGCCGGGCGTGACGCTGGCGGTCGGCGCGCTGAAGCGCGCCGGTTTGATCACGCACAAAAGCGGCATGGTGCGGGTGCTCGACCGGCCCGGCCTCGAGGCGGCGTCCTGCGAGTGCTATGCGGCGATCCAGGCCAGGTTCGCCTGGATGACCGGCGCTCCGCATGGAGCATCGCGGGCATCGGTAAATCGTCGCTGACGGTTCGATACCGGACGGCGCGGTCGCAGCGGCGGGAATACGCTGACCAGCGCTGCGACGAACAGGACATGACGCTCATGAGGCCGCCTCGGCCCGGGACCGGGAGGCCGGGCTGCTCCCAAAGTCTTCGCGACGTCCGGCCAGCACGCTGATGCAGGGCACGGACCGGACAGAAGGCGGGGCAGACGATCTGATGATCACCGACAGTCTGCAGTCGATTCTCGCCCTTCTCGATGCGCAGGCGTCGCGAAGCGGCGAGGCGATGGTGCGCGACGCGCTGGAGACCGCCGCCAGGCGGATCGCCGCGATCGGCAAGGTGCATGCCAGCCTGCAGCGCTGCGCCGGGGACCGCGCCGGCGCGATCGATCTCGAACCCTACCTGACTGGCGTGCTCGAAGAGAGCCGGGCGGCCCCTGACCGCGTCGGGCCCGGACGGACGGTGCATGTGGCGATCCAGACGCTTCAGGTAGCGCCGGCGATGGCGCAGCAGCTCGGGCTGATCCTGACCGAGTTGATGGACAACGCCCTGAGGCACGGTACGTACCGGGGCGGCCGTATTTGGGTCACCGGCGACCGGCTGCCGGGCGGGGTCTACCGGCTCTGCGTCGAGGACGACGGGCGCGGAATGCCGCCCGGTTTCGAACTGCACGCCCGCCGCGGCGGGCTCGGGTTGCAGATCGTCTGCCTGACCGCGCAACAGATCGGCGCCAGCGTCGTCGCCGACGGCGACAGCGGGGCGCGCGTCACGCTGACCTTGGCGGTCCCGCCAGGGGAAGAAGCCTAGACACCGGATGCCTTCAGACGTCGAGCTCCGGGAAATGGTTGCTGCCGGCGGCGCGCCTGGCCATGCCGAGCCGGATCAGCTCGTCCACCGTCGAGGCGGTCATGCTGGTCAGGTCGGCGCCGACCTGCAAGCCGGTCTTCCTGCGCTCTGCGAAGATGCGGCCGCCGACCACCACGAGCAGGGCGGGATTCATCGAGGCGCGGCGGGCGCGGGCGATGGTCGTGGTCAGGCGCGACAGCCAGTGCTCCCTCTGGAAGGCGGCGCTGAAGGACACGTCGAGCACGTCGAACCAGCTCCCGGAGACCAGGTCCTCAAGGCTCCTGTCGTCGGCCGGACGCTCGCAGCGCGGAGACCATCCGGCGTTCCACAGCGCCTCGGACTCCAGGGCGGCGCCCAGGCCATGCAGCTCGCCCGGCTCCGGCGCGATCAGGATCGAAGCCGGCCGCGCCGGCAGCCGGCCGGGCGGCACCATCCGGCGGCTCGACCTGGCGATGGACCTGGGGACGCCATGCGCCAGCAGGCGGGCGGCGGCCTGGATCCGGCACAGCCCGAGCGTGACGTCGACCTCGCTGCACTGGTCCTCGCTCCACAGATCGCCGAGTCGACGCGCCGCCGGCTCGAACAGGGTCGAGGCCAGCGGCAGCATCCAGCCTTCGTCGTCCTGCAGCTCCTTGATCAGCTCCCGGGCGGCGGTCTGGTCGGTGGCCAGCAGCAGCTCCACCAACTCCGCGACGCGCGGGTTGGCCGGATAGCGACCCGGACCGGGATCGTTGGCGCCATGCCTGCGTGCGAGATCCGGCAGCACGGCGGACAGGAGAACGCGCTTGACGATGGCCGCCACCTGTCCGGTGAGATGCGCGCGGTTGAGTTGATCCGGCAGGAAGGACGGATCTGCGCTGTCGTCGTCCGACAGGACTGCCAGCCGGCTGAGCAGCTCGGCGGCGGTCGCCGGCTGTCGGTGCAACTGGCCGACCAGCTCGGCCGGCGGCACCAGCACGTCGCCGAGCCTCAGGTCCGACCGCGCGGTCCTGACCGCGAGCTTCATGCTCCAGTTCTCGAACACCCGCTCCCAGGAGGTCTTGCGGTGCAGGATCTCGATCCCGTCATGACGCGGATCGTTGCTGATCGCGTTCATCACCTGGGCGACGTGCTCGCCCGGCCCCTCGATCCACTGGAAGAAGCGGCCATCGTCATAGACCAGCAGGCCGGTGATCCCGACCCTGCCGTTGCGCTCCTGCGCGTCAACCGTCAGCCGTTGAAGCTCGACGTCGGAGAGCTTGCGCCTGGCCCTGCTGCGATAGACCAGGGCGGTCAGCGGCAGGCCGGTTTCCCGAGCAGCGTCCGCAGGCCAAGGCGCTGACGCGCATGGCGACATGTCCTGCGAAAGCTGGGTCTGCGACATGGGCCACTCCGCACCAAACCGACGCGGACGGGGCAGCTGGACGACGAAACCGGCGATCGCCGGCGGTCTGGCATCCAGCCGGAGCACCCCGACCGGGACTCCTCATGCTCGGACGGGTATCCGGCCGGGGAAATCGCCGCTCGATCGCTGTCAGCCGGGAACTCTGATCTCCGGCCCGGCGATACTGTTGCGGCTCATCCACCTGTCGAATATGGCGTTGCCTCGGCCTTAGCAGAGACGCGCCGGTAGTCCCGTCGGCTCCTGGCCGCTTCGTGACGCAGGAGTAATCGAGCGCGCTATCGTTCCGCCCTCGCCGTCGGGCTGTCAAGCGCGTTCCGCTTTGGTGCAGCGCAGCATCGTTGCAGTCCAGCGCTAGGCTTTCAGCACTTCAAGCGCTTGCGTGAGGTCGGCGACCAGGTCGGTCTCGTTCTCCAGGCCGATGCTGAGCCGGATCAGTCCGTCGGTGACGCCGATCCTGGCGCGGAGCTCCGCCGGCACGCCGGAATGGGTGGTCGAGGCGGGATGGCAGGCCAGGGACTCGGTGCCGCCGAGACTGACCGCCAGCTTGAACAGGCGCAGCCGGTTGAGCACCGCGAACGCCTCGGCCTGTCCGCCGGCGATCTCGATGCCGAAGGTCGAGCCGGGACCGGTGCATTGCGCGGCATAGATCCTCCGCACCACGTCGCTGCCGCGGCCCTCGCCCAGCGCATGCACGGCGACGATGCGTGGATGCGCGTCCATGGCGCGAATCACCGCGGCGGCATTGCCGGCGGCGGCACGCACCCGCACACCCAGGGTCTCGAGCGAGCGGCCCACCATCCAGCAGGAATGCGGGTCGAGCTGGGTGCCGATGGCGCTGCGCAACAGCCTGACCGGCTGCAGCAGCGCCCGGCTGCCGATCACCGCGCCGCCGATCAGGTCGCTGTGGCCGCCGATATATTTGGTCAGCGACGCCATCACCAGGTCGGCGCCGTGGCGGAGCGGCTGCTGGAACACCGGGCTCAGCATGGTGTTGTCGCACAGCACCAGCGGACGCAGCCCGGTCGCCGCGCCGACCCGTTCGGCGGCGGCGCGCACCGCGGCGATGTCGACCAGCGTGTTCAACGGGTTGGACGGGGTCTCGATCAGGATCAGGCTGAGGCGGCCGCGCTGGCCCGCCTGCAGCGCGGCCTCGTGGATCGCCTCCTCGCTGCCGCCGTCCGGAAAGCCGTGCGCGAGGATGCCGAAATTCGCCAGGGTGCGGGCGAGCAGGGTCTCGGTGCCGCCGTAGAGCGGCTGGCTGTGCAGGATGACGTCGCCTGGACGCGCGGTGGCCAGGATCGCCGTGGTGATCGCCGCCATGCCGGAGCTGAAGGCCAGCGCCCCCTCGCCCGCCTCGTAGATCGCCAGCCGGTCCTCGATGATCTCGCTGTTGGGATGGTTGAAGCGGGAATAGACCAGCCCGGCCCTGCCCTGCGGCACCGGCTTGCGGCCGGCGACCACGTCGAAGAAGTCGCGCCCGTCCTCCGCCGAGCGGAACACGAAGGTGGAGGTCAGAAACACCGGCGGCTTCACCGAACCTTCGGACAAAGTCGGGTCGTAGCCGTAGCCGAGCATCAACGTCTCCGGCGACAGCACATGGTCGCCGATGGTCAGGTCGTCGCTGTTGTTCGCCATGTCCTGGTCTCCCTGCGGGGTGCCGACGGTCCGGACGATGCGCCGTTCCGCGGCGCCATGCACCCCGTCAGAGCATCCGCGCCACCAGCACCGCCGCCAGGCAGACCATCACCACGCCGCTGAGCAACCAGCGCAGCGGCAGGTAGCCGCGCGGCATCAGCCCGGCCCGGCCCGCCCTGGTCTCGACCGCCGTCACCACGGCGAAGCCGACCAGCAGCAACAGCAGCGACAGACGCGGCCGGCCGGTGGTCAGGATCAGCAGCGACGCCCAACCGGCCAGGGCCGGAAGCACGCCGAGCGTCAGGCGGCCGGCGGCGATCCTGGCGCGTCCCGGCACGCCGATCGGATCGTCCGCCAGCGCCAGACCCCAATGCACCGCGCCCAGGAAGGACAGGATCACCGCGCCGTACCCGGCCAGGGCGCCGACCAGACCCGGCACCGGCACCGTGGACGGATAGAACAGGATCACCACCGCGCCGGCGACGAACGGGATCAGTCCGGCCAGTCCCAGCAGGACGGCCAGCAGCGGCGGGCTTTTCATCGAGAGGCGCTCCGGCATGTGCACGAGGACGTGAACGCGCCGACCGCGCACGGGATGCCGCACCTTGCGGAAAGCCGGCCGGGATGGTGCAACTGGCGCGAAATTCAGCTCAGAGAGAGATCCACCATGGGTGCCATCGCCGATATCGTCGCGCGCGAGATCCTGGACAGCCGCGGCAATCCCACCATCGAGGTCGATGTGCTGCTGTCGTCCGGCGCCAAGGGACGGGCCGCGGTGCCGTCCGGCGCCTCGACCGGCGCGCACGAAGCTTCCGAGCTGCGCGACAACGACAAGAGCCGGTATGGCGGCAAGGGCGTGAGCCAGGCGGTCGGGTTCGCCGAGGGCGAGATCCTCGAGGCGCTGGAAGGCGCGGAATCCACCGAGCAGGTGGCGATCGACCGGGCGATGATCGAACTGGACGGCACCCCGAACAAGTCCCGTCTCGGCGCCAACGCCATCCTGGCGGTCTCGCTGGCGGTGGCCAAGGCCTCGGCCGAGGAGCTGCAGGTGCCGCTCTATCGCTATGTCGGCGGCGTCTATGCCCGCACCCTGCCGGTGCCGATGATGAACATCGTCAATGGCGGCCAGCATGCCGACAACCCGATCGACATCCAGGAATTCATGGTCCAGCCGGTCGGTGCGCCGACCCTGGCCGATGCGGTCAGGATGGGTTCGGAGATCTTCGCCCAGCTCAAGAAGGGCCTGAAGGACGCCGGCCACAACACCAATGTCGGTGACGAGGGCGGCTTCGCTCCCGGGCTGAAATCCGCCGACGAGGCGCTCACCTTCATCACCCGCGCGGTCGAGGCGGCCGGCTACCGTCCGGGCGACGATGTGACGTTCGCGCTCGATTGCGCGGCGACCGAGTTCTACAGGAACGGCCGCTACGAGCTCGAGGGCGAGGGCAAGTCGCTCGATTCCGCGGGGATGGTGTCGTACCTGGCCGACCTGGTCGGGCGCTATCCGATCGTCTCGATCGAGGACGGGCTGGACGAGGATGACTGGGACGGCTGGGCGCATCTGACCGCGGAGCTGGGCAGCCGGATCCAGCTCGTCGGCGACGATCTGTTCGTCACCAACCCGGAGCGGCTGGCGCGCGGCATCCAGGCCAAGACCGCGAACGCGATCCTGGTGAAGGTGAACCAGATCGGCACCCTGTCGGAGACGCTCGAGGCGGTCGAGATGGCGCACCGCGCCGGCTACAAGGCGGTGATGAGCCACCGCTCCGGCGAGACCGAGGACAGCACCATCGCCGACCTGGCGGTGGCCACCAATTGCGGCCAGATCAAGACCGGATCGCTGTCGCGCTCCGACCGGACGGCGAAATACAACCAGTTGATCCGCATCGAGGCGGAGCTGGACAGCGCGGCGCGCTATGCCGGCCGGACGATCCTGCGGGGTTAGGGTACCGGGCTCCGCCCGGGCCCGCCAGGGGACGGTCGTCCCCTGGACCCCTGAGTGTTCGACGTGCGTTCACTGGAGATTGACGAACAGGCCGCCATCGACCAGGAGGGCCGCGCCGGTCACGTAGCGGGCCAGGTCGGACGCCAGGAACACGATCGGACCGGCGAGGTCGTCCGGCTCGCCGAGCCGGCCCAGCGGGATCCGGGCCTGCATCGCCGCGCGCTTGGCCGGGTCGGCGAGGTCGTCGCGGTTGATTTCGGTCTGGATGGTGCCGGGCAGCACCGAGTTGCAGCGTATGCCGTGGCGGCCGAGCGCGATCGCCGCAGATTGCATCAGCGCATGCACGCCGGCCTTGGTGGGCGTGTAGTGGGTCTGGAACGCGCCGCCGACCAGGGCGGAGATCGACGAGACGGCGACGATCGCGCCGCCGTTGCCTTGGCTCACCATCTGCCTTGCCGCGGCCTGCACCATGAAGAAGGCGCCGTGCAGGTTGACCCGCATGGTGCGGTCGAGCAGCTCCGGCGGCAGGTCCAGGAAGGCGTGGAACGGGCAGATCCCGGCATTGCTGACGAACACGTCGACCCTTCCGAACGCTTCGGTCGCCTGCGCCACGAAGGATGTGGCGGTCGCCGGATCGGCGACGTCGCCGGCAACGGCGAGCGCCCGACGGCCCAGCGCCTCGATCGCGGCGACGGCGCTGCGCGCGCCGTCCTCCGGGCCCAGATAGTTGAGCGCCACGTCCGCGCCCTGTCGGGCGGCCTCGATCGCGGCGGCGCGGCCGATCCCGGACGAGGCGCCGGTGATCAGCACGGTCTTTCCTGCCAGCAGCATCGGCGGCCCTCCTGCGCTGCCGGGACCTGGATCAGCGCGTCGCGAGGTCGAGCCGCAGCGTCATGCAATAGGCGCCGCCGCCGGACAGGATGAAGGAGGAGAGATCGACCGGCGTGACGGCATAGCCCCGTTCCGCGAAGCGGCCGATCAGGCGCTCGGTCGGCTGCGCCATGACGATGCGGCTCTCCAGGGCGACAGCATTGACGCAGAAGCGGGCGGCGTCGTCGTCCTCGGCCTCGATCAGGAGCTCGGCCGGCACCCGGGCGCGGATCTCGGCCAGCCCGTCCGCGGTGAAGGCCCTGGGATAGAAGAACACCTCGCCGCGCGGCAGCACGCAGAAGCAGGTGTCGAGATGGTAGAACTGCTCGGTGGCGAGTTCGAGGCGGACGATGTCGATGCCGAAGGTCTCGGCGATCAGGCCGGGCGCCTCCGGGCTGGAGCGCGGGCCGTAGCCGGTCCAGGCGAGGCGGCGGGTGCGGTCCCAGATGCAGTCGCCAGCGCCTTCCTGGAACATCCCAGGCGGCAGGGTGACGACGCGATCGAGCAGCCCCTCGGCGCGCAGCGCCTCGAACGCGGCATGGAACGGCTTCTCCTCGCCCTGGCGCTGCGGGAAGCGGAAGGCGGCGACCAGCGCGATTCGGTCCAGAACGATTCCGGCATTGGCCGGGAACACCATGTCCGGCAGACCCGGCGCGCCGTCGATCACCCGCACGGTCCCGCCGGCCGCCTGCAGCGCCGCCTGCAGCGCCCGGAACGAGGCGTTGGCCTCGGCGAGATGCGCCGCGGGGTCTTCCGACCAGGTGCCGGGCCGCATCCAGGGGTTGATGGCGTAGGAGACCTCGTAATGGGTCGGGGCCACCAGCAGATAGGTCGGGTTCATGCGTCGGCTCCAGGCCTGCTCGGCGTTGCAACATCGTCACAGCGCGCCGAAATCGTCACGACGCGGCCTGCGACATAGCGCGCGCCGCCCGGGTCACGCTAGGGTCGGATCGATGACGCGCGGGGGGCTCGTGCGTGCGCCGACAGGAGTTTGGCCGATGAGTTTCGCGCGCGCGGTGAAGCGGAAGGTCAAGGCGACGCTGCCGCCGCTGCTGTTCCTGTCGCTGGTCGGGTATTTCGGCTGGAACGCCACCCAGGGTGATCATGGCCTGCGCAGCTATCGCACCCAGCTCACGCTGCTGACCCAGGCGAACGCGGCCGAAGCGGCGGCCACCGCGGAGCAGGCGGCCTGGGCGCAACGTGTGTCGGGTCTGCGCAATGGCGGGCTGGACGCCGATACGCTCGACGAGCGGTCCAGGGCGATGCTGAACATGGCCGAGCCGAACGAGCTGGTGGTCCCCTACGGCAACAACGCCAAGCTTTACTAGGTCCGGCGTCGTCAGCGACGCCACGCACGAAAAACGCGCGCCCGGGTTGCCCGGACGCGCGCTCGATCTGCCTGGTCGGAGTGACCGGATCTATTTGATCTTGGCTTCGCGATATTCGACGTGCTTGCGCACGACGGGATCGTACTTGCGCAGCGACAGCTTGCCGGTCTGCGCGCGGGCATTCTTCTTGGTGACGTAGAAATGCCCGGTCTCCGCGCTGGAGACGAGCTTGATCTGGATGGTGTTGGTCTTCGCCATGGTGTCCTCGACTGATGCCTGATGCTTGTGTCCGGCCGCCTGGACCAGCCGGATCGCTCGGTCGGGAGAAGCACGGGTCGCCGCGTTGGTTCAAGGGGGCGGAAAATGCGCATCCCGGCCAGGAAGGTCAAGCGTTTTGGCGCATTCGCCCTGGCATGGCCCGACTGTCCCCAAAGCCGGCCAGGCGCGATAGAAGGGGACATGCTCAGCATCGACGAGGCCAGAGGCCGGATTCTCGCGCGGCTCGCACCGCTTCCCGCCGAGATCGTGGCGCTGGGGGAGAGCTGGGGCCGGGTGTGCGCCCGTCCGCTCGCAGCCAGGCTGCATAATCCGCCGGCGGACATCTCGGCGATGGACGGGTATGCGGTGCGCGGCGCCGACACCGCACCGGCGCCGGGCCGCGAGACGATCCTCCGTCTGGTCGGCGAATCGCCGGCCGGGCATCCGTTCGCGGGCCGGGTCGGGCCGGGCGAGTGCGTGCGGCTGTTCACCGGCAGCGTGATGCCGGACGGCAGCGACTGCGTGCTGATCCAGGAGAACGTGGAGCGGCGCGGCGACGCGGTGGTGGTGCGCGAGCCGGTTGCGGCCGGCCGCCACATCAGGAGGCGCGGACAGGATTTCGCGATCGGCGACGAGGTGGTGCCGGCGGGGCGGCGGATCGGCGCACGCGATATCGGCGTGGCCGCCGCCGCCAACCATGGCTGGGTGCAGGTGCATCGCCGGCCCCGCGTGGCGCTGCTCGCGACCGGGGACGAGCTGGCGCTGCCCGGCGATCCGATCCCGCCGGGCGGGGTGGTGAATTCCAACACGCCGATGCTGGCGGCGCTGATCCGGGCGGCCGGCGCCGAGCCGATGGTGCTGCCGCTGGTGCGCGACGATGCGAGCGCCATTGCCGCCGCCACCGACGGGCTGGCCGGGCCCGGCGGTGCCGACCTGCTGCTGACGATCGGCGGCGCCAGCGTCGGCGACTACGATCTGGTGCAGAGCGCGCTGGCCGCGCGCGGGCTGGAGGTGGATTTCTGGAAGATCGCCATGCGTCCGGGCAAGCCGCTGATGCATGGACGCATGGTCAGGAACGGCGCCGCGCTGCCTGTGCTGGGCCTGCCGGGCAATCCGGTCTCGGCGCTGGTCTGCGCGCTGCTGTTCCTGCTGCCGGCGATCAGGACGCTGTCCGGCGACCGGTCCGGCGGGCTGGATTACGAGGAGGCGGTGCTGGGCCGGGATCTCGCCGCGAACGACCAGCGCGCGGACCATCTGCGGGCGTCGCTGGTCCGCGGCGAGGACGGGCGCTGCGTGGTGGAGCCGTTCGACCGGCAGGATTCCGGCATGCTGCGACGGCTGGCGGCCTGCGAGGCGCTGATCCTGCGCGCCCCGTTCGCGCCGGCCGCAACGGCCGGCGACATCGTGCGGATCCTGTGCTTGGACCGGTTCGGGATCTGAGGCGCATCGGTCCGGCACCCAACGGCCTCGGTTGGGCTTGACCCGCGTTTCGGAACCAATATAGAACACAGGAAAGTGTTGCCTCTTTGTTCCGGTACCTTTGTGGCTATACCGCGGACGGACGGGCGTCAGAGGAGTTCGAGCGATGCTCACACGCAAGCAGCATGAATTGCTGAGCTTCATCGACAGCCATCTGCGCCAGACCGGCTTCTCGCCGAGCTTCGACGAGATGAAGGACGCGCTCAACCTGCGCTCCAAATCCGGCATCCACCGGCTGATCTCGGCGCTGGAGGAGCGCGGCTTCCTCAGCCGCCGGCATCACCGCGCCAGGGCGCTGGAGGTTCTGCGCCTGCCCGACCAGGCCGGCATTGCCAGCGCGGCCACCGTGGCCTCGGGGGCGCCGCTCGTCAGCGAGCAGGCGATCCAGGACGAGCTGGCGAATTTTTCGCCCAACGTCATCAAGGGCGATTTCAGTGCCAGGCTGCCCGGCGTGCGCGCCGCATCGGATGTCGGCGCGATCCAACTGCCGCTCTATGGCCGGATCGCCGCCGGCCTGCCGATCGAGGCGTTGCGCGACAGCGGCGCGCATATCGAGGTGCCGATGGCGCTGATCGGCAGCGGCGAGCACTACGCGCTGGAGGTGGCCGGCGACTCGATGATCGAGGCCGGCATTCTCGACGGCGACACGGTGATCATCCGTCGCGAGGAGACCGCGGAGAACGGGCAGATCGTGGTGGCGCTGATCGACGACGGCGAGGTGACGCTCAAGCGGCTGCGCCGTCGCGGCAGCGCGGTGGCGCTGGAGCCGGCCAATGCGCGCTACGAAACCAGGATCGTGCCGTCCGACCGGGTCAGGGTGCAGGGAAGACTGGTCGGGCTGCTGCGTCGTTACTAGGCGAGGCGGTACGGACTGCACAAAGTCCAGGCAGTTCCTGTCTGAGCGGTCAAAATAGTCTTGAATTTGTCATTCCGGTCAGGATTGAGATTTGTTAACCCTCCGCATTGAACCGTTACGGTTCGAGACAGGAGTGGCGGACCGTGGCAAGCGACCTCGAAATCAACGAATTCATGTTCAATCCGTCGGTCGCCGGCGATCCTGACGAATATATCGAGGTGAAGGGCGCGGCCCTCACCGACTACAGCCGCTACTCGCTGGTCGTCGTCGATGGCGACGGCAGCGCGGCCGGCACCATCGACAACGTGTTCCAGCTCGGCACCACCAATGCGGCCGGCTACTGGGTGACGCCGTTCCAGACCAACATGCTGCAGAACGGCACCCAGACGGTGCTGCTGGTGCTGGATTACGTGCCGGGCACCAAGGATGTCGACACCGCCAATGGCGGCAGCTTCACCAGCACCCCCTGGTCGCAGATCGTCGACCAGATCGCCGTCACCGACGGCGACGCCGGCGACAAGACCTATGCCGGGGCGCCGGTGCTGACCGGCAAGACCATCCTGGGCGCCTCGCGGATTCCGGACGGCACCAACACCGGCTCGGCCGGCGACTGGACCGCCAACGATCCGAGCCTGGCCGGCATCGCCGGCTACGGCACCACGCCGGCCGCCGGAACCGTGCTGAACACGCCGGGTGCGGCGAACAGCGCGCCGGCCGCGGTCGCCCCGCCCACGGTGACGATCCAGGGCCTGCAGGGCTCGGGCTATTCGGTCAACACCGCCTACGTAAACACCAGCGTCACCACCAGCGGCGTCGTCACCGCGATCGATACCACCGGGGCGATCGGCTACTGGATCCAGCAGACCAGCCGCGACAACAGCACGGTCGGCAGCGACGCGATCTTCGTCTATGCGGCGAAATCGTCGACCCTGCCGAGCGTGGGACAGACGGTCAGCGTCACCGGCAAGCTGGTGAACTACGCCAGCGGTACCGACGCGCTGTCGACGCCGGAGCTGAACGAGACCGCGCACAGCGTGATCGGCACCGGGCTGACGGCGATCGCCCCCACCGTGATCGGCGCCGGCGGGCTGACGGTGCCGACCCAGGCCTTCGTGGTCACCGATCCGACCGCGGCGCAGAACCTCAACACCGACACGGCGAACCTCCAGCCCGGCGTCAACGCGCTCGATTTCTACCGCAGCCTGCAGGGCCAACTGGTGACGCTGCACGCCGTTTCGGTGGTCGGCGCCACCGCCAGCGGCGCCACCTGGGTGGTGCCGGATGGCGGCGCCGGCCAGCTCGATCCGCGCGGCGGCCTGATCGAGACCGCGACTGACATCAACACGCAGCGGATCGAGGTGTATTTCGACAGCGGCGTGACGCCGGGCGCATCGCCCGCGGCCACGGTCGGCGACTCGCTTGGCGATGTCACCGGAATCCTCAGCTACTACAACGGGGAATTCGAACTGCTGCCGACCGCCGCGGTGACGGTGACGCCGCCCGCCGGCGGGACGCTGGCGCAGCAGACCACCGGCTTCGTCAAGGACGCGACGCATCTTCTCGTGGCGGACTACAACATCGAGAATTTCGACAGCCTGCTGCCGGCCAACGCGGCGCGGCTGACGCAGCTCGCCAACATCATCGTCAACAACCTGAACGCGCCGGACATCCTGGCGCTGCAGGAGGTGCAGGACGATAGCGGCACCACCGACGACGGCACGGTGACCGCTGCGCGCAACATCCAGGGCATCATCGACGCGATTCATGCCGCCGGCGGCCCGCTCTATTCCTATGCCGAGATCGATCCGGCCAACGACACCCAGGGCGGCGTCGCCGGCGGCAACATCCGCAACGTGTTCCTGTACGATGCGAGCCGCACCCAGCTCGTGGCCCCGGTGACCGCGATCGGCGGCGACCAGATCGGCGGCACCTTCAAGAACACCCGCCTGCCGCTGGTCGGCACCTTCAGTTTCAATGGCCAGACGGTGACGCTGGTCAACGTGCACAATTCGTCGCAGGCCGGCAGCTCCGAGACCTACGGTTCGGTGCAGCCGCCGATCAACCATGGCGGCGACACCTCGGTGGTGAACAACCGGATCGCCCAGGCGCAATACATCACCAGCTACGTGCAGGGTCTGCAGCAGGCCGATCCGGCCGCCAAGGTCGGCATCCTCGGCGACTTCAACGACACCGACGGCAGCCAGGCGCAGAACGTCTATATGAACGGCGGACTCTCCGACCTGAACCAGAAGGAGGATCCGTCGAGCCGTTATACCTACGTGTTCGAGGGCAACAGCGAATCGCTCGATCACACCATCGGCACCACGCCGTTCTACAATGACGGCACGTTCCAGACCGTGCACGTCAATGCCGAGTATCAGGACGCGGTGCGGGAGAGCGACCACGATCCGTCGCTCACGCTGCTGGACCTGACCTGCTTCCTGACCGGATCGCGGATCCTGACGCCGGACGGCGAGGTCGCGGTCGAGGATCTGTGCGCCGGCGACCTGGTGACGACCGCATCCGGCATCGCCCGTCCGGTGCGCTGGATCGGCCATCGCCGCATCGATCTCTCGATCGTCGCCGATCCGGACGGGCTGCATCCGATCAGGGTCGCCGCCGGCGCGATCGCGCCCGGGGTGCCGCATCGCGACCTGCTGATCACGCCGGAGCATTGCCTCTCGCTGGAGGGCGGGCTGGTGCCGGTAAGAATGCTGGTCAATGGCGGCAGCATCGCGATCGCCCGCGAGATCGTCCGCTTCACCGTGTATCACGTCGAACTCGACAGCCACGACATCCTGATGGCGGAGGGTCTGGCCTGCGAGAGCTATCTCGACACCGGCAATCGCTCCAGCTTCGCCAACGCAGCGATCCAGGCGCTGCGCCCGGAGTTCGACGGCACAGGCGAGACATCGCTCTGGGCGCTGCACGGCGCCGCGCCGCTGCTGGTGTCGCGCGCCGCGGTCGAGCCGATCTGGGCCGGGCTGTCGGCACGCTCCGAATCGCTCGGCTACGCGGCGGTGCGCGCGGCGTCGTTCGAGGCCGATCCGGCGCTGCGGATCGTGCTGGCCTCCGGCGCGACGCTGCCGCTCGAGCGGATCGGCGCAAGCCATGTCGCGGTCGACCTGCCGGCCGGCATCGAGCGCCTGACGCTGCGCTCGCGCGCGGCATCGCCGGCGGAAATCGACGGACCGTTCGTCGACGACCGCCGCCGGCTGGGCGTCGCGTTCTCGGTCGCGGTGCTGGCCTCCGGCGGGAGCCTGATCGGTTGCGACCTCGCCGATCCCGCGGTGGCGCCGGCCGGCTGGCATCCTGCCGAGAGCGACGGAACGGTTTGCTGGCGCTGGACCGATGGCGACGCCACCCTGGTCCTGCCGCGCACCCAGGCGGGTGCCAGGCTGGTGCTGGCAATGCACGCGACCGGCCGCTATCCGGTCGCGGCTCCGCTGCGCTCTATCGCCGCGTAGGGCGGAAACAGCGACGCGAATCGGGCGACCCCGGCCGGTCCGGGGTCGTCCGACCAGGGGATCTCCGCCAGCACCCTCACCTGCCCGTGCCGCTCGATCGCCGCCCGGTTTCCAGGCGAGGGCGGACCGTTCAGCACCACCCCGGCGATGGCGATGCCGCGCGCACGGAGCGCGCCCAGGCTGAGCAGCGTGTGGTTGATGGTGCCGAGCGTGCTGCGCGCCACCAGCACCACCGGCAGGCCGAGACGGTCGATCAGGTCGATGGTGGAGGTGTGCTGATCGAGCGGGACCAGGACCCCGCCGGCGCCCTCGACCACCAGCGGCCCCTGCCCTTGCGGCAGCGCCAGGCCGGCCGCGTCGAAGGCGATCCCTTCCAGCGCAGCGGCGTCCTCGGGCGACAGCGGTGCGCGCAGGGCGAGCGCCGGCGGATGCAGCCGTGCCGGATCGCAGCCGGTGAGCGCGGCGATGGTTTCGGTATCGCCAGGATCCTGGTCGAGGCCGGTCTGGAACGGCTTCCAGTACGCGGCGCTCCAGGCGGCGACCAGGCAGGCGGAGATGAAGGTCTTGCCGATCCCGGTATCGGTGCCGGTGACGAACACGCCGTCGCGGACCGGGCGGCGGTGGCGGCCATAGGCGATCGCGTAGTCGGCGACGGATCGGTGCTCGCGCTCGAAACGGCGCAGCACCCGGCGCAGCGCGCCGGCGCCGAGCGGCCGGCTGCCCGGGCGCGGCAGATCGGCGCCGATCGACCGCAGCCCGGACAGGAACGACAGCCCGTCCGGATAGGCGATCGCGATCCGCTCCTGCTGCCAGGCTGCTCCGGTCCGGTGGCGAAGAACCGCCAGCGTCGGGTGCAGGGCGGTGCGCGCGGTCTCGCCTTCTGCGCGATGCGACTCCTGCCAGCCAAACAGGCTGCCATCGGCCAGCGTCGCCAGATGCAGGCCGCCGCCCGGCGACAGCAGCCCGGCCAGCGCATGCCAGGCGCCGGCCGGGTCCTGAAACCATTGCAGCGCCAGGCTGGAACAGACCAGATCGAAACCCGGGCGGACCGCCGGCGCCTGGCCGTCGGTGGCGAGGATCAGCAGGCGATCGTCTCCCGGCATCGCGGCGCGGCAGGCGGCCAGCATCGACGGGGCGATGTCGGTGGCGACGATCAGCGCCTCCGGGAAGGCGCGTCGCAGCGCGCGGGTCAGCAGGCCGGTGCCGCAGCCGATCTCCAGGATGGTGGCGGGCGGCCGCACGCAGGCGGCGACGATGCGGTCCGCGAGCGTGGCGGCCACCAGACGCTGCAGGATCGCCGCTTGCTCGTACTGCGCGGCGGCGCCGGCGAATCGGCGCGCGACCAGCCTGGTCCGGGTCAGCATGCGAAGGCCTCGATCTGGCGCGCGCACCAGTCTGGACGGGTCAGCGGCAGCAGGTGGCCGCCGGTCTCGCTCCAGCGCAGCGCGGCGGCGGGAAAGCAGGCGCTCGCATGGGCCGGGCGTACGATCGGGTCGTCGCAGGCGGCCAGCGCCAGCACCGGCAGGGTGAGGGCGGCGAAGCGGTCGCGGACATCGCCGGATTCGAGCGCCTGCAGCCCGCTACGCAGCCGGTCCGGGTCGAGCTGGTCAAGGTGGGGCCGGTCCGGAACCGCGTCGTCGCCGCAGCCGGCGCGGAACTGCCGGACCGTCCCGGAAGGGTCGGTCTGCAGCCTGGTCAGCATGCGACGCGGCAACCGGTCCGGCACGCCGGGGAATCCGGCGTCGGCGACGAAGCGGGTGAAGCCGTTGATCGCGACCAGGCCGGCACACCGGTCCGGCAGCCGGTCGAGCAGGGTGGCGAGGCCGGCGGAGTGGCCGATCGCCAGCGCGCCATCAGGCACCAGCGGCCAGTCCGGGGCGGCGCCGCCATATCCCGCCTCGATGCGGTAGGGGTCGTGGTCCGGAAGTTCCGCTAGCAGAACATCCCAGAAGCGGGAATCGTAGCTCCAGCCATGCGCCAGCAGCAAAGCGCGTCTCATCGCGCCGCGCGCCACGACAGGGCGACGGAATCGGCGATCCGGCTGAGCGCATGCGCGTCATGCGCGGTGCTGAGGGCGAGGCGCAGGCGGCTGGAGTTCGGCGGAACCGTCGGCGGACGGATGGCGATCGCCAGCACGCCGCGACCGGCGACGGCGTCGGCGAGAGCGAGCGTGGCCTGCACGTCGCCGACCAGCACCGGCACGATCTGGGTGGTCGAGCCGGCGGTGTCGATGCCCTCCTGCCGCAGCGTCGCCCGCAGGGCGGCGGCGGCGGCGGCCAGCCGGGCGCGCTCCGCCTCCATGCCGGGCAGCAGGTCGAGCGCCGCGTCGATCGCGCCCAGCACCGGCGGCGGCAGGGCGGTGGTGTGGATGAAGCCGGAACAGGCATTGGCCAGCCAGTCGCACAGCACGGCGGAGCCTGCGACATAGGCGCCGAAGCCGCCGAACGCCTTGCTGAGCGTGCCCATCACCAGGTCGACCCCGCCGGCGGCGACCGACAGCCCGGCGCCGCCCGGGCCGAGCACGCCGGTCGCATGCGCCTCGTCGACATAGAGGAAGGCGTCGTGCGCGTCGGCGATCCGTCGCAGCCTGGCCAGGTCGGCGCGATCGCCGTCCATGCTGAACACGCTCTCGGTGACGATGAAGCGACGCCCGGGCACGTCGGCGCTGGCCGAGAGCAGGGTCTCGAGATGGTCGAGATCGTTGTGGCGGAAGCGGTGCTGGCGCAGGCCCGACGCCTGGATGCCGTGCTGCAGGCTGGCATGGATCAGCCGGTCGGCGAACAGCAGCGGCGGCGCGCCCTGGGTGGCGGCGGCCTTGAGCAGAGCCGGCAGCACCGCGGCGTTGGCCTGCCAGCCGGACGCGAACAGCAGCGCCGCCTCGGTGTGCTTGAAGGCGGCCAGCCTGGCCTCGACGCGCCGGTGCAGGTCGAGCGTGCCGGTGACCAGGCGCGAGGCACCGGCGCCGGTGCCGTAGCGGGCGGCCCAGTCCGCGGCGCGCTCGGCGAGCAGCGGATGATGCGACAGGCCGAGATAGTCGTTGGCGGACGCGTTGATCAGCACCCGCCCGTCGCGCAGCACGATGCCGGGCCCGGGCTGCCCGGGATGCAGGGTGCGGCGTGTGCGTCGTGCGGACAGGTCCGCCAGCGCCTCGCCGAGCAGAGGGTCGAGCCGGGACATCGCGGCCATGGATGCAGGAAGCCGAGCGGACCGGTCAAATCGCCTGATAATGCCCCAGCCTGTGGCTCGCTCGGCAGCGCTCGCCGAAGGACCGTTAGTCCTCGTGGCCCGCCGGTGAAGGGACGATATCGACGTGGACGGTCGAGGTTGACGACTGACGACCGTCGGAGTGCGGCTCGGTCACTGAGGTGCTGGAATTCTGGATCCAGCTTCTGAAGGCGCCGACGTCTCCGGACGCGATATCCGATATGCCGTCGGTGGTCAGAAAGCTCTGGAACATTTTGCTCATGGTCACGCCTCCACCAGGCATAATAGCGATGCGAGGGGTGAAAGAGAAGATAAGACCCGCGACAGCGTGTCGTCATCGCGTTCGATCAGGTCCTTGCGATCGGACTCGATATTCAGCACGCCATGGACGATCCGGCCGTCCGAAACCGCGATGGACGCCAGCGAAACGTAGGTTCGACCAGCGAAGAATTTGCTGACGTCGCGCTGGATCGTCTTTGAGACGTCACGTCTGAAGCTGATGCGCGACAGGTCGCCGATCACCGTAGGCGACAGGGTTATGACCGCCTCGGGCGCCCCGGGAAGCACCATCTGATGGTCCGCGGGGCGTCCGGCGACCGGAATGATGACGGGTGGTGCCGCGTGAAGCCCGCCGCCGCTGACAGTCTCCAGGTAGCTCGTGTAGCCGGAGAAGTGAGGCTCCGCGAACAGACACGTGGCGGGAAGGGTCGCGGCCGGGGTCATCGGTCGGTTCCGCATGTAGCTGCCCCGGATGACGCCGACGCCGCCAAGCCGGTCCCTGACGATCGAGCAGGCCGTCTCGACGAGCGTATCGACGAGTTCCGCTTTGGCGGCCGCACGCTCTTGGCTGGTCTTTCGCAAATGCGCATTGACCGCCAGTATCGCCACGCTGACTCGTTCGCTGATCGTGTTTTCGAGGCGGCGCTGTGCAGCGAAATCCGCCGTCATGAACAGGCTCGACCGAGACTCGGCTTCGTGGAGCACGATGTCGGCCGCCTCCTTGCCGTAATGAATGTATTCACGGAACACCGAGGGGAAATCGATCTGGCCAGGACCGTCGACTTTCCTGTTCCTGAGCCGTACCGTCGTCCAATAGGACAGGCAAACGACGCTCAGGCATAAAATCGCGCCGCATGCCGCTCCGGTGCCATAGGCTGCCGCGGCAGCCAGAGGCTGAAGATCCAGATTGAGCCCGCGATAGTTGATGGATAGGCTCGACAGGAAGCCGCCTGCGAGCCAGAGCCCGTTCCTGAGACGCTGCGAATTCTTCAGGTCCCGGCGGCCGTGCGGCTCTGAGAAACCATTTGTCACCAGCAGTCCGCCAGCGACGACACCGAAGGAAAACAGGGCGAGTTCGCCCGCACTCAACTGCGCCATTCCGACCTGCGATGCATGATACGGCTCACGTTCGATCATTTTCCGTAACGAATCAATCCTCGCGACCGTCCCGCTCGCCCCGGGCTCGACCAAATCGATGCCAAGGTGCATCACCGCGCGCATGACCACCTCCGAGACAGCGGGCAGGCTCTGGCTGCCCTACGCGCAGATGCAGACCGCAGCGCCGCCTCTGCTGGCGGCGTGGACCGAGGGGTGCAGGATCGGGCTGGCGGACGGGCGGGTGCTGGTGGACGGCATCGCAAGCTGGTGGACCGCCTGCCACGGCTACAACCATCCGCATATCCGCGCCGCGGTGACGGAGCAGCTCGGACGGATGCCGCACGTCATGCTGGGCGGGCTGGTGCATCCGCAGGCGCTGCGTCTGGCGGAGCGGCTGTCGGCGATGCTGCCGGGCGATCTGGGGCGGGTGTTCTTCGCCGAGAGCGGATCGGTCGCGGTCGAGGTGGCGATCAAGATGGCGGTGCAGTACTGGCTCAATCGCGGCGTGCGCGGCCGCACCCGGCTGGTGGCGTTCCGCGGCGGCTACCATGGCGACACGCTGGCGACGATGGCGGTGTGCGACCCGGAGGAGGGCATGCACAGCCTGTTCTCCGGCGTGCTGCCACTGCACCACATCGTCGGCCTGCCGCGCGACACGGCGTCGGAAGCGGCGCTGGACTCGCTGCTGGCGGCCGAGGGGCATGGCATCGCCGCGATCCTGGTCGAGCCGCTGGTGCAGGGCGCGGGCGGCATGCTGTTCCACGACGCCGAGGTGCTGCGCCGGCTGCGACGGCTCGCCGACCGGCACGGCGTCCTGCTGATCCTGGACGAGATCTTCACCGGCTTCGGGCGCACCGGCGCGATGTTCGCCTGCGCCGCGGCCGGGATCGTGCCGGACATCGTCACCCTGTCGAAGGCGCTGACCGGCGGCACCCTGGCGTTGTCGGCGGCGGTGGCGCGCGAGACGGTGTTCGCCGCGTTCCTGTCCGACGACCCGATGCGCGCCCTGATGCACGGGCCGACCTACATGGGCAATCCGCTGGCCTGCGCCGCCGCCAACGCCTCGCTCGATCTGTTCGAGCGCGAGGACCGGCTCGGCCAGGTGGCGGCGATCGCGGCGCAGCTTGCATGCGAGCTCGAACCTTGCCGCACTCTCCCCGGCGTGGTCGACGTGCGGGTGCTGGGCGCGATCGGAGTCGTGCAGCTTGAGGGGATCGCCGACATGAACCGGCTGAAGGCGGATCTGGTGGCGCAGGGCGTCTGGATCAGGCCGTTCCGCGACATCGTCTATCTGACGCCGAGCTTCACCGTGTCGCCGAAGGAGCTGTCGCTGCTCGGCGGCGCGATCCGCGCCGTGCTGGCGCGCCGATGAGCGCGATGCCGCCAGGCGCCGGACCGACGCGCCGGGAGCGCCGTGCGGCCGGGCGGGCGCTTCGGCGTGACACACCCCGCACATCGCATGCCGTATGGGCGCCGCCGGCGGACCGGGCCGACCCGGTCGCCATCCTGCAGGCGCAGGGGCGGAGCAGGATCGCCGCGCTGCTGCCGATCCGCTACGGCCGCATGCAGGCCTCGCCGCTGGCGTTCCTGCGCGGCGCCGCCGCGGTGATGGCCGCCGACCTGGCAAGGACAAAGCGGGCCGGGTTCGTGGTGCAGAGCTGCGGCGACTGTCACCTGGCCAATTTCGGCAGCTTCGCTACGCCGGAAGGCCGGGCGGTGTTCGACATCAACGATTTCGACGAGACCCTGCCGGCGCCGTTCGAATGGGACCTCAAGCGCCTGGGCACCAGCCTGGTCCTGAGCGGACGCCAGGCCGGCCTTTCTGCGCACGGCTCCAGGGCGCTGGCGCGCGACGCCACCCGCGCCTACGTCGCGGAGATCGCCCGGCTGGCGCCGCTGTCGCCGGTCGAGGCCTGGGCGGAGCGGATCGACCTGGTGGATGCGATCGAGACCATCGCCGACCCTCGCGCCAGGCGACGCGCGCGGCAGACCCTGGCGGAGCGGCTGCGGAGCCAGGCGATCGGTTACGGCCTGGTCGAGACGCGGGCGGGTGGCATGCCTGGACTGCGCGAGGCTCCGCCCCTGGCGGTGCGGCTGCCGGAGCACGAGGACGATACCAGGCTGGCCTTCGCCCGCTACGTCGCGTCGCTGCCGCCGGACCGGGCGCTGCTGCTGCGGCGCTACCGGCTGGTCGACGTGCTGTTCAAGGTGGTCGGGATCGGCAGCGTCGGCACCTTCTGCGCGATCGGCCTGTTCGCGACCCCGGACGGCGAGAAGCTGCTGCTGCAGATCAAGCAGGCGCAGGCCTCGGTGCTGGAGCCGTTCGCCGGACGCTCCGGGTTCGCCGCCTGCGGCGAGCGGGTGGTGATCGGCCAGCGGACCATGCAGGCCGCGTCGGATGCGTTCCTCGGCTGGACCAGCGCCGGCGACCGGCATTTCTATGTGCGGCGGCTCAAGGATGCGCGTCTCGCTTCGCTCGGCCTGAAGATCGAGCAGCACGGGCTGCACGACTACGCGCTGCTGTGCGGCAAGACGCTGGGGCGGGCGCATGCGCGCTCCGCCGATATCGCCGGGCTGTCCGGCTATCTGGGGCGGGGCCGGGCGTTTTCCCGGGCGATCGCCGATTTCTCGGTCGCCTATGCCGATCAGACCGGTCGGGACTGGTCGGACTTCGTGCGCGCCATCGACGCCGGACGCGTTCCGGCGACGGAGGCGTGAGCGCGATGCCGGACGCCGCCTACGCCCACACGCTGGTGGGCTATGCCACCGCCTTCGTGCTGGGCACGCTGATCGGGCTGGAGCGGCAATGGCGGCAGCGCAGCGCCGGATTGCGTACCACTGTGCTGGTCGCGGTCGGCGCGGCGGCGTTTTCCGACCTGGGGTTCCGGCTGCTGGGCGCCGAGGGTGCGACCAGGATCATCGCCTACGTGGTCTCGGGAATCGGCTTCCTCGGCGCCGGCGTGATCCTGAAGGACGGCACCAACATACGCGGCCTGAACACGGCGGCGACGTTGTGGTGCTCCGCCGCGGTCGGCACGCTGGCCGGC
>CAIMSN010000121.1 GCA_903844135.1 uncultured Rhodospirillales bacterium | reverse complement strand
TGTGCGCGCTGGCGGCGATCGGGCTGATCCTGCTGGTGTTCCTGCGCCGCCTGACGCATGTCGGCCTGGTGCTGGCGCCGCTGCTGCTCTCGGCGCTGCTGACGGTGATCCTGGTGGTGTCGATTCCGGAGCCGCTTAACTTCGCCAACATCATCGCCCTGCCGCTGCTGCTCGGCGTCGGCGTGTCGTTCAACATCTATTTCGTGATGAACTGGCGCCAGGGCCTGACCGCGCCGCTCGGTTCGCCGACCGCGCGCGCGGTGCTGTTCTCGGCGCTGACCACCGGCACCGCGTTCGGCTCTCTCGCCGCCTCGCACCATCCCGGCACGGCGAGCATGGGACGGCTGCTGCTGCTCAGCCTGTTCTGCACTCTGGTGGCGACGATGATCTTCGAACCGGCGCTGCTGCCGGTGCGTCCTCGCCAGCCGGACCAGCCACCGCCGGATCTCTGACCGGCGCGGCCTCGTCCGGCCCTGCATCGTCCGGCCCTGTATCGTCCGGCGCCGCATCGTCGGGCACCGCGCGCGCCAGCAGCGTCGCCAGAAAGAACGCCCGGCGATGCTGGCTCAGCACGGTGAAGCCGGCCGACCAGCCGAACGCATCGTGGATGCGTCGCGACTGCCGCGATTCGCGATCGGCGGCGAAGAAATAATGGTTGACCAGCAGGCAGACTCCGCCCGGCCGCAGCAGGGCGGCGAAGCGGGCGCTGAGCCGCTTGAGCAGCGCGTCGTCGAGCGGCGACAGATAGTAAAGCGTGTCGGCGACCACCACGAGATCGAACCGACCGTCCATCGAGGCGGGCAGATCGAGCACGTCGCCCTGGGCGAACCGGAGATTGTCGAGGAGGCTGCCCCGGCGCCTGGCATGGTCGAGCGCGGCGCCGGCCAGGTCGAGGCCGAGCACGCGGTTCGCCCTGAGCGCCAGGTGCTGCGACAGCAGGCCCAGCCCGCAGCCGAGATCGAGCACCTCGTCGAACCGGCGGTCCGGCAGCAGCGCCATGATCTGCTCGTACTTCCGTGCCTGATAGCGGTAGCGCCGCGCCGCCGACCCCCAGGGATCGTCCGACGCGGTATAGATCGCCTCGAACGCCGCGCGTGCGCCGGACGCCGCGCGCACGTCGGCGATGGCGGCATCGGTCCGCGCGCCAAGGAGAAAGAGCGGGAAATCCCGCGGCAGCAGGACTGCGGGATGATCCAGCAACGGGAGCAGCGTGGTGCGCCACGCACGATCGAGGCTTCGTCCCGCGCGCATGGCGAGGGGAGCGAGAACGGCCATGGCGCGCACGGGCGGTGTCTCCGTCGGTCGAAGGATCGGCCCGGCTGCGATCGGCGATCGCGGGCTTGCGCCTTTGCGGGAAGGCACGGCGGGAGGTTGGACGACTCGGAGCCGGACGTGTTTACAGGCGCCGGCCCGGTTCCCGATCATTAACTCCGCTCAATGATCGGCGCCGCCCGCGCGGGTCGGGTCCCTGGCTGGGGCCCTGGCCGGCACCGCGCCTTTCCGCGGGGCGCGGGCGCGGGCGCCAGACCGTTGCGTTTTCTCTTCACAACCTTTCCGACAAAGTCGATAGCTTGCCGATCCGCGACGCCGGCAACCGGAATTCCCCGGCCCTGCCATGGCGCCGATGTCTTCAGCGACGAGGGGGCGCCTTTGCTGAAACCAGGCACCGGCGACGAGGCGGCTTCCCTGGCTGCTTCCCTGGCTGCTCCCCTGGCGGCGTCTCCCGAGGCAGGCACCGGGGCGAGCGTGGCGCCCAATCTGGAGACCGGCCGCGATGCCGGCCTGGAGGCCGACCTGCGGCGGGCGACGGCGCTCGGTGCGTTCGAACTCGACTACCAGGCGCAATTCGACACCGGCACCCGACGCATCACCGGTTTCGAAGCCCTGCTGCGCTGGACCCGCGACGGCCAGGGCCGGGTGGCGCCGGACATCGTCATCCCGATCGCCGAACGGGCCGGCCTGATCGGCCAGATCGGCGGCTGGGTGCTGCGTCGGGCCTGCCGCGATGCGATGTCCTGGCCCGAGCCGATCACGCTCGCGGTCAATCTGTCCTCGTCGCAGTTCGACGACGGATCGCTGGTGACGCTGGTCGAGGCGGCGCTCGCGGAGAGCGGATTGCAGCCCGGACGGCTGGAACTCGAAATCACCGAGAGCACCGTGATGCGGAACACGGCATCCGTGTCGGAGGCGCTGGCGCGGCTGCGCAGGCTCGGCGTCCGCATCGTGCTCGACGATTTCGGCACCGGCTATTCGGCGTTGAGCTACCTCTCGAACATCCCCGTCGGCAAGGTCAAGATCGACAGATCCTTCGTCGCCAAGATCGTCCGGTCGCAGGCCGACAACCGGATCATCGCCGCGATCATCCGGCTCTGTTCGGAGCTGGGCGTGGCGTGCAACGCCGAGGGCGTCGAGACCGAGGAACAGCTCGCCGAACTCGTGCTGCATGGCTGCGGCGAGGCGCAGGGCTTCCTGTTGTCCCGGCCGGTCGCCGCCGACGCGGTGCCGGCGCTGCTCGCGCGCCACGGCGCCGGTCCGGCCGGTTCCGACGCCACGCAGCCGGGGATGCAGTCCCGCATCCAGCCCGGCCAGGAGACTGGCATTCAGACGGGCATCCAGAAGGGCACCCAGAAGGGCACCCAGACGGGGACCCAGAGGGGGACCCAGACGGGCAGGCTATCGGGCTGGCGGCAGGACAGCACCCATTTCTGCTTCGAGCAGATCGTGGCGACGGCGAACGACATCGTCATCGTCACCACCACCGATCTCGACCGGCCCGGCCCGTCGATCCTCTACGTCAACGAGGCGTTCACCCGCCTGACCGGCTATCGTCCGGAGGAGGTTCTCGGACGGTCGCCACGCATGCTGCAGGGCACCGGCACCAGCCGCGCAGCCCTGGACCGGGTCGCCGCCGGCCTGCGGGCCGGACAGCCGGTGAGCGAGAAGATCCTCAACTACGCCAAGGACGGCAGCCCGTACTGGCTCGATCTGAGGATCGTGCCGATGCGCGACGCCGAGGGCGAGATCGTCCAGTTCGTCGCGATCCAGCGCGACGTCACCCTGGACAAGCGACGCCTGGACGAGCTGCAGACGGCGGCGGAGCGCGATGCCCTGACCGGGATTCCAAACCGCCGCTTCCTGCTGCGGTCGATCGAGACCGCGCTGAGGGATGCCGCGGGACGCGCCGATCCAGGCCTGTGCCTGGCCTATCTCGACATCGATCGATTCAAGGCGGTCAACGACACGCTCGGCCATGCCGCCGGCGATGCGCTGCTGTTCGGCATTGCCGGCCGGCTGGTCGAGACGGTCAGGCGGATCGACCTGGTCGGACGCATCGGCGGCGACGAATTCGCGGTCTGCATGCCGTCCATCACCGCCGAGGATGCGCTCGCGACCATCGAATGCCTGCGCCGCAGCCTGGCGGCGGCGCCGTTCGACACCCAGGCCGGCCCGGTGCGCGTCACGGTCTCCGCCGGCATCGCCGTCGCCCGGCCAGGCGAGCGCGACGTCTCCGTGCTGATGCAGCGTGCCGACCGGGCGATGTACGCCGCCAAGCATGCCGGGCGGGACCGCGTCGTCAGCGAGACCGGCGCAGCGTAGCCTCGCCGGGCCGCGCTCCTCAGCCGGCCATGGCGGCGGCGCGCCGCCGCTCCAGCATCATCCGGTTGCGTCGCTTGCGCACCCAGGCCAGCACCCCGGTGACGAACGTCGCCGGCAGCGACAGCCCGGCCAGGAACACCGCGGTGCGCCCCTTCCAGCCGAACACCGAACCGTCATGCAGCCAGAGCTGCATTTCCATGAAGCGGGTGCCGGCGCTGGCGTGCTGCGCCGCGCGGTCGGCGACCACCGCGCCGGTGGACGGGTCGATCCAGATCGCGCCAGCGGTCAGATAGGCGTTGCTGGCGCCCGGCCAGCGCAGACCGACCTGCCAGAGCGGCGCGCGCGGCCCGGGCGGGGCAATGTAGGAGAGCGTCTCGGCCGGCGCCACGCCCAGGGCGATGGCGACCGCCCGATCGGCGTCGATCGCGAACGGCGGGCGCGGCGCGCGGGCCATCGGCGGGTCGCGGTCCTGCACCGGCGACGCCAGCCCGACCACCGGCCGGATCAGCCCGGGAAACACCACCCCGACCCCGGTGGAGGCGACGAACAGCAGCAGCAGGGCGCTCCAGACTCCGGCCAGCGCATGCAGATCGAGATACAGGATCTGGCGCGGCCGGGTGCGCAGCCTGACCAGCGCCCGCCAGATCCCGCTGCGCGGCCACCAGATCCACAGGCCGCTGCCGGCCAGCACCAGCAGGACCAGGCCGAGCACGCCGACCGCCTGTTCGCCCCAGTAGCGCCGCAGCAGCAGATCGGCATGCAGCCGGTAGAGAATCATCAGCACCGTCCGGTCCAGATCGCGCACCCCCAGCACGGTGCCGCTGCCGGGATCGATCGAGATCGTCCACAGATCGCCGTGCCGGCGCAGCATCGCCGTCCAGACCGGCTGGATCGCGTCCGGCGCGCGCAGGAAGCGGATCGGTCCGGCGAGCCCGGCCTGGGTGCTCGCCGCCTGCGCGATCTCCAGCGCCCGCTGCGCGCCGATCGGATGCGGGCTCCGCGTCGCCGCCGACAGCGCCGGATGGAACGTCGCGTCCAGCTCGCGATACACCACGTTGACCGCGCCGGTCAGGCCGAGCAGGGCCAGGAACCCGCCCAGCGCCAGGCCCAGCCAGCGATGCGCCCAGATCCAGACCGAACGGGCTTTGGTCACGGAACGCCGGGACGCCATGATCACTCGCTAATGAGAAACAGTCGCAATTAGGACCGCGTGCAGGGCCGGGTCAAGCCGGGGGGTTCGGTCCGGGGCGTCTGGTGCGGTCTCGCCGCTTCTGCAACGATCGGCGCATGCAATTCCGGTTCGGTTTCCTCCTGCCCGCGCTTCTCTTCGTCGCATCGCAGGCGCGCGCGGACGACCTCGCCGCTCGGCTGGCGGCGCATCGCATCATCGTCTGCGCGCATCGCGGCTGGCTGGCGCCCGACCGGCCGGAAAACAGCCTCCGCACCCTGCGCGAGACCGAGAGCAGCGGCCGGTTCATGCTCGAGATGGATCTCGCGGTGAGCGGCGACCGCAGCATCGTGATGATGCACGACGCGACCGTCGATCGCACCACCGACGGCACCGGCCGCGTCGCCGACCTGGATGCGGCGGCGCGGCTCCGGCTGCATCTGCGCGCCCAGGACGGTCCGCCGACCACGGAGGCGCCGCCTTTGTTCGACGACATCCTGGACTGGGCCGCGACGTCTCCGTCGGCGCTGCTGATGCTCGACATCAAGCGCACGCCGCCGGCGCAGGTGATGGCGCGGGTCAGACGCGAACGGCTGCGCGACCGGGTGCTCCTGCTGACCTTCGACCGGCCGACCGCCGAGGCGGCGTTCGAATCCGATCCGGCGGTGCTGGTGTCCGTGCTGGTCAAGAGCCGCGCCGATCTGGATTTCTACGCATCGCGCGCCGGCCGGCGCCGTTTCGCCGCCTACATCCCGCTGGACCGGCCACCTTCCCTGTTCGACGCGGCGAGGGTGCGCGGCGCGGTCGTGATCACCGATCTGCTCGATCTGCGGAACGCGCTGACCGAACGGTACGATGTCTCCGCGCTGCGCGCCCGGCCGGTCGACATCGTCGTCACCAACCATCCCGCAGAGACCGCCGCCCGCCTGTCGTCCCGCCGATCCGACTGAGCGTCCGGACCGGGCCGGAACCGCGGCAGCGCACGCCCGCTCGGGAGCAGCGTCTCGCCCTGCCTCTGGACGTGGCGCCCGGCCCAAGCATCGCACCGCGACGGCAGGCTGCTCTTGCCCTCCCCGATCTCACCGGTTACGACGCGAATGAAATTCATTCTCATTTAGACTCGTGAGGCGTCGTCCATGCTGGCTTTCCGCGTTCGGTCGTGGCACCTCGCCGTCCCGCTCTCCGCCCTGCTCAGCCCGATCTCCGCTCTCGCCGCGACCGCATCCCCGGAGACCGATGCCGCCTCCGACAGTGCCCCGGAGATGGTCTCGGTGCTGGGCCATGCCGCACGGCGCGACGGTCTGGTGCCGACCGGCAGCAGCGCCGCCACCAAGGACGACTCCAAGCTGATCGAAACGCCGGAGAGCGTCTCGGTGGTGACGAGGGCGCAGATGGACCAGCAGAACGCCCGCACCATCGTCGAGGCGCTGCGCTACACCTCCGGTGTCTCGACCGAGGCGCAGAACGGGTTCAGCACCCGCTACGACCTGCTCAGCATCCGCGGCTTCAACGCCAACGCCGATCAGTATCTGGACGGGCTGAAGCTGTTCAACGGCGCCTACTACGCCAACCAGCAGATCGATTCGTTCCTGCTCGACCGCTACGACGTGCTGAAGGGCCCGCCCTCGGTGCTGTACGGACAGTCCGACCCGGGCGGCGCGATCGTGCTCGGCTCCAAGCTGCCGACCACGGCGCCGCTGCACGCGGCCTCGATCGAGGGCGGCAGCTACGGCTACGTCCGCGGCACGCTCGACCTGGGCGGTCCGATCGACCGCGGCGGGCACTGGCTCTACCGGCTCGCCGCGACCGGGACCAATTCCGGCACCCAGGACCGCCATACCAGGGTCGAGCGCTACGGCGTGGCGCCGGCGCTGTCCTGGGTGCCGGACGACCGCACCACCCTCACCATTACCGGCTTCTACCAGCACGACCCGCGCGGCGGCGACTACGACAACGCGCCGATTGACGGCACCGTGCTGCCCAACGAAAACGGCCCGATCCCGTTTGCAAAGTTCACCGGCGACGACAGCTTCGAGCGATTCGACCGCAGCCAGGCGGCGATCGGCTACCAGCTCTCGCATGCGCTCTCGCCGGACTGGAGCGTGCGCTCGCAGGCGCGGTACGCGCAGGTGGGCGTGAACTACAACGAGGTCTATGCCGGCGCGCTGGCCGATGCCGACAGCCGGATCGCGCCGCGCTACAGCGCCGGGTCGGAGGAGCATTACGACACCATCACCATCGAGGAGCAGTTGCTCGGCCATGTCCGGACCGGCCCGCTGCGGCACAGAATGCTGTTCGGCGCCAACTGGCAGAACCTGCGCGACAGCTACAACTATTACTACGGCAGCGCGTCTCCGATCGATCTGTACGGACCCTATGTCGGCACCGCGATCCCGGCGCTTGCGCCGTCGATCGACACCAGCGTCGCCACCAACCAGGAATCGATCTTCGCCCAGGACCAGATCAGCCTCGGCCGCCTGCATCTGCAGATCGGCGGGCGCGAGGACTGGTCCGAGATCAGGACCCGCAGCGCGCTTTATCCGGGCACCGATTTCGACCAGGGCGACCGCGCCTTCACCTGGCGCGCCGGCATCCTCTACGCCTTCCCGATCGGCCTCTCGCCCTATTTCAACTACAGCCGGTCGTTCCAGCCTTCCAATGCCCTCTCCGCAGCCGGAACGCCGTTCAAGCCGACCACCGGCGAGCAGTACGAGGCCGGGGTGAAATACCAGCCGCTGCGCGTCGACGCCTTCCTGACCGCCGCCTTGTTCCATATCCAGGAAGACAACGTCCTGGTCAGCGATCCGGACAATCTGAATTTCTCGATCCAGACCGGCGGCATCCGCAGCCAGGGCGTCGAGCTCGAGGCGCATGCCGACCTGACCAGGCGGCTTAATCTGGTGGCGTCCTACACCTACCAGGACGCCACCTTCGACAAGCAGAGCGGCGCCCTGACCGGCCGCCGCCAGACCCAGGTGCCGCGGCAATTCTTCTCGCTCTGGGGCCATTACGACATCCATGACGGGCGGCTGGACGGGCTCGGCTTCGGTGCCGGCGTGCGCTACCAGGGCAACACCATCACCGACAACACCGTCGAATATGCCACCGCGCCCTACACGCTGGTCGATGCCCAGGTGCAATATCAGCTCGCCCGCATCGTCCCGAGCCTGAAGGACGCCCTGCTGCAGGTGACGGCGCACAACCTGCTCGACAAGAGCACCATCACCTCGTGCTACTCCGCCTCGTTCGGCTGCTATTTCGGCACCAGGCGCACCGTGATCGCGCGCCTGAGCTATCGCTGGTAGTCAGCTCCGCTCCAGCAGGGTGCCGGCCTGGCGCAGATCGGCGACGAAGGCGGCATATTCGCGCTGCCGCGCCGACTCGTCCGGCAGGCGCAGCAGATAGGACGGATGCACCGTCACCAGCCCAAGCGCGTCGCCATAGGCCGACGGCAGCGCGATCGGCACCGACCGTTCGCGGCCGATCGTCACCGTGCGTCCCAGCACCGCCCGCGCCGCGGTGGCACCCAGCATCACCAGCAATTCCGGACGCACCAGGCGGCGCTCCTGCTCCAGCCAGACCGAGCAGGCCTGGATCTCGGTGTTGTCCGGCTTGGCGTGGATGCGCCGCCTGCCGCGCGGCTCGAACTTGAAGTGCTTGACCGCATTGGTGACATAGACCGTGCTGCGCTCGATCCCGGCCTCGCGCAGCGCCCGGTCCAGCATCTGGCCGGCCGGCCCGACGAACGGCCGCCCGGCCAAATCCTCCTGGTCGCCCGGCTGCTCGCCCACCAGCATCATCCGCGCATTCGCCGGTCCCTCGCCGAACACCAGTTGCGTCGCCGGCTCCCATAGCGCGCAGCGTCGGCAGGACGCCGCTTCCCGGGCGACATCTGGCAGCGCGGCCGCCGGCGCCTCCGGATCGGGCGATGTGTGGTCCGCTCTTGCCGGCATGGTCCTGTCCTTCCTGCGCTGGTCCGGTTCCGTCGGGACCGCGTCGAGCATCGCCCTGGTGCGCGCCTCGGCGCCGCGGATCAGGTCCGGAATCGCTGCCGCCTCCGGCAGGTTGCGCCAGTATTTCCTCGGCATCTCCGAGGTCATCGCCGACGGCTTGAGCCGCGCCGGATTGAAGATCGCCCCGAAATAGGCCCGCCAGTAGCGTTCCAGCGCATCGTCGTCCGGCACGTCCGACGCCGACGCGCCCGGCCCGAACCGGAGCTCGGTTCCGGTCCAATGCACGCTGCGATACGGCGTCAGGATCGAGAACAGCATGGTGGCGAAGCGGCGCACGAAGAAGTCGGCGTTGGCTTCGACGATGAAATGGTCCGGCTCGAACCAGGCGACATGGCGCGCGCCGTCCGGCTCGGCGACCTCGCGGAAGCGCACGAACGCCCGCATCTTGTGCGTGTCGCGACGCACCGCCTGGGCCAGCCGCACCGCCCGCTGCACCGCGGGGTCGGTGACCAGCTCGGCGATCCGCTTCTCGCCGCGATGCGCCCGCCAGACCAGGCCGTAGAGCAGGTCGAACCGCTCCGGATCCCTTGCCTGGATCGCGGTCTGCGCCAGGGCCAGCAGCGCGCGCGACACAGAGAAGGTCCCGGCCGGCGGGTCGGCTTCGGCCAGGTCCGGGATGGCGGGATCGGTGGCGAACAGGTCGTCCGGCGCGCCGACCGAGAAATGCACCTGCTCCGGCG
>CAIMSN010000120.1 GCA_903844135.1 uncultured Rhodospirillales bacterium | reverse complement strand
GTGACGGCGTTCGTCGTGACGCACCGTCTGCGTCCCGGCCCGCAGCAGGCGCGGCAGCCGGGCCCGGCCACGGTGACGGCGATGACCGGGAAGGCCGCCGAGGCCGAACTCGCGGAGATCGACGGCACCGACCGGGAGTGACCGGTCAGTCGCCGAGGAATTGCTTGATCTGCGCATTCAGGAAACGCGCATCCGCTTCACTCGCGCCGGCGCCGGCCGGATGGCCCCAGAGCGAGGGGATCGGCGTGAAGGTGCAATGCGGGATGAAGCCGGCCTCGTAACGCGCATCCTCGACCGGGAAATACAGGTCGGTCGCTGATGGCATATACAGCACCGGCGCCTTGATCGAGCGCAGCGCCGCCTCGACGTCGCCCTTGAACGGGGGCGTGTCGCCGACATCGTTCGACTGCCAGGTGCGCATCTGCAGGATCAGGTCGTTGGCGTCGTCGCCGGCGAAGAACTCCCGGGTCATGCGATCGACCGCCTGGCGGAAACTGGTGCCGGGCGGGCTGCCTTCGCGCCAGAGTTCGCGCCGCCACCATTCCTGCGAATAGAGCCAGCCGAGCCACACCAGCGCGGTGGCGGCGATGCCCTTCGCCGGCTCGGTCATGTAGTCGCCGTCGTCGAACGCCGGGTCGGTGGCGATGGCGGCGATCTGTCCGTCGAGGCGGACGATGCCGTGGCCGTAGGTCTTGGCGGTGCCGGAGGTGGCGACGACCCGGTCCATGAAGTCCGGATAGCTGACCGCCCATTGCAGTGCCTGCTGCGCGCCCATCGAGAAGCCGATGACGGCGCGCAGATGTCTGACATGGAGCTGCTCGACCAGCAGCCTGTGCACCGCCGCGACGTTGTCCCGGATGGTCATGGCCGGGAATCGCGGTCCATGGAACGGCTCTGGCGTGTTGCTCGGCGACGAGGAGCGGCCGTTGCCGAACAATTCGCTGGTGATCAGGAACGACCTGGCCGGATCGAGCGCCTTGCCGGGCCCGATCAGCCAGTCGTAGCCGTGCATGTCGGCCATGTAGTGCGACGGCAGCAGGATGGCGTTGTCGCCGGCCGCGTTCAGCGTGCCCATGGTACCGTAGACGATCCGCGCCTCCGGCAAGACGGCCTTGCCCTCGGTGGCGAAGTCGCGAATGACGAAATCGTGCCGGGTCGGTCCGCCGGCATCCTGCGCCGCCGCCGGTGTCGCGCCGAGCTGCGCTGCCAGCAGCAAGGACGCGGCGGTCGAGACGAGACGGTCGTTCATCGTGATCCACCGGAACATGAACGGTGAGATCAGCAGAGTCCGGGTGCGGCGTCGAGGGTGTCCGGCGGGCTGGCGGAAAAGCGGCCGCGGCGCCGGAAATGCGGTGTCAGCGCGATGGCCCTCGGATTGCGCATCATAGCGACATGCGTGGCATGAATGCTCGCATGGTCGGCCATGCCGGCCAGCTTTGCGCTGGCGACGGACACCCGCCCGTCATTGGGTCCGGGAATCACCAGCCAGGCGAGCGGAGCGAGGGCGCGATCGCCGGCGATCACGCCCAGCGGATAATCGACGCGACCCAGCCGGTCCGTCAGGCCGGGCGGCGGGTTGGTCTTCCGTTGCGATCCGACCGGGCCGAAAATCCGATGATAGAGGGCGAAGCCCGACAGCAGATCGGCGATCTCGCTGCCATGATGCGGTGGTGCGATCGTCACCACGCGTCCGAGCCGGGGCCGGCGATGCGCGGCGACCAGCCCGCCCATCGAGTCGGTGACGATATGGGTGAGGGGCGAATCCTGCCGGAACAGAGGGTCGTTCCGAGCCGCGATCCAGGCGGCCAGGGCTTCGATCGGCAGTCGCCTGGTCGGGATGGCGGGGTTGACGGTGTCATAGCCCTCGTCTCCAAGCGCGCTCCAGGCGACGCGGCGAGCGCGGGCCGGCGGCGATCCCATGCAGCAGCAAGACCCGCTCCCGCTCCGCCGGCACCGCAGCCGCTCAGCGCCCGGTCCGGTCGAGGCGGGCCAGGCCGTCGAACAGGCGGGCCACGTCCATCATGCCGAGGCCGGTGGCCGGGTCGTAGCCGGGCTGCGCCGGATAGCCCCAGTTGTCGCCGGCTGCGACGTCGCGCGACGGCTGTGCGCCCTGCTTCCAGACCGCTTTTGGTGATCGATGGACGGATAGCGGTCATCACCTGCAGTCTCGAATTTCTTGCGGGGAGCATTTACGCCGGCAGCAGACCGGTCGCGCGGTAGCTGTCAATCATCGTGTCGAAGAGCACGATATCCGAACGGCCTCTCGCGAAAAGCTGGGCGCCGGCCACGGCCGCGTAGATCGCCCGCGCGCGCGTCTCGCTTTCCTCGGCAGAGACGATCTTGGCGGCGACCAGAAGCTTGCTCAGCCACGCGACATTGACGTCGGCGAATCCCTGGACCTCGGTCTTCACCGGGTCTGGAAGGTCATCGTATTCGGCCGCCATGAAGCTCGACAGACAGATGCGATTGTCGGTCGAGAGGGAAATACGAAAGATTTCGGGATAGCGGTGCAACGCTGCGAGCGGCCCGGATGCTTGGTCTGAGATCGCCTCGAGCTGGTCGACCGTGTCTTCCCAATAGCGCCGGGCCACGGCGGCGCCGAGATCCGCTTTGGTTGGGAAATGATGATAGATGCTCGGAGCCTTGATGCCGACTTCCGTTGCGATGTCGCGGAAGTTCAGGCCGGTATACCCATGGGCCATCGCGGTGCGCTTGGCGGCCGCCAGAACCGCTTCCTTCGAGGTCGTGCTCACGGATCGTCTCGCTCCAAAGAAAAACCGACCAAGCGATAGATAGGGGGTTGACCGGCTCGGATCAAGCGCCCATCGTATGGCTACCGATCACTTGGTAGGCAATCAGAACATGAGCATCCAGACCCCAGCTTCCGCCGCCTCGCTTCGCCTGTTCACCTCGCCGTCGGCGTTCCCGAACCCCCAGCGGCTGCGCATCTTCCTGCACGAGAAGGGCATCGCCGATCAGTTCGACGAGCGCATCTACGACATGACGCCGGTTGGCGAGCAGCGTCAGTGGAAGCATCTGAAGATGAACCCGTGGGGCGAGACACCGACGCTGCAGCTAGCCGACGGCAGCTTCATCTCCGAAACCGCTGCGGTCGTGCGCTATCTCGACCAGAGCTTCCCCGGCCGCCGCATCATGGGAGAGACGCCCGAACGGCAGGGCCTCGACACCATGTGGGACAATCGCGTGTGGGTCCACATCCTCTATCGGATCGTCACCGCCTTCCACGTGCTGCACCAGGGCCTCGGCCCGAAGCTTGAGCTGACCGCCAATGCCGCTTGGGGCGAGCATTGCCGCAAGGAAGCGCTGGCGCACGCCGCCTTGGTGGACCGGCATCTGTCGGACGGCCGCGACTGGCTGCTCGGCGGTGACGAGCCGACCTTCTCGGACATCACGATGGCGACCGCGATCGCTTTCTCGAAGTTTCCGGTCAACGCCACGCCGCTCGACGAGCGCTTCGAGCATATCGACGCCTTCTGGCAGCGCTGGATGCGCCGCCCGAGCTTCCTTGCCGCCTATGCCGATCGCAAGAGCGGCGTGCCCGAACTGGATAACCGGCCCGAGAGCGGCGTCTAGAAGACTGCCGCCTGAACCCTCGACCCAACCATTTCAACGAAAGGACTTTATCATGCCGTTCGCTCGAATCGACCTCAACAAAGGCAAGACCACCGCGTATCGCGCCACGCTCGCGGACGTCGTCTATCAAGGGATCGTCGGAGTGCTGAAGGCGCCCGACGGCGACCGGTTCATCGTCGTCAACGAGCACGAGCCCGAGAACCTGATCTACGCCCCGAATTTCCTGGGCTTCACGCGCACGCCCGACTTCATCCTCATCCAGGTCACCAGCACTGTCGGTAACGACAAGGAGTCGAAGTTCGCCTTCTACCGATACATTGCCGACGAACTGGGTAGCAAGCTGGGCGTGCGACCGGACGATATCATGATCAACATGGTGTTCGTCGACAAATCCGATTGGTCGTTCGGTAACGGCCAGCCCTGGTGATCGGACGAGATAGGCGGCGCCTGTCCGGAGCCGCCCATCCTCTCACCGCCGCGGACAAATCTCATGGAGATCATGATGTCGAACCCCACCAACAATCCCGCCACGATCTACGCGGCCGGCGCGCTCTCGCGTAACCCCGCCACCGACGAGCTCATCGCCACCTATCCCTATCAGACGCCCGCCGAGGTCGAAGCCACGCTCAACGCCAACGCGGCCGCCTTCCTGCAATGGCGCGACACGCCAATGGCGGAGCGGGTCGCAGCCTATCGGCGTCTCGCCGCGACATTGCGTGATCGCTCGGAGACACTGGCCTCGATCATCACAGCCGAGATGGGCAAGACGATCGGCGCCGCCCGCGCCGAGGTCGAGAAATCCGCCACGACGATCGAGTGGATTGCCGAGCATGGCCCGAGCATTCTCGCGGACGAACCCGTGCCCGTCGATGGCGACGACGAAGTGTACGTCTCATATCTGCCGATCGGCACCATCCTCGGCGTCATGCCCTGGAACCTGCCGATCTGGCAGGTGATCCGGGCGTCGGGCCCGACCATGTTCTCCGGCAACGGCTTCCTGCTCAAGCACGCGCCCAATGTCATGGGCGCTGCCTACGCTCTTCAGGAGGTCTATGAGGCAGCCGGGTTTCCCAAGGGCCTGTTCGCCAACATCAATGCCGACAACGAGACCGTCGCCGGTGTGATCGCCGACCCGCGGGTGGCCGCAGTCACGCTTACCGGGAGCATGCGGGCCGGAGCCGCCGTCGCCTCAGCCGCTGCCAAGGCGCTCAAGAAGAGCCTGCTTGAGTTGGGCGGCAGCGACGCCTTTATCGTTCTGGCTGATGCCAACATCGATCTTGCTGTCGAAGCCGGGATCACGGCGCGCTTCGGCAATAGCGGCCAAGTCTGCCTTGCGGCCAAGCGCTTCATCCTCGAGCAGCCGATCGCGGAGGAGTTTACCCGCAAGTTCGTCGAGGCCGCAAAAAGGCTGACCGTGGGCAATCCGCTCGATCCCTCGATCGCGATGGGACCGATGGCTCGCAGCGACCTTCGCGACGAACTCCATCGTCAGGTCGAGCAGACGATCGCTCAGGGCGCCACTCTGCTGCTGGGCGGCCACAAGGTCGATCGCGCCGGCAATTTCTACGCGCCAACCGTGCTTGCCAATGTTGCGCCGGGTATGACGGCGTTCGAGCAGGAGACCTTCGGCCCGGTCGCCGCGATCACGGTCGCCGACGACGTCGAGCACGCAATCGCGTTGGCCAACGCCAGCGACTACGGTCTGGGCGGCAGTTTGTGGACCGCTGACACAGCGCGCGCGCAACGCATCGCCCGACGGCTGGAAACCGGCGGCGTATTCATAAACGGCTTCAGCGCGTCGAACGCCCGCATCCCGGTCGGCGGCGTAAAGAAGAGCGGCTACGGGCGCGAACTTTCGCATTTCGGATTGCGGGAATTCACCAATGCCCAGGCCGCTTGGACAAAGTTCATCGCTTAACCCGTTCCTGTCGGGGTCCGTGGAGGGATGGCAGACGAAGTGTCGAGCGAACGTCTGCTCTCCCATTTACCGCGACCGAAAGCTGCCGAGCGCTTTGTCCTACCCAAGGAACGAACGCTTCCGGAATTCTGGATCAACGCCCGTCACGGCGTAGCCTGGGCGCTTCCTGCCGACCGCCGAAGCCCGCCGGCGCAGTGGTCACCAGGGTGCGGGTGTCGTCGGCGGCGATCACCAGCGGATCGCTCGACGGGTGATGGATCGACGAGAACGGCGTGGCGACCCGCGTACCGCCGTCGAACACCGGATGGTCGAAACGGTTGATCTCGAACGCGCCGTTGTCGTCGGCGTCGGCGAACACGGTCTGTCCCTGCGCCGCCATTTCGAGAAACACGTCGTGGAACGCGTCGAGATAGAACGTCCTCGCCGGCGCGCCGGTGGCGTCGTTGGCGGAGACGTCGCTCTCCGCCTTTCCCCACGAGCACGACACCATTTCGGCCAGATCGTCCGAGGCGGCGGCCTCGAATCCGTCGAGGACGGTGGCGTTGCCGCGGTTCGGCGTGACATAGGCCAGCACCCGCGCCCGCGGCGCGATCGTGCCGGATTGCTGCACGTCGAGATCGCGCTCGCCAGGATCGCCGTCGCTGTATGGCGTCGTCGGATCGGTGCCGCCATCGACGTCGATCTTGGTCAGATGGTCGGCGCCGACCGCGATGCCGGAGCGCGACCGGAACTGCGGCGCGTCGGCGGCCTGGAAGTTCGACAGCGTGACGACGCCGATGGTGACGCCGCGTCCGGCGGCGCCGGCGGCGACCAGCTTGATGACCTCGTACCGCGTCTCGAAATTCGACGGCGCATCATGGCCGCGCGCGTTGTCGGCGGCGGCGGCCGCGTCGCCGCGGACCATCGAAGCCGGGGCGCCGAGCGCGCCGGGATGCGACGGCAGCAGCGTATCGGTGCCGCCGAGTCCGCGCAGCAGCGGCGACAGCGCGGAGGGGATGGTCGGCGCGGTCAGAGACGCGATGCCGCTGCGGCCGTTCAGGCTGCCGCGATGCAAGGCGCGGCCGAAGGCGCGCTGCGCGGTGCCGGCGGTTCCGGTCACCTGGACAGCCAGGTGGTTGGGAAACACCGCGCCGATCGTGTAGCCGAGCTGCCTGAGCGTGGCGTCGACGGTCGCGCACTGCGCGCCGGTCGGCGCGAAACCGGCGACGAAACCGTCGCGGGTCAGGAAACGATGGAACAGCGGATCGCCCGGGTGCTGCAGCGCGCGGTCGAACCGCTCCAGCGCGTGGCGGCGGTGCGGCCGCAGATAGACCGTCATCGCCAGGCTGTCGCCGATCGCCACCGGACCCTGGTCGAGCGCAGCGGCGCGCGCGGCATCGACGCCGCCGAGCAGGCACGGCAGGCAGAGAACCGCTCGACCGATGACCATCCGGACCATGGCGTTCCCCTTGTCCGGCGGTCGCCAGTCAGCCGGTCGGGAGACGACCGGTCAATCGCGTTTTCGCGACAGAGCGGCCTTCGCGAGCGACGCGAGCCAGTCCTGGTCGGTCTCTGTCAGGCTCCGGGACGAGATCAGCCAGGCGACCGGCCAGCCGGAGAGGGATTCGTCGGTGGCGACCAGGGTGCCGCCATGCGGCAATGCGGTCAGCCGCCAGCAATGCACCGCCCGGAACAGGAGCATCCGACCGGTCCAGGCGAGCCGTTGGCGCGGCACCAGCGCGGCGATCCGGGAGTGGATGGTGACGCTGCCGGTGGACCAGTCGAACCGTACGCCGGGAGCGGCCGCGCCGTGCGCAGGGACGACGATCGAGGCCTTGTCGATGCCGGGCTGCCAGTCGGGCCAATGGTCGATATCGGTCAGCAGCGCCCAGACGATGGCGGGCGGGGCGTCGATCGCGAGGCTGGCATGGGCGATCACCGGCGCGGTCGGGTCGATCTCGCCGCGCGCCGCCAGCGCCGCATCGCCGGACCGGCCGCAGGCGCCGAGCCCTGCCAGTATCCAGGCGCACGCCAGGCCGCGGAGCAAGGCGCGCGCCGTGGCGTGCGCCGCAGGCAGGGTCTCAGCCCTGGTAGGAGCTGATCTCGATCAGATTGCCGTCCGGGTCCTGGCAATAGACCGAGGTGATCGGCCCCAGCGCGCCGAGACGGGCGACCGGGCCTTCGGTGATGGTCACGCCACATTCATGCAGATGGTCGATCACGTCGTCGCTGGCGACCGCGGTGACGAAGCAGAGATCCTGGGTGCCGGGCATCGCGTCCTGGGCGGTGATCCAGCCCTCCGCGCCATAGGGGCGCAGATTGATCTTCTGGCCGCCATATTTCAGCGCGCAGCGCCGGTTGCGGCCATATTCCTCGTGCTCCATGCCGAGCACGCGCTGATACCAGGACGACGTCTTGGCGACGTCGCGGCAGGTGATGACGAGATGGTCGAGCCGGTCGACGGTGAAGCGCATGGGATCAGGTCAGCCCATCGTAGAAATCGTTGCCCTTGTCGTCGATGACGATGAAGGCGGGGAAGTTCTCGACCTCGATGCGCCAGACCGCCTCCATGCCGAGTTCCGGATATTCCAGCGTCTCGACCTTGCGGATGCAGTCCTGCGCCAGCCGTGCCGCCGGGCCGCCGACCGAGCCGAGATAGAACCCGCCATGTTTCTGGCAGGCGTCCCTGACCGCGCGCGAGCGGTTTCCCTTCGCCAGCATCACGAACGATCCGCCCGCCGCCTGCAGCATGTCGACATAGCCGTCCATGCGGCCGGCGGTGGTCGGGCCGAACGAGCCGGTCGGCATACCGTCCGGGGTCTTGGCCGGGCCGGCATAATAGACCGGATGGTCCTTGAGATAGTCCGGCAGGCCCTCGCCCCGATCGAGCCGTTCCTTGAACTTGGCGTGGGCGATGTCGCGCGCCACCACCACGGTGCCGGTCAGGGACAGCCGGGTCTTGACCGGGTGGCGCGACAGGAGCTGGCGGATCTCCCACATCGGCCGGTTCAGGTCGACCTGCACCGTCTCGCCGCCGAGCGCGTCGTCGGTGGCCTCCGGCAGGTACTGCGCCGGATCGGCCTCGAGCTGTTCGAGGAAGATGCCCTCCGGGGTGATCTTGGCCTTGATCTGGCGGTCGGCCGAGCACGACACGCCGATGCCGACCGGCAGCGACGCGCCGTGCCGCGGCAGGCGCACCACGCGGACGTCATGGCAGAAATACTTGCCGCCGAACTGCGCGCCGATGCCGAGCGACTGGGTGAGCGTGTGGACCTCCCGCTCCAGCTCCACGTCGCGGAACGCCTGTCCGAGCGGGCTGCCCTCGGTCGGCAGGTCGTCGAGATACTTGGTCGAGGCGAGCTTGACGGTCTTGAGGGTGAGCTCGGCCGAGGTGCCGCCGATCGCGATCGCCAGATGGTAGGGCGGGCAGGCCGAGGTGCCGAGCGTGCGGATCCTGGTGCCGAGCCATTCCAGCAGCGTCTCCTGGCTGGAGAGCAGCGCGCGGGTCTCCTGGAACAGGAAGGTCTTGTTCGCCGACCCGCCGCCCTTGGCGATGAACATTAGATGGAACTCGTCGGCGTGATGCTCGCCCGGCGTCGCGCCGATATCGAACTGCACCGGCAGGTTGGTGCCGGTATTGACCTCGTCGAACATGGTCAGGGGCGCCATCTGCGAATAGCGCAGGTTGGTCTCGGTGTAGGTGCGATGCACGCCGTGCGAGAGCGCCTCCTCCTCGTCGCCCTCGACCCAGACGCGCTGGCCCTTCTTGCCGAACACGATCGCGGTGCCGGTATCCTGGCACATCGGCAGCACGCCGCCGGCCGAGATCGAGGCGTTCTTGAGCAGATCCAGCGCCACGAACCGGTCGTTCGGCGAGGCATCGGGATCGTCGAGGATATGCCGAAGCTGGGCCAGATGCGCCGGCCGCAGCAGGTGCGAGACGTCGCGGAACGCGACCGCGGCGAGATCGGACAGCGCACGCGGCGCGATCCTCAGCACCGTCCGCCCGTCGCAGGTGGCGACCGAAACCCCCTCGATGTCGAGCTTGCGCCAGGGGGTCCTGTCCTCGCCGAGCGGGAACATCGGCGCATAGGCGAAAGGCTTGGCGGGCGGACGGCCGGACGGCGGCAAGGCGTTCATCGAGGCTCCCGATGCGGGGTCGTTGCGGCGAGGTCAGCTCGGGTTGGAGCGCTTGCGGAACGCATCCAGGCTGACGACCTGCGGGGTCGGGTCCGGCTTGGGCCCGTCTTCCTCCACGGCCGGGGCGGCGACCGCCGGCTGCGCGTTCTCGATCTCGGGCTGCGGCTGGGTGTCCTCGGCGACGGCGGTGAAGCGCAGCGCCAGGCGCACATGCGGGTCGGCGAAGCCGGTGATGGCACGCAGCGGCACGGCCAGCGTGGTCGGCACGCTGCCGAACGACAGGCCGACGGTCAGCAGGTCGGCCTCCTCGTCGACCTTGAGGTCCCAGAATTGGTGCTGCAGGACGATGGTCATCTCGGTCGGGTACTGCGCCAGCATGCGCTTGGGCACCACGGTCAGCGGGTCGTCGGTACGGAAGGTGATGTAGAAATGGTGCCCGTCCGGCAGACCTTCCTGGGCGGCGTGATTGAGCGCACGCACCATCACCTGCTTGTAGGCCTGCTCGATCCAGCGGTCGTAGGGAAGCAGGCTCTCGGCCATCAGCCCGTCATTCTCGTCGGAGATCCCGCCGACATCGTCCTCGGCCATGATTGGCACCCTCGTTCCACCTGTCGGGCGCAGCCATGCGACAATCGCGGTCCGCCCGCAAGCCGCGCCGGCATCGGAGCCAAATCCGGACCGTCACGACGCAATCAGTGGGGGGGCTTCTGTTGCCCGGTGCCCCCCCGAACCGCGCTTATCGCTTATGCAGCGACAGCGAGCGCCTCATGGTTATCATTGGCACTTGTGATATGACCCGATAACGGCGGTATCATGCCGGGCAAAAGGTAGGTCTTTACCACGCGTGTCGAGCCTGTTTCGTCCCCGCATGGCCGGAGCGGGGAGATCCCCGCCAGGCTGGTGGAGACGCCGGGCACTGCCCCCGGGTCCACAACGTTTATTCCACGTACCGTTTATCGCCATAGCCGAGGTTGCCCTCTTGCACCGTCAGATATAGGTGACGGCAGGGGGCGCGTCCAGTGCGGTCTCTCGTGTGACGGGCGGAGATGGGCCGATGCAGAACCTGACCGAGAGCCAGTTGCAGGAGATCGCCGAGAGCCGCAGCGCCCGGTCCAGCACCCGCCGCGCCACCAGCGAAGGGCTCGAGGCGCTGATGTTCGAGCCGGCGCCGGTGCTCGACAAGGGCTTCGTCCGGGTGGTCGACTACATGGGCGACGATGCCGCCGTGGTGCAGGGCGCGCGGGTGTCGTACGGACGCGGCACCAGGGCGGTGCAGAGCGATCGCGGGCTGATCCGCTATCTGATGCGCCATCGCCACACCACCCCGTTCGAGCTGTGCGAGCTCAAGCTCCACGTCCGCGCGCCGATCTTCGTCACACGGCAATGGTTCCGGCATCGCACCGCGTCGATCAACGAGTATTCGGCGCGCTATTCGGTGCTGGAGCGCGAGTTCTACGTGCCCGACGCCGGCAGCGTGGCGGCCCAATCCGCGTCCAATCGGCAGGGCCGCGGCGAGACCATGGCGCCGGCCGAGGCGACGCGCGTGGTCGAGATGCTGCGCGACGACGCGGCGCGCTGCTACGACAACTATCTGTGGATGCTCAACGAGGGCGAGGACGGACAGGCGCGCGACGAGACCCGTCAGGGCGTGGCGCGCGAGCTGGCGCGGATCAACCTGCCGGTCGGCATCTACACCCAGTTCTATTGGAAGGTGAATCTCTGGAACCTGCTGCGCTTCCTCAGCCTGCGCGCCGATCCGCACGCCCAGGCGGAGATCCGTGCCTTCGCAGAGGTGATCGCCGCCATGGTCAAGGCCTGGGTCCCCGACGTGCACCAGGCCTTCTCCGACTACGTGATGAACGCCACCACCCTGTCCGGCCAGGCGACCGCGCTGCTGCGCGCGGCGCTGGCCGCGCCGGGTCCGGTCGATCCGGCGTCGTTCGGCCTGTCCGGCAGGGAGCTGCGCGAGCTGGTCGAGACGGTGCCGGAGCTCGAGGGCAGGATACTGGTCGGGACCAGAAGCTGATGCCGGACCCGCAGAAACCCAGCCCGATGCCGAGTTTGCTGCCGTTCGTGGTGATCGCACTGGTGCTGGCGATCATCTATGGCGGCGTGCTGATGTTCCCGTTGATCAAGGGCTACATGGTCCGGCAGGATTGCATCGCCACCGGACGGACCAACTGCGACCCGGCCGGCTGAGCCTCGCCGGCGCTAGGCCTGCAGCGCGAGCTTAGCCAGGGCGATCGCGCCGTCGCGGGTTCGCGCGGCGGCGACGAAGCGGCGCAGATGTACGAACACCGCGTCCGGCACGCCGGTGACGCGAACCAGCTCCTCTTCCGGCAGCCCGGCCCACTCCGCCGGCAGCGGCAGCTTCTGGGCGAACGAGCCCGGCTCGGGCGGCACGGTATCGAGCATCCAGTTGCCGTTCGAGGCCGGGGACACCGCCAGCAGCACCGGCAGGCGGTGGTGATGCACCACGCTCTTCCAGGGCATGCCGCGCGTCAGCACCAGCAGGCGCGGATCCTCCGCGGCGCGGTGTGCCGCCAGGACCTCCGCCTCGGCGGCGAGGCGCGCGCGCAGCCCGTCGACGCGACGGCGCAGCACACCGGCGGCGAGCGCGGTGGCGTCGAGGAACGCCGCGTCGCCGGCATCCGGACCGCTGGCGGCGGGATCGTCCCAGGTCGGGTTGATGTCGCCGATCAGCGTGGCCAGCCCGAGCGTGTCGCGCCGCAGCGGCCCGTCGGCGCCGACGCCGTTGTCGATCTCGTCGATCCGTCGGACCACGGACTCGTCGATCTCCTCGGCGATCCGGGCCGCGAGGTCTTCCTGCGATCCTGGCTGTTCCTGGTCCAGCAGCGCGGCGATCGCGCGCACGCCGTATTTTTGCCAGATCAGGCCGGCGGCGGAGTAGGGCGTCTGGTCGGCCCGCACCGGCGCGCCGCGCTGGTGATGATCGAAGCGGTCCGACTCCGGCTCGAACCGGCCGCCGACATCGAACACCACGTCGCCGGAGGCGATCGCGTCGGGCTGGCGGGTGCGGATCAGCGTGTGGTCGATCCCGGGTCGCGACACGCCGAACGCGAGACGCAGCACCGCATAGGCGAACACCTCGTCGCAGTGGAACTTGCCGCCATGAGTGACGAGAACGGGATGCGGCTGGTCGGTCATGATCGATGAGGATCCGGATGCTTCGCGGGCTATACAGCATGGCCCGGCCGTCGTTGATACTGTCGCCGCGACGCGGATGCCGGGGCCGATGCCGGGTTCCGGCGGGCTTGATTTGCGGAAAGCACGGAATCGCGCTAGTGAATCAGGGTGTGAGCCGGCCGAGCGCCAGGCTCCCAGCAGAACTTTCGCGCAAGACCCCGTCGGAATGGTCCGGAACGCGGCGAACTGCACGCCTCTGCGACAGGATATGTTTTGAATCAGAAACTTTCGTTGAATTCCCAAGTGGATTCGCCGTCTGACGATGCGCTGACGCCGTCCGACGATGCGGTGCGTCAGGCCCTGCTGCGCATGGGCGCCGGGAGCGGCCAGAATGGCGGCCAGAGCGGCAACCAGCATGGCGGCCAGCATTTCCAGGGCAGGCGCGGTGGCGAGCAGGTCTCGGCCGCCTCCGCGTCCCCGGACGCGCGCCGCCGGCGCTTCAGCCAGAACGAGCACGTCCCGGTCGAGTACGTCTCCCGCGACCGGCAGGCCGGGCGGCACGACGTGTCCCGCCACGAGCAGAGCCGCCACGAGCAGGGCCGGCTGGACCAGGGGCGGCACGAGCCGGCCGAGGCCGGCGACGACCGGACCGCGATGCTGGAGCGCGAGCTGGACCGCGAGAGGCAGGCGCGTCTGGCCGCGGAGCGCAGTCTGGCCGAGACCAAGCTCGCGCTGCAGAACGCGCAGACCAGGCTGGCGCATCTCGAGATCGACCTCACCGAGGCCCGGGCGCAACGCCAGGCGCTGCTGGCCCTGGCGCCCCAGCCCGTGACCCAGCCTGCGAACCAGCCCGTGAACCAGGCCGCTTCCGTCCCCCATGCGCTGGCGGAGGAGGGCGACGCGGGGTCTGCGACGCCGACGGCGGGAAGCGGCGCCGGATTCGGAACGCAGCCCCAACCGGGCGCACAGCCGATCAAGCGCGGCCGTGGCCGGCCGCGGCTCTCGGCGCCGCGCGCCACGGCACCGGAGAGCGAGCCGGAGCCGGTGAAATGGTGGGTCGGGGACTGACCCCGTTGCCGCCGGTCACCGTTGTCCAGCCGGTCGTCCCGATCCGCGGTCTCAACGACCCGTTCCCGGTGCGCCGCATCTGGTGCGTCGGCCGCAACTACGCGGAGCATGCACGGGAAATGGGCGGCGATCCGGATCGCGCCCCGCCCTTCTTCTTCGCCAAGCCGGGCGACGCGGTGGTGCCGGGCGGCGGCACGCTGGACTTCCCGCCAGAGACTGCCGACCTGCATCACGAGGTCGAGCTGGTGGCGGCGATCGGCGCCGGCGGCCGCGCGATCGACCGGGCACAGGCGCTGTCGCATGTGTTCGGCTACGCGGTCGGTCTGGACATGACCCGCCGCGATCTGCAGGCGGAGGCGAAGCAGGCCGGGCGCCCCTGGTCGTTCGCCAAGGGGTTCGACCAATCCTGTCCGATCGGGGCGATCGTCAGGGCCGACGAGATCGGTCATCCCGCCGCCGGCGCCCTGACCCTGTCGGTCGATGGCGTGCCGCGGCAGTCCGGGGACCTGTCCGACATGATCTGGCCGGTCGCCGACGCGATCGCCTATCTGTCGCGGTTCGTGGCGTTGGCGCCCGGCGACCTGATCATGACCGGCACGCCGGCCGGCGTCGGGCCGGTGCGGCCCGGCGAGCGTGTGATCGGCGCCTGCAGCGGACCGGGGTTCGATCTCGGCGAGATCGCCGTCACCTATCGCGGAGGCTGAACCACCGATGGGGTTGTTCGTCGTCACCGGTGGATCGCGCGGCATCGGACGATCGCTCGTCGCCCGCCTGCTGCAGCAGGGGCACCAGGTCATCGGGTCGGCGCGCGGTCCGGCGCCGGTCACGTCCGACCGGCTGCACTGGACCAGCCTCGACCTGGCCGATCCGGAGGCGGCGCAGCTCTGGATCGGCGAGGCGCTGCGGCCGCGCCCGTCGCCCGACCGGGCCCACCTGATCCTCAACGCGGGGATGATCGAACCTCTGGCGCCGGTCCGCGACCTGGCGGCGTCCGCGCTCGACCGGCATGTCAGGCTCAACCTGACCGGGGCGATGGCGGTCGCCGCCGGCTTCCTGCAGGCCAGCGAGGGGTGGGGCGTGGAGCGTCGCATCCTGGCGGTGTCGTCCGGCGCCGCGCGCCGCGGCATCCCGCACTGGGCGGCCTACTGCGCCGCGAAGGCCGGGCTGGACGGTTTCATCCGGGCGCTCGCGGCGGAGACCGAGCAACGCGGCGGGCCGGTCCGGGCGGTGTCGCTGGCGCCGGGCGTGGTGGAAACCGGCATGCAGCAGATCCTGCGCGCGACTCCGGCGCCGACCCAAGCGCGCTTCCTCGAGCTGCACGCGAGCGGCGGGCTGGCCGACGTGGACGAGACGGCGCAGGCGATGCTGGACTATCTGATGGCCGACGATTTCGGTGCCCATGTGCTTGACGATCTGCGCGAGGCGCGAGCGCGGAAAGACTAGATCCAGCGTCATTCAGGTCTTTTTCCACCAGATGTTGTGTTTGTCGCTCAAACCTCTGGCTCCTGGGCGCGGCTTGGATCATAGTCGGGGCGTCGACTCCGGACCGAGAGGGGCGGAGTCTCCTTCCCTTGACCGACCGTCGCAGGCCAGCTCCTCAGCCGGTCGCGCGCGTCGTGGAGCGCCATCGCATGGATCAGAACCTCCCGGACAATCGATCAGAGAAGCGGCCAGAGACCCGGCCAGAGACGCGGCCAGAGACGCGGTTCGACCTGCTGACCTCCAATCCGGTCTATAAGCCGTTCCGCTACCCGTGGGCCTACGAGGCGTGGCACACCCAGCAGCGCGTGCACTGGCTGCCGGAAGAGGTGCCGCTCGCGGACGACGTGAAGGACTGGCACAAGAACCTGTCGGCGTCGGAACAGAACCTGGTGACGCAGATCTTCCGCTTCTTCACGCAGTCCGACGTGGAAGTGAACAACTGCTACATGAAGCACTACAGCCAGGTCTTCAAGCCGACCGAAGTGCTGATGATGCTGTCCGCCTTCTCCAATATCGAGACGGTACATATCGCCGCCTACTCGCATCTGCTCGATACGATCGGCATGCCGGAGCAGGAATACTCTGCCTTCCTCCAATACAAGGAGATGAAGGACAAGTACGACTACATGCAGGGCTTCTCGGTCGAGAACAAGCACGAGATCGCCAAGACCCTCGCCGCGTTCGGCGCCTTCACCGAGGGGCTGCAGTTGTTCGCCTCGTTCGCGATCCTGCTGAACTTCCCGCGCTTCAACAAGCTCAAGGGCATGGGCCAGATCGTGACCTGGTCGGTGCGCGACGAGACCCTGCATTGCCTGTCGGTGATCCGGCTGTTCCGCACCTTCATCCAGGAAAACCCGGAAATCTGGACCGACCAGCTCCGTTCGGAACTGACCGAGGTCTGCGCGACCATCGTGCATCACGAGGACGCCTTCATCGACCTGGCGTTCGAGCTCGGCCCGGTGGAAGGGCTCGATGCGGCCCAAGTCAAGCGCTACATCCGCTTCATCGCCGACCGGCGCCTGCTGCAACTGGGGCTGGAGCCGCTCTACAACGTCGAGAGCAACCCGCTTCCCTGGCTGGACGACCTGCTGAACGCGGTCGAGCATGCCAACTTCTTCGAGAACCGCTCGACCGAATACAGCCGTGCCTCGACCAGCGGCACCTGGGAGGAGGCGTTCAGCTCCTCGATCGGCAGCGACTGGCATGCCGAGACCGCGGTTCCCGGCTGAGCCAGCAACCGGGCGGTCCAGCGATCGTTGAGTCCTCGGCCAAAGGATGACGACAATGGACCGCCCGCTCGAGATCGCCTTCCACAATCTGCAGCATTCCGAATCGGTCGAGGCCGAGATCAGGACCCACATGGACCGGCTCGAGACCCGTTTCGGCCGCCTGACCGGCGCCCGGGTCTCGGTCGAGTCCCTGCACCAGCAGCACCAGACCGGGAACCTCTACGAGGTGCACATCATCCTGTCCGTGCCGGGTCAGGAGATCGCGGTGTCGCACGAACCGCATCACGCCAAGGAACGCCGCGCCCATCCCGACATACGCAGCGCGATGAAGGAGGCGTTCAAGGCCGCCGAGCGCCGGCTGGAGACCTACAAGGGCCAGCGCCGCACTCACGAAAAGGACGACGACACGGTTTTTGCGCCGTAACGCGTTCCGTTAACGTTTATTTATCGTTATATGCTCTAGTCAGGTCGGTGCGGGCGGAACGCTCCTCCCGCGCGGACTGCCGGAGCACCACGATATTGCACCAGGACCGACTTTCCGAACTGTCCACGCACCGGTCGGAGGATCTTCTGGCCGACCCCGCCCGGAACGGTCGGAATGGAAGCGGTCCGGCCCAGGACGCCGCCAACCAGGACCACGGTTCGGAGCGCGACCGCCCGGCTCTGGCCGAACGCCCGGCCGATCTCGCGGAATCCTTCCAGACGATCGCCGATCCGGTCCGGCAGAGCCGACGGCTTCCCGACCGGATCCTGGTCGCCGTGCATCAGGCCTGCGACCTCGGCGCGCTCGACGTCGCCCGCGCCCTGCTCGACGTCATGAACGACGTGGTGCGAGAGATCGCTCCCGGTTCACCCTCCGCCGGCCGCCGCGCGATCGAGGGCATGGTGGCGGCGCATCATCGTCTCTGGCATCTGCGGCGTGAGCCCGGCGGCCGCGCGCCAGCGCATGCCGCCGGCCATGATCCGGACAGCAGCCGGTCGTCGGACGGAACGGTGCGCGGCTGAGCCGGCGGCGCGGCCTCAGCCGAGCGGCAGCGGCGCCGCGCCGCGCAGGATCGCCTCGGCCTCCTCCGTGAAGCCCCCCCCCTCCTCGTGCAGGGTCAGACCCGGAAGCACGACGGAGTCGCCGAGCCCGCCCCGCGTGCCCCGCAACAGGATGATCCGCGCCGCCCGTCCGGGCTTCGGCCAGAACGGCATCAGCCGGATGCCGCCGAAGCCATGCTCCAGCAGGGCGGCGCAGCCTTGCGCATGCAGGGAGGCCGGGAGCGCCAGCGTGAGGGTGCCGTGCGGGCGCAGGCAGGTGGCGAGAGATCCGGCCCAGTCGTTCAGCATGCCGGCGGGGGCCCGGCGCGCCAGGTCGCGCCTGGGGTCGGGAGACCGGCTGCCATCGGCGCGATGCCAGGGCGGATTGGCGAAGGCATGGTCGAACCCGGTTCCGTCCAGCGCCGCCGCATCGCGCAGCGCCGCCACCGGCAACGCCAGCACCGGCCAGTCGAGGCGGTTCGCGGCCAGGTTGTAGCGCGCCAGGGCGGCCATCTCCGGATCCTGCTCGATGCCGGTTCCGGACAGCCCCGGAATCCGCACCCCCAGGCAGGCGAGGCCGGCGCCGGCGCCGCAGCCCGCCTCGAGCACCCGCTCCCCGGCGACCGCCGGAACCGCCGCCGCCAGGAGCACCGGCTCCAGGCCGCTGCGGTAGAAATCGCGATATTGCCGATAGGCGACACGGCCGCCGAGCAGGGCGCCATCGGTGGTCGCGCGCTGGCTCACCGCATTGCCGCCCACTGCTTGACCCACCCGGTCGCGCCGCTCATATCTGCCTCGCCGTTCCTGGACCATGGAGCACTCAGCTTGGGCCTCGCCGCCAGTCTCGACGCGAATCTGCCGGAAAAGCCCGAGACGACAAAGCGTGCCGGCGGCGAGACGGCGCTGAAGGCGCTGTCCGACCTGCTGGCGGACGACATGCTGGCCTGCAACCGCGCCGTGGTCGCCAGGATGGACAGCCCGGTGCCGCTGATCCCGCAGCTCGCCGCCCATCTGGTGGCCGCCGGCGGCAAGCGGCTGCGCCCGCTGCTGACGCTGGCGTCGGCCCGGCTCTGCGGCTACGTGCCCAGCGCCGGCGAGGCGCCGCGCCACGTCAATCTGGCCGCCTGCGTCGAGTTCATCCATACCGCGACCCTGCTGCATGACGACGTGGTCGACGAGAGCGCGCTGCGCCGCGGCCTGGCCAGCGCCAACGCGGTGTTCGGCAACAAGGCCTCGGTGCTGGTGGGCGATTTCCTGTTCGCCCGATCGTTCCAGTTGATGACCGAGGACGGCTCGCTCGACGTGATGGCGATCCTGTCCAAGGCGGCCGCCACCATCGCCGAGGGCGAGGTGCTGCAGATGGCCACCCAGAACGACCTCTCGACCTCGATGGAGAAATATCTCGAGGTGATCCACGGCAAGACCGCGGCCCTGTTCGCGGCCGCCTGCCGGGTCGGCGCGGTGGTGGCCGGACGTCCGCAGCACGAGGCGGATGCGCTCGACGCCTACGGCACCAACCTGGGAATGGCGTTCCAACTCGTCGATGATTCGCTCGACTACGCCGCCGACCAGCGCCTGCTGGGCAAGACCGTCGGCGACGATTTCCGCGAGGGCAAGATCACCCTCCCGGTGCTGGCCGCCTATCATGCCGGATCGGCCGCCGACCGGGTCTTCTGGCGCCGGGTGATCGAGGACAGCGCGCAGGAGCCGGACGATCTCGACCATGCGCTGTCGCTGATCGCCGAGACCGAGGCGATCGCGACGACGCAGCGCCATGCCGCCGCCTACGCCGATCGCGCCTGCGAGGCGCTCTCCATCTTCCCCGATGGCGAGGTGCGGCGCCTGCTGTCGGAGGTGGCCGCCTACACCGTCAGCCGGGGTCGGTGACTCCACCCCGGTCGGCAAACACCTTACGCTAAGCCGCTCGTCACGAAGGCGACCGGCGCGGCCATGGAAAAGCTGGACCATCTCGTTGCGCGGGCCGTCGCCGCGCAGGATTCCGGCCTGCCGGAACAGGCGGCGGCGCTCTGGCGCGCGGTCAGGGAGCGCGATCCGCGCCACGAACTCGGCTGGGCCACGGAAAGCGCGCTTCTGCTCCAGCTCGGACGGCCCGAACAGGCTGAATCGACGATCCTGGAGGCCATGGCCGTCCGACCGGACAGCCTGATGATCGCCGCCGGCGCGTGCGTGGTGGCGGCGATGCGCATGGATTGGGTCGAGGCGGCGACCCGTCTGGCGCGGCTGGAGTGGAATTTCCCGACGCATCCCTATCATCGGAGCGCTACGCCGGCGCTGCGCCTGACGATCGACCGTGGCCTGGCGGCGCTCGGCCGGCGCCGCCTCGAGCAGCACGCCGCCGCTTCAGACCGGGCCGGCGAGCCCGAGCCGGCCGCGATCCTCTGGAGCCATCTCTTCGCGGAGCACGGGCGCCACGCGAGCGATGCGCTGTCCGGCCTCCAGGCGATGCGCAGGGCGGGGCGGCTGGACGCCGCCGAAGCGCTCTGCGTGCAGGGACTTGCCGCCCATCCCGGCGACCTCGCGCTCCTCCTGCATTCGGCCGAGCTTGCCGCGCTGCGACGGGATTGGATGCAGGCGGCCTCGCGCTGGCAGAGCGTGCTGCAGACCCATCCGGCGCCGCTGTCGCTCGCCCAGTTCGCGGCGCCGGCCTTCCTGGAGGCAGGCGAGCTGGATCTGGCGGATCTCTGGCTCGAGGCTGCGATGGCGGCCGAGCCGGAGAATGCGCCGTCGCGGCAGCCCCTGCTGTTCCTCCATGCCGGCGTCGCCGAACGACGACAGGACCATCGCCAGGCCGCGGCGCGATGGAGCGCGATCGCGCGGGGACACACCGACGATCCCGGGGTGCGCTACATGTGGGGCGCCGCCATGCTCGAAGTCGGGCTGCAGCGACTGGAACTGGGCGACTGGGACGACCGGGACTCGCTCGCGCCGTGGCTCGACGGCGAGGCGCTGGAGACGGCGCGCACGGCTTTGCGCTTCCTGGCGTTCGGCAGCGGCTGCGAGCTCGGCTCGGCGCAGCGACAGCTCGGTGCCGAGCCGCTCGACCTGTTCCGGTTCTGCAGCGTGCGCGCCGGCGATCTGGCCGACCTTCTCGACGGTGGCCTGCTGCCGTTCGACGATCCGGACATGATGAGCCTGTCGACGCTCGACAGCGGAGAATATTTCGTCGGCCTGAAGGATGGCCGGGCCAACGGGCACGGCTTCGCGTATCGCGACCGGGTCGAGCCCGAGCCTTTCTTCGCGCGGCATGCGTCGCGGACCGGACTGCTGGCGCGGAAGCTGCTGCGCGATCTCTCGGCCGGAGAGCGCGTGCTGCTGCACAACGCCCCGGACGGCCGGATCGAGGACGAGACGATCCTGCGCCTGCATCGGGCGGCGAGCCGCTACGGGCGCAACCGGCTCCTGGTGACGCGCGCGGCCGAGGACGGCCACCCGGAGGGATCGATCTCGGCGCTGGCGCCGGACGTGTATGTCGGCCATCTCTGGACCGGCTACGGTCCGGACCGCGTGGAACCGACGGTGCCGCAATGGCAGCGGTTCCTGACGCACGCGCGGACGGTGATCCTGGAGCAGGCCGGTCGCGCCTAGGCCGGTGTCGGAGCTCGCGATCAGAAGGCGACCGGCATGCCGTCGGCGAGCGTGACGCCGAACACCTCGACCTGGTCGAGATGCAGATAGGTCGGACCGTGCAGCGTGATCCGCACGAACCGGGCCTGGAACGGGGCGTCGCTCCACCAGCGCCAAGGGTGCTGCACCGCGCCGCCACCGAAATCGTCCTCCTCGATGCGCCTGGTCAGGATGGCCCACTGCGCGCCGTCGAGCGAACAGGACAGGACCAGGTGCCGCGCCCGTTCGCGCGCGACGTCGTTGCGGTTGAAGATCCGGATCTCGGTCACCAGGCACGGACCACCCAGATCGACCTGCCACCAGGGCATCTGCTCCGGTGCGGAGTGGATCTGGTAGCGCCCGGTCAGTCTGCCGCTGACGGCGCCGGCGGCTTCCTGTCGGGTGATCGCGGCCGCCGCCCAGGTCGGATCGACCGAGCTCATCTCCGCCGGCTTGCCGCGCGACAGATTGGTCCCGAACGGTTCGTCGAGGAAGAGAACAGGTGAGACCGTATCCCGCATGGCGCGCATCCGCATGCATTCGCTGCCGGCCCGGAGATAGGACAGGGCGGCGAGCAGCGAGCGCGCCGCGCCGTCGGGATCGACCAGGCGGGTGGCGGAGGAGAAGCCGTCGACCGCCGGCGCCTCGGCCAGCCCGCCCCTGGCGTTCAGATACAGCGCCTGGTGGCCGGCGATCGCATCGATCAGCACCTGGTTGGACGGCGCGAAGGCATTGGCGCTGACCGTCAGGATCTTCCTGTCCCGGACGAACAGGGCGCCGTGCAGGCCGGACCCCTCGAACGAGGCGATCACCCGATGGCGGCGCCAGAGCCGGATCTGCTCCGCCGGGCTGAGCGTCTCCGGGCTGGCCACCGCCACCCCTTCACCTTCCAGGATGTCGGTCAGCGCGGACTCGTTCTCGATCGTCCTGACACCGGCGGTCAGTGCGCGCTTGCTCAGGAACAGCGGCTGCACGGAGCCGCGGGCGCCGGCTCGATCGCCGTCGTCCGGCCCGGCGATCGCATCCGCCAGCCGCAGGCAGAATCGCGCCATCTCCGGATGGGCGGCGCTGTTCTCCACGAACAGCGGCTCGGGAACCGAGATCCTCGGGATGATGTCCCCATCGGAGACCTCGACGAAGCGTTCCTCGTCCAGATCCAGCGCCGCGAGCACGGACGCGACGAACGGCAGCCGGAGCTTGCGGCGAAGGTCGCCGGGCCCGACGGAGACGATCCTGGTCCGTGCCGGCAGGTCCTGCAGCGACCAGAGGCGCGACAGGGTGCTGATCAGGAAATGGCCGAAATGCTCGTGCAGGTGGCCGATCCAGACGGAGTCTTCGTCGGCCAGCCGCCTCCCGGCGCGGATGTTGCGGTCGGTGGTGGTGTGGGCGCCGATCGTGGTCAAGCCGCGCCGGCCGCTCTCGATGCCTTCGCGGGCGAAGGCGCTGTCTGTCACCAGCAGCCGGCGCTCGTCGTACAGCGCCCAGCCGATCACCATCGCGTTCTCCGCGACCCCGACCCGAGGCGGTCCCTCGCGGATATCGTAGCCGCCGAAGGTGGCGCGGGTGCGGATGAAGGTCATCGGGAGAAATGCCGGTCGGCGATCACGCCCCGGGCCGCGTCCGCCGGTGCAGCGACGATCTCGACGCCCTGGAAGCCGAACGCGGCCAGCCGGTCGACCAGCCGCTCGCGGTCCGGTGGATCGGCGGTGAACCAGGCTCGCTCCGGCGTGCGGGTCGCGGCGCCGCCGCTGGCCAGCCCGTCCAGCACCGCGATCGCCTGACGGGCGACCGCATCGGCCGGGTCGAGCCAGGCGATCCCGGGCGGCGACAGGGCGCGCAGCGTCTCCAGCAGCACGCTGTAATGGGTGCAGCCGATGCCGACAGCGTCGATCGCGGCGCCGCCCGGCTGGCCGAACAGCCCGTCGAGTTCGCGCGCGATGGCGTCGCGATCGATCGGCCGGCCGCGGAACGCGATCTCGGCGATGTCGGCCAGGCCGCGCGCGCCATGGGCGATCAGCCGGCAATCCGGCGCGAACCTGGCCTGCAGGTCGCGCAGATAGGGCCGCCGCACGGTGGCGGAGGTGGCCAGCAGGCCGATTGTGCGGCTGCGGCTCAGGCTGGCGGCCCATTTGATCGGTGGCACGCAGCCGACGAACGGCAGCGCGAACCGGGCCCGCATCGCCTCGAGCGCCACCGTGCTGGCGGTGTTGCAGGCGATCACCACCGCATCCGGGCGGAGCTCGGCGATCGCATCCTCCAGCAGGGCGCCGAGGCGTGCGACCAGCGTGTCGTCGGCGAGCTCGCCGTAGGGATACACGGCATTGTCGGCCAGGTAGTCGATCGCCAGGTCCGGGGCCGCCCGCCTGAGCGCGCCGACGATCGACAGGCCGCCGATGCCGGAATCGAACGCGAGCAGACGGCCTTGCATGGCGGCGCGGATCAACCGTGCGTCGGCTTGCCGGTCTTCAGCGCGAGCGCCTCCTCCGCGCTGGCGACGCCGCCATGCCTGGCCGACCAGGCGCACGGATCCTCCAGGAAGCGGCGCACCTCCGCCGCCGCGGTCTCGGAGAAGTACGGCCGTTCGGCGCAGGCCTCCAGCACGTCCCACCAGGTGCACAGCGCATGCAGCGACACGCCCATGTCCGACAGGGTGCGGTGGGCGCCGGGGAACACGCCGTAGAAGAACACCACGAAGGTGTGCTCGACCAGCGCGCCGGCATCGCGCAGCGACTTGGCGAACACGATCTTGGAGGCGCCGTCGGTGGTGAGGTCCTCGACCAGGAGCGTCCGCTTGCCTTCCGGCACGTCGCCCTCGATCAGCGCGTTGCGGCCGAACCCCTTCGGCTTCTTGCGCACATAGGCCATCGGCGCCGCCATGCGGTCGGCGATCCAGGCGGCGAACGGGATGCCGGCGGTCTCGCCGCCGGCGATCACGTCGATGCTCTCGTAGCCGATGTGCCGGCCGATCTTCTCCACCGCCAGGTCGATGATCTTGGCGCGGGCGCGCGGAAAGAAGATGATCCTGCGGCAGTCGATATAGACGGGCGATTTCCAGCCTGAGGTGAGGGTGTACGGTTCCTCGGGGCGGAAATTCACCGCCTTGATCTCGAGCAGCAGCCGCGCCGTGGTCAGCGCCGCGTCGCGGTCCCAGTCGGTGGGGGCGGTGCGGATCGGCGGTGACAAGGCGGGCGGCGAAGCGGGCGGCGTTGCGCCATGGCCGGCGGAATCAGCGTTCATGGTCCACATCCCTTTATGCCGACGATCGCTCTCTCCACTATCCAAGGCCGCACGGAAAATCCATGGGCGCCGGGCGGCGAGGCAACCAGCGAGGGCAGCGCGATGGCGACGACGAGACAGCCGACCCTGCCGGACGCGCCGGCCCGGATGCCGGTCTGGGCGCCGGTCTGGGTGATCGAGGACCCGCCGGTCGGGCCCGGACATCGGCCCCGACCGGACCCCGCCGCGGCCCGGCCGGCGCTGGCGATCGCCGGCCGGCTCGGCGTGCCGTTCCGCCGGATCGGCCCGTCGGACGGGCGGCGGCCGGTGGGGAGCGCGCCGGCGCTGATCGTCTCGTCCGGATTGCGGGCGGCGGCGCAGGCGCTGCTGGTGAAGGCCCGTCACGGCACCGCGGTGGTGCATTGCCGGCAGACCGCCACCAGGCTGCCGGAGCGGCTGCTCGCCGCGCCGTTCGACCTGCTGGTGCTGCCATCCTCCGGCATGCGGCCCGACCGCGGCGCGCCGCTCGGGCGCATCCTGTCGATTCTCGGCCAGCCGCAGGCGGTGTCGCCCGGCCTGCTGGCCCGGGCCAGGGTGCTCTGGGCCGACCGGTTGGCGCATCTGCCCTGGCCGAGAGTCGCGGTGCTGCTGGGCGGCGGCGCGCCCAGCCTCGGTGCTGTGGTGGCGCTGGCGCGCCGGCTGACCGGTCTGGTCCGGGCGCGCGGCGGATGCGTGCTGGCGAGCGCGCTGCCGGAGTGTCCGCCGCGCATCGCCGATGCGTTCGCCGCCGGCCTGTCGGAGGCGATGCACCTGGTCTATCGTGCCGGCGAGCCCGGTCCGGACCCGACCCTCGGCTTCCTGGGCGGCGCCGACGCGACCATCGTCGCCTGGACCGGGCCGCAGGCGCTGAGCGAGGCCTGCGCCACCGACGGTCCGGTGTTCGTGGTCGACGAACCGACGATTCAGGACGCGCGGCCGCCAAGCCGGGCCGGCAGCGACGCCGGCGGCGCGCTGCTCGGCCAGCTTCTGGGGCTAGACCTGGTGCGACGGTGGGGCCGCGACGGGCCGGCGGACCCGCTGGCGCCGTGGCCGCGCCGGCCGCTGGACGAATCCGGCCGGATCGCCCGTGTCATTCTGCGTCGATACGCCGGTCTCGCGGACAGAAGCCTTGAACCCGACCTGCCAGAGCGTGCATAACAGTCGCCTAGCGAGTTGCGAACGATTTGCAACGCGTGGCCCGTCCTGAAGGAATCCGGTCTTGAGCGAGAAGTCGCCTGCCATCACCCGCAACTGCGAGCGCGCCGTGGTCACCGCCTATCGCGAACTGCGGGCCTGCGGGACGCTCGACATGCAGGCGTTCCACGCCTGCACCACGCTGTATCGCATCCATCATCCGGAAGCCTCGATCAGCGAGGCGCGCTGCCTGGTGTCGGAGTGGATCGACCATCATGTGGTGCGTCAGGCGGAGGGCAGGACGTCCGGTTGCGACTGCGACTGACGCAGCGCGGCCGCGAGCGAGCATCTTCGGCACAAATCTTTACGATTCGATAACAATCCCGGTTGCCATTTCGAGACCCTGCCCACAAACTCGGCACGACATCAGAACGATGATCCCGGTGCCGAGCGAAGCAACGGGCGATGGCGTGCTTCTGAGCGTTTCGGCGGCAATCGACGCCGCCCTGGCGTGCTCAAGGCATCTCCACGCCTGATATTTCATCCGGTCGTCGGTTCGCACCTGTCGCAACCTTCTCGCCGGAAGAATTTCCCTCCATGAACCGATCCACCACGTCGCTCCTGTGCCGGCTTCTGCCCGGCGCCGCTATCCTGCTGGCAAGCGCCGCGCAGTCTCACGCCGTCGCCGCGACCCTGCCCTCGCATTTCGCCGGCGCTCAGGATCTGGGTCTCGTCGCCGCCGGCAAGACCATGACCGCGACCGTGCACCTGCCGATGGCCGACAGAGCCGGTTTTGAGAAGGCGCTGATCGCCCGCTACACGCCGGGCAATCCGCTGTTCCGCCAGTGGATGTCGAAGGCCGAGCTCGCCTCGTATGGACCGAAGGCGGCCGATATCGCCACGGTGAAGAAGGCGCTGGCCGGCTTCGGGCTGCAGGTCGGACGCACCAGCGCCAGCGGCTCCAGCATCGGCGTGATGGGCGACGTCTCTTCGCTGCATCGTGCCTTCGGCACCCAAATCCATGCCCTGTTGCGCGGCGGCGACACGATCCTGGCCAACACCGTCACGCTGCGACCGCAGGGCGCGCTGGCTGGCCGCGTCAGCGGCGTGAGCGGCCTGTCGGGCGGCACGATGCACACCATGCATGTCGCGCCGACCGATGCGTCTGGCAAGCGCTTCGCCGGGATCCCGGTCCCGGCCGCCGGCGCCGACGCCACCGCCCCGCTGGCGGGGTTCAGCAACCAGTGCTTCGGCACCGGTTCGGTGTCGCTGAGCAACGCCACCACGCAGGCCTCCTACAGCGGTGTCACCTACGCCTTCAACGGCCTGGTCTGCGCCTACACCCCGGCCCAGATCGCCGCGCATTACGGGCTGAACCAGGCCTACCAGTACGGTGTCGACGGTACCGGCCAGACCATCGTCATCGTCGACGCTTACGGCTCCCCGACCGCGCTGGCCGACGCCAACAGCTTCTTCGCCGCCACCGGCATCAAGCCTTTCGACAGCAGCAACTTCTCGATCATCACGCCCGCCGGCGCCCCGACCTCGGTCAATTATGGCTGGGCCGGCGAGACCGCGCTCGACATCGAACTGGCGCATGCGATCGCGCCGGGCGCCAAGATCGTGCTCGCCGTGGCGCCGGACAATTACGACACCTCGCTGCAGGCGGTGGTGCAGTACGTGATCGACAACCATATCGGCAACGTCGTCTCCAACAGCTACGGCGAAGGCGAGACGGAATCCGACAGCGACACCATCAACGGATGGGACCAGCTCGGCAGGGAAGCCTCCGCGGTCGGCATCACGCTGAACTTCTCGACCGGCGACGATGGCGACTTCAGCGCCGCCCTCGGACATACGGACGTGTCCTCGCCGAGCGATTCGCCCTGGGTCACCGCGGTGGGCGGCACGTCGATCGACGTGCCGAGCAGGAACGGTCCGGTCGAGACCGGCTGGGGCAATTACCGGTCCGTGCTCGGCACCACCAGCGCTCCGAACCCGGTTCCGGTCCAGCAGGGTTTCTATGCCGGCGGCGGCGGCGGCGAGAGCGCGTTCCTGCCGAAGCCGTCCTGGCAGTCCGACCTGCCCGGCACCGGCCGTCAGCAGCCGGATCTCGGCCTGATCGCCGACCCCTATACCGGCGCGGTGATCGTCGAGCCGGTCAGCGCCACCAGCCCGTCGGTGTTCACCAGCATCGGCGGCACCAGCCTCGC